>JAIUNQ010000007.1 GCA_020161475.1 Pseudomonadota bacterium | reverse complement strand
GTTGCTGGAGCCGATCGGCAACATCCCGCCTGCTGAGGCCGAGGAGCGCTATTACGCCACGCTGGACCAGCCAGCTATGGCCGCATAACTTAAACCAAATGGCCTCCGGCAAACCCGGGGCGGTTCAGTCGCAAGATGCTCGCGCATTTCCGCATGCTCGTGCAGGAGACGGTCAAAGCGCTCCATCAGTGCGCCATGCGCAACGAGCCCCTGCTCCTGAATCTCGACCATGCGCGGCAGAATGTTGGATACCGCATCCATGCCCGAGTTCATCCGCCCGAAGCCCTGCGCCATGGTGGCCACAACGCCGACATCGGAGATGCCCCCGGCGCTGCCGCTGGCGCCGGAGCCGCCCGTGCCCATCATGCCGTCGGCGATCAGGCGGGCGAGTTCGCGCGTGTCGCCCTTGCCCGGCTCAAGATGCGAAACCGTGGCGAGCCAGGTCGAGAACTCCTCCTTCATCGCCCCGATGGCGCTGTTGCCGAACTTGGTGAGCAACCCGACGACGAGCGAGCCGAACAGACCGAAGAGCGAGGAGGAGAAGCCCGTCGCCATGCCCTTGAGCGGCACCTGAAGGCTGGCGAGGAGCGATTTCATCGCATCCTGCGGCGCGGCGGTGGAGGTGTTGAGGCTGCCGATGATGCCGCCCACCGAGCCGACCATTTCCATCAGGCCGATAAACGTGCCGATCAGGCCCAGAAAGACGAGTAGGTTGGCGAGATACGACAGCTGGCTGCGCTCATCCGCGAGCCGCTGTTCGATGCCGTCGATGACGCTGCGCATGGTGGAGACGGAGATATTGACGCTTTTCGCGCGCAGCAGCTCGTCATAGGCGATGTCGAACACATGCCCGATGGACTTGGGGCGCGAAAAGACTACACCCGGCTTTATGCAGCGATAATGGCGCCAATAGGGGTCTTCAATGGTTTCCGTGCGCTCGAAGCGCGCATCCTCGAAGGCTTCCTGCAGGGCCGCAAAGCCCACGGCGTCGGAGCTGACCTTGAGCACACGGCGGAACGAGAGAAAAATGCCGATGCCGAACATCAGGATAATCGCCGCGTTCAGCACGAGGTTCGCTTTCACGCCCTCATGGATGAACTCGAAGGCGATGTAGAGCAAAACCCCCATGCCGGCGAGCACCGCGCCCATGCGCAGCAACTGGCCGCGGATGACGCTTTTGAGTTTGGCTTGCTGTAATCCCTGCTGGTGCGGCATGTCAGCGTCTTTCGGCGTTGGGGGGCGTCGCGGCCGGGGCTTCGGTGCCATTGGCACCGTATCCGGGCAGGACGCGCAGGTTCAGCTTGTCGTTGGTGGCTTCGCGCGGGCTGTCCTCGATCCGCACACTGATCAGCTTGGGGTCCACCCCCTTCGCGATCAGCTTCTGCCGCGCGAACATGGCGCGGTAATAGGCCACGCGGCGGCTGTCGGAGAGGCCTCCGGCGCTCATGTTGGCATAGGCCGTGAGCTGGTAATACACCGGGCGCGGCAGCCCGAAGGTCGCGGCGATGAAGGTCTCGATCTCGTTGAGGGAGTCCGCGTCCACATTCGTGGCGCGCGGCTGGAACATCACCGTCAGGTTGGTTTCGGCGGAATCGATCCGCACCTTGCCCGCGCTGGTATCGGCCACCGCGGTGGCCTGAGAGCGGACAATGGTTTCAGCGGCTTGCGTGTTGAAGGCGGGCGGCGGCGCTTCAGAGGCGGAGGTGCCGGTATTGCCCTTTTTCCGCTCGTTCTGGAGAAGATCCACCAGCTTGTCGGCCATTTCCTCGCCCGAGACATTGGGCTGGGAAACATTCACGCCGATGGTGCTGGCAATGCGTTCGACAAGCGCGCGCGAGGTGTTGGCCGAGGCGGAAAAGAACGCCACGGACAGGATCATCATCACGAAGATGAGGATCATGACCATCGTGGTCAGGGCATCGACATAGCCCGGCCAATGGTTTTCCGATTCTTCAGCGGCGCTCACGTTTTACTCGGCTTTCTGCCTGTGTCCGCCCGAGCAATATAAGAATAGGTTTGTTGTGCGGTTAACGTGTCAGGCCGCCAGCCCCAGTTTGGCGAAGATTTCCCCGCGCGGGCCATCGGCCACCACGCGCCCGCCATCCAGCCAGATGATCCGGTCGACCAGCTTGAGCAGCGGCAGCCGATGCGTGGCGATAATGAGCCCGGCTTCCCCCGTGATCGTGCCCAGCTCCGCGATCAGGCGCGCTTCAAGGCCATTGTCCATCGCAGAGGTCGGCTCATCGAGAACATAGAAGGCACTGTGTTCCATCAGGGCGCGGGCAAGCGTCACGGATTGGCGCTCCCCGCCCGAAAGAGCTTGCCCGCGCGGGCCCACCTCAAGGCTGTAACCCGAGGGGTGCAGGCTGGCAAAATCATGCACGCCCGAAAGGCGGCACACCGCCTCGAACCGTGCACGATCAACATCCCGCAGGCCCGCCGTGAGGTTTTCCTCCAGCTTGCCCTCAAAGAGCATCGGCTCCTGCGGCATGTAGCTGATCAGGCGGCGCAGGGCGGCCGGATCAAAATGGTGGATGTCGTGCGATCCCAGCAGGATCTTGCCGCTTTCCGGGCTGTGAAGGCGCAGAAACAGTTTGAGCAGGCTGGATTTTCCGCAGCCTGTCTTGCCGATGATGCCGATGCGCTCACCCGGCTTGATTGTGAGCGAAACATCCTGAAGCGCGCGGCGCTGCTCGCCCTTGTAGCGGAAGCTGACGTGATGCGCCTCCAGCTGGGGGGTGACGCTGGCGGCATCCGCAAAGCGCTTGTCGGTGCCGCTCTCCGGCTCCGCCTCGATCAGCGCCAGCTGGGTGGAGACGCTGCGCGCGAGCTGAACGCAGCGGAAGCTGGTGCCGATCAGCTGGCTGATGGGCAGGATGATACGGTTGAGCAGCAAGGTACAGGCCGAGAGTGCGCCCACCGTCATGGCCGCAGCCCCGATCTGGAACGCGCCGACAACAATCACGCCGACGAGGATCGCCTGCACCAGCACCGCGCTGCCCTGCACGGCAATGCCCTGCCAATGGCGCATCTTGTGGGCAACATAACCAAGATCATCCGCATTGCGCGACCAGCGCCCCAGCAGCATCGCGCCCAGCCCGGTCGCGCGGATGCGCTCGCGCAGGCTTGAAGCCTCCATGGCGAGCTGGGATTGCCGCCGGATCGCGCCACAGTTTTCGGTGTGTGCCCGCGCGCTCATCGTATGGGCCAGCAGGTGCAGCAGCGCGAGAGCCACCACACCAAGGGCTGGCACCGCCACCACCGGCCCGCCGATGCTCGCAACCAAGGCCAGCAGCAGCAGGAAAAACGGCAGATCGACCAGCGCGCCCACCACCAACTGGGGCAGGGCATGGGCCAGCGCATCCATATCCGGCATGGCCTGCAACAGCGGCGCGGGAGAGGCGGGCAGATCATCGAGCCGCGCAAACAGCATGCGGCTGGCAAGACGCTCCTGAACCTTCAACGCAATGTTCTGCCCCACCGCATCGGCGAGCGTGAGGCGCGCATCGCGCAGCGCAAATTCCAGAGCGAGCGCGAGCACGACACCGGCCGCCAAGGCAAACAGCGTCTCATAGGCCGCATGGGGGATCACGCGGTCGAACACTGCCATGGAGAAGAAGGGCAGCGCGAGCCCGAGGAGGTTGATGAGCCAGCCTGCCAGCGCAAGATGCACCAGCCGTCCTTTTTCCCGCAGCAGAAGCGGCATCACAAACCGCAAAGCCGCGCGTGACGAAAGGGTAGGGGCGGCAGAAGGGGCAGGGTCGGCCCGGTGCAGCCGGAACACGGCGCCTGTCGCGGCGCTCGCCAGAGCCTCGACACTGACCTCAAGGACACCTTCGCCCACGCCGAGGATGAAGCGATCCCCTTTCTCGCGGGCCAGTACCAGACGGCTGGCACCGCTGCCCAGCATGACAATGGCGGGCAGATCCTGATTCTGGAGTTGTGCAACGGCCCGCTCTTCCAGCGTCACCTTCAGGCCGAGTTTTTCGGCAAAAAGGGCAATGCCGGCGGGGTGAGCGGCCTGCATATCTGCGGGCGACGCCTGCGGGATGGTGGAACTGTCGAAATAGGCCGCCAGACGCCGTAGATCGGCAAAGGGATGGCTGTCCGGCCCCAGCGGCGCGTATTGTCCATCGCGTGCGGCAGAGGGAGGCAGGGCGGCGCTGAGTGGCTTCTGGTGCATTCCGAAAGCCCCGTTCTGGACATTCCGCCTTGGCCCGCTGCGGTTCTGGCGGGATCACCCTTGGTTTTCGCGTTTTATGATTAACAGGGCGTAAAGGGATCGCTGGCACCTTGGGCCGCACCTTCCCGAGAAGCCGGAAAACCGATGTCTGTCCTTGCCTCGCCCCCGCAGAATGCGCTCGCCCCCGGCACCCCGGCGCTCTACCTGCGTCGCTCCGACAAGATCGCACGCCGCGCCCACACCCGGCTCATCTGGACCGTCGGCCTCGGGCTGGCCCTCTTCACCACCTGGGCCGCGCTGACCTCGCTGGAGCGCATCACACGCGGCTCTGGTCGCGTCGTGCCGCAGACGCGCAACCAGATCGTCCAGCATTTCGAGGGCGGCATTGTCAGCGAAATTCTGGTGCGCGAGGGCCAGAACGTGCGCGCGGGCGCGCCGTTGCTGCGCATTGAAAACTCGTTCTCCCGCGCCGAGCTGGAGCAGAACCGCGTGGAACTGAAAGCCAAGCGCCTTCAGGCGGCCCGCCTCGATGCCGAGGCCGCAGGGCTCACCCGCTTTGATCCGCCCGAGGACATCGCCCGCGCGATTCCCTCGATCCGGGATCAGGAGATCGCGCTCTTCAAGGCGCGCATGGCAGGGCTGAACGCGCAGATCGCCGTGATGGAAGACCAGTACCGCCAGAAGGAGCTGGAGTTGGCGGAAATGAAGAGCCGCTGGACCTCCTCGCTCAAGGAACGGGAGATCGTGCTGCCACGAGTCACCAGCATGCGGCGGCTTGAGGCGCGCGGCGCGGTGTCGAACAATGAGCTGCTCGACAACGAGCGCTCGCTTCAGCAGATCGAGGCCAAGATCGCCAGCCTCGTGCATGATGTGCCGCGCCTTGAGGCAGCGGTGAGCGAGCTGGCCGCCCGCAAGACCGAGGCACGCCTGCACTTCCGCGCCGATGCGGAAAAGGACCGTCGCGAAATCGCCGTGCAGATCGCCAAGCTCGAGGAGGCGATCAACGCGATGAGCGACCGCTCGCGTCGTTCCGAGGTGGTGGCGCCGGTGGCGGGCATCGTCAACAAGCTCTTCGTGGAAACCATCGGCGGCGTCGTCAAATCGGGCGAGCCACTGGTGCAACTGGTGCCGGCCGATGCCCCGCTGGTGGTGGAGGCGCGTCTGGCGCCCAATGATCGCGCCAATGTCTGGCCGGGGCTTCCGGCGGTGATCAAGGTCTCGGCCTATGATTTCGCGCTCTATGGCGGCCTGCGTGGCAAGGTGCTGGACATCTCGCCCGATGCGCTGAGCGATGAGAAAGGCGAGCCCTATTTCCGTGTTCGTCTGGAAGCCCAATCCACCAGCTTCGGGCTGGATAAGCCGGTCATCCCCGGCATGCAGGCACAGGTGGATATCATTTCCGGCGAGCATAGCGTGCTGGCCTATCTCTTCAAGCCGATCCAGCGCCTGCGCGAGAACGCGCTGCGGCAGTGAAGGTGTGGAAGAGATTGTTTAGGTCTGCTCAGACCACAGCGAGGCCATGCTTCCTGGAGCGGTTCCCGGCAATGAACTTGCGGACATCTTCTTGCGGATCTGCTGCGTTGAACAGCCAGCGACGACGCTAGCCGACGTCACCCCACAGCCAAACCGCCATCGTGCGATGCTGGCCATCAATGACCATGAACTCCCGACGCTCCGGTGCACAACAAAAAGCGGTGTTCAGCTGTGTCCGTCGGACTTCGCAGCAGCGCCTCTTTCCAGACGGAGTGCAGGTACAGCGACAGCCCTCATTTCCAGCTCGGCGTCGCCCGCCATCGCGCTATGTGCTTATAGTCACATAGAAGGATTTTTATCACACAATCTACCTTGAGTTGGTAGTCGCCTAAAAAATGGCCGCGTATCTGCCAGCCGTTAATGAAATATTTTCAAGGGCTGATTCGTGCGCTCAAGATATGGAAATTATTTTATTTTTTTCAATTTCTCCTTCGGCCTTCTTCTGGGTTTTCCGGTCGTGGCCGTTGCGCAGGGGAAAAGCGAGTCTCTTCCAATCAAGGAAGATAGTCAGCGTTTCGGGGCGTGGGAATTGCTCTGTACGCCGCCCTCTGCGCCCAGCTCTGCTTGCCGTTTAACCCAGAAACTTGTGGCAGCAGACAAGGGAGAACCGGTCTTTCTCACGACCGTTTTGCCCACCTCCAAAAAGGGTAGTCATGTCGGCATTCTGAGTGCACCGTCGGGCGGGTATCTGCCTCCTGGCATGGAGCTTCGTATTGATGGTGGCAAGCCGTTCAAGGTGCTGTTCGAGACTTGCAACAGCATGGGGTGCCACGGTGGGTTCGAGCTTGCCGGGCGTGTCCTCAAGGAGCTTTCCGGCGGCAAGATTTTGTCGGTTCGTCTCTGGAGTACCAAGAGCGCACCCGTCGATGTGAAGATCAATCTCGACGGCTTTGGTAAGGGCTTTGCTGCTCTGAAAGAGCGGGCCTGATGCTGGCTACACAAAACAAAATCGTTGTCCGTGCGGCCTTCGCCCTTTTGTTTGGGTGTGCCGAAGGTTTCGCGTGTGACGGAACGATTGTGAATGTCGCTTCCGGTTCGGAGGTACCCTTTGCTGAGATTTCCTCGCAGATTCGGGCCAGTGCCTCGGTGCTGCTTGGTGAGCGCCACGGTGTTGTTGCGCATCCACGCTCTGCCGCGTGTCTGCTTCAGAGCTTGGCTGAAGAGAGTGGCCCTACCGTCTCACTCGTGATGGAGCATTTACGGTCCGATCAGCAGTCTGCGGTGGACCTGTACAGGGAGTCCCATCCCGAGGTTGCCGGAGGTCTGGGACCCGCGCTCAAGTGGTGGGAAACCGGCTGGCCGGCGTGGAAAATCTATCAGCCCTTGGTTGAGGCGGCCTGGCAACAGCGCGCGAGCTTGCGCGCCGGCGATATTTCCAAGGCTGACAGCGACAGGCTTAGAAATTCTGCCTCTCGTGACGCCTCTGCCTATCCCGCGCTTGTCGCGTCATGGGGCGAGGCCATGGCGGAGGCGCATTGTGGCCTCATCGAAGCCGGTCGCAAGGTTGAACTCGGCGCCCTTCAGGTCGTCCGCGACATGTCGATGGCAAAAGCCGTCGAAAGCGCTCCTGGCCGGATCGTTATGCTCTACGCCGGTCGCGCTCATATCCGCAAGGACCGCTCGGTGCCGCAGCATCTGGGAGCCCGCAAGGCGATCTCTGTTGCGCTTTGGGAGACGCGTGACGGGCGCGGGCCGGTCGATCGCGCCAAAGTCATCTCGGACTCCAAGGGACGCTACGACTTTGTCTGGTTCGTCGGGGAAACGAGCGAGCGCCCCGTCTGCGACCGTCTGCGCCAAGGGGGGCTGATCAAATGACACCCGTATCGGAAGGCGGTTACCACCGGTTACTCAGGACCCTCGTTTTCGTCTCTCCGCTCGTGGCGGCAAGCCCTGTCCTCGCGCAGGCTGTTGTTGCCAACGGTACGACTGCGACGACGGTTTCGACCGGGGCAGGGGGGCGCATCAACGTCAATATCGCGCCGGTGACGTCGAACGGCACGAGCATCAACCGCTACTCCGCCTTTTCCGTGCCGACGACGGGTGTGGACCTCAACAACCGTACCGCGGCAGCCAATACGATCATCAATGAGGTGACGGGGTCTTCGCGGACGCTTCTCAATGGTCCGTTGGAAGTGCTGGGGCCGCGCGCGCATGTCGTGCTGGTCAATCCCAACGGCGTCACGGTGGACGGCGGCAGCTTCATCAATACGGGCGGGGTTGCGATCTCGGCGGGCTCGATCCGTTATTCGGGCGGCAATGCGGTGCTCAACACCGGGGCAAGCGATATCACCGTCTCCGGGCGCGGTCTTGAGGGCGATATGACCTCGCTGCAACTGGTGGCATCAAGGTTGCGGATCGATGGTCCTGTGATCAATCGCAACGCCAGCCCGAACGCCGATATCGCCGTTGTTGCGGGCCGTCAGGATGTCACGCTCGACTCTTCCCTCGTGGCGGGTTCGACGTCCCGCCCCTGGGCCTCGCGGACGGAGTTGGGTGGGGCGTCCAGCGAGATTCTGGTGGATGTTACGGGGCGCGGCACGCTCGAAGCGAGCAAGGTCTCGGTTTCGGTGTCGGCGCGCGGGGCTGGCGTGGCGTTTGCCGGAGAGGGACACGCTGCCGTGGGCGGCTTCTCCATCACGGCGGATGGCAAGATCAGCCTGAATGGGGCGAAGATCACCGCAGAAAAAGCCGTACGCATCCGCGGCACTGAAATCGAGGTGCTCAATGCGCCTGCCCGGCAGGCGAGCGTCGAGTCCCTCTCGGGCGCGATCACGCTGGTTGCGCAGCAAGGCAGCATCGATCTGCGCGGCGCTTTGACGGGCCGTGTGCGCGATGCGGAGGATCCTGAATCGCGTGGTGCCGTCACCCTGTCCGCAACCGGGGACATTCGCGTGCTTACCGAGAGCGCGGATCGTCTCGCCATTGCCTTTGCCGCCAATGATGACCTTTTCATCTCGGCGGGCGGGGCGCTGACCAACAACACCGGTCGCCTGCTGAGCAATGCGCGTACGATCATCCGCAGCGCGTCTGTTGAGAACACGGTCGATGTTACCGGGGCGGCGAATAACGGCGACTTGATGGTGACGCAGACCAAGGGGCGCCGCTTCTGGCAATCGCTGTGGCTGCATCGCAAGAAGAGTTTCCACTACGCCCAGTCCTTCGGAAGCCTGAGGATCGCGGATCAACTGGCCTATATCGTCGGCAACAGCGTGGACATCCGGACAGGCAGTTTCCTCAATCGTGGCGAAATCGACGCCCACGACGGGGCGCTCGTTATCCGATCAACGACCTTGCGCAACGAGGGTGTCCAGACGGGCTCGGTGGTGTGGGACAAGCGTTGCGGCATCATCTGCACGGTTACCGGCAATTCCACGCTGAGCGCCTTCGGCGGCACCATCAATTCCGCACGGGGGCTTTTGCTGGAAGCCAGCGGCAGTATTGTCAACGATGCCGGGCAGATCGTTTCCTACGGCAACATGGAACTCAATGCGCCGAGCGTGACGGCGCGCGCGGCATTTGTGCCGACACTGGTGGTGCGCCCCGGTGGTCTCAATTCCTTCTTCGCGGGCAGTCAGGGCTGGATGGCGTTGCAGCCTTTCGGCGGCACCTTCATTGCTCCCAGCGGCTCGATTGCGGTGCAGACGCTGGCCCCCGTCGCCATTGAGGGGGGAGCATTTTACGCCAGCGCCGGGGTCGAAAACCCGGCGGGCGAAAATGTCATCACCCCGGCCGCCCCGGTATCGCCCATCCCCGACCACCGCACCGGCCTTTTCCGGGGGCTGCTGCGATGAGCCTTCGGCATCCGTCAGGCAAGGCGCTGTGCGCGGCCGGTTTTGTGGTGGCGTTCAGCGCTGGCACAGCCATCGCCCGTGGAGCCGCCCCCACGAAGGCAGAAGCGCCTCGCGTGCAGGGCGAAACCGTTGTCATTGCTGCGCCCAAAGGCGATCAGCCCGCCGCCAATTGCCTGCGGATCCGCCAGATCGAAGTGCGAGGCATCGAGCTTCTGCCGCAGGTCGATTTGCGCGCGGCGGTCGAGCCGCAAGCGGTGGCATGCCTGACCAACGAGAGCGCGCAGAAGATCGTTGTCGCGGTCAACGAGGCGCATTCAAAGCGTGGTTTTGTGACCACCCAAGGCTATGTTCCGCAGCAGGACATCAAGAAAAGCGGCCGCTTCATCATCAACGTCGTCACCGGCCGTGTCGGCAAGGTGATCTACCGCGAGACGCGCGCGGATCAGGGCATGCCCGACGCGTGGCGCGCGCTGCGGGACGCCAAGGGGCCGTGGGATCTGCTCTCGCGCGCCTCCGATCTCCTCGACACCCTCGACAATGCCTTCGACCGTTCGCAGCTGCTTGATCCGAAGACCGTCGGCGGCCTTAAGGGGCGGCTGGCGATGCCGCTGGACGAGGGTGAACCGGTGGACCTCGAGAAGATCCAGCAGGGTGTGGATCAGCTCAACAAGGCCGCCTCCCAGAAGGCGACCGCCAAACTGGAGGCCGGCGAGAAATCGGGCACCTCCAACGTGGTGCTGAGCGTGCCGCGCAAGGATTCCTTCCGCCTCTCCGCCGGCTATGAACTGAACGGTGCGAGCCTGAACAACACGGGCAATTCCACCGCCAAGCGCCTGCGCATGGATATCGCCAAGGACAATTGGCTGGGGATCAATGATCTCTGGTCAACCTCGCTGGCTGGGGGGCTCAACACCAATGAAGTCAAGGGCAGCGTCGCTGTGCCGTGGCGCTGGTTCACGTTTTCGCTCGATGGCGGCTATTCCGAAAGCCTGACGCCGCTCGGTTCCTCCTCCGAGTTGTTCTCCCAGACCTGGACAAGTGCCGCGAACCTCAACTGGCTCGCCTCGCGCGACAAGGACCAGCAGACGAACCTCACCGGCGGGCTGAACTGGCGTCTCAACCGCCGCTTCGTCAATTCTGTGGAGCTGACGCCGCAGACCATTTCCTTCGCCCGCATCGGTGCGAGCCATACCCGCTTCTGGGATGATCGCCAACTCGTGCTCTCGCTTGGTGCCAGTCAGGGCCTGTCCATTCTGGATGCCACCAAGGATCCTGCCAACAAGGATGGCACCACCCCGCGCGCCCAGTTCTTCAAGCTGGACGGCGCGGCCCAGTACACGCAGGCCTTCAAGGGCTGGGGCACCTGGCGCCTTGATCTCAACGGCCAGTGGACCCCCCATCCGCTCTATTCGGATGACCAGTTGATCCTGGGGTCGATATCTTCGGTGCGCGGCTTCACCCGCGCGCCTTTCCGTGCTGATCGGGGCGGCGTCCTCCGCAGCGAATTCTCGACCGCCCTGCCGATGGAGCGGATGCCGGCGTTCATCAAGGCGATCCAGCCGCTGCATGACTCGCTCGCCGGGACCCAGCTCTATTCCTACGCCGACTTCGGCTCCGGGCGCGATCTTGCCAACCGGCGCGACGTCGCGCGCGCCGCTGTCGGTGCCGGGCTTCGCTACCGCTATGGCCGCCTGACGGCGGACTTCAGCATCGCACAGCCTGTCTTCCAGAAGGGGCTCACCAGCGCCCGCGACACCTATCACCCCGAATTCTACGTCTCCCTGACAGCCAAGGCTTTCTGAAAAAGAGGATATGATGCGCCCGCTTATCGCTTCCGCCGCGCTTGCCGCCCTTGTCTCCGGCTTTGCTTGCACGCCCTTGCTGGCGCAGGCCCAGAAGCAGCCGGAAGCGCCCAAAACCGCGCCCGTCAAAAACAATCCGGCTGTTGCCGCCGACAAGATCAAGGCGGGCCTCAAGGCGCTCGACGACAAGAAGTTCGAGGAGGCACTCAAGCTTTTCAACGAGGCCTTTGCCGCCGGCAATGCGGATGGCGCCTTCTATCTCGGCCGCATGGTCGAGCTGGGTGTGGGCGTGCAGGGCGATTTCGACAAGGCTCGCATTCTCTATCTCGCCGCTTCCGAGAAGGGCAGCGCCAAGGCCATGAACCGCCTCGGCCTGATGCACTATCGCGGGGAGAAAGTGCTGCAGGATTACAAGGTCGCGCAGGAGCTGATGTGCAAGGCGGCCGACCTTGGCGATGCCGATGCCGCCTTCAATTGCGCTGGCCTCTTTGCCGAGGGTAAGGGCGTCCCCAAGGATATGGACAAGGCGATCCACTGGTATGCCAAGGCCGCGGATGCTGGGCATATCGGCGCGCTCAATGCGCTCGGCTTTGCCTATCGTGACGGAATCGGCGTCAAATCCGATCTCGCCAAATCCCAGTCGTATTTCGAGAAGGCCGCTGCCAAGGGCAACCCGATCGGGTTGTTCGAGCTGGGAGCCATGTTCGAACTCGGCAAGCCGGTGGCGCGCGATCTGGCCAAAGCCCACCTGTATTACAACCTCGCCGCCGCCCGCCAGCACCCCGGCGCCTCCCTCGCGATCCAGCGCATCAGCAGCCAGATGAGCACCGCCGATATCGCGAGCGCGCAGGACAAGGCCCGCGCCTGGAAGGCCAGCGAGTAAAGCCGGAAGTCCCGTATCGGAGGAAAAGTCAAGTGTCTGTTTTTTATAAATTTTCTGCTGTGGTCATCCTCGCAGGCTTTCTCGTTGGTTGCGCCACCCCGCCAGCGGAACCGACGTTCGGCTATCAGTCTGATGGCAGCTACAAGATCAACCCCCAAGAAGCGGCCAAGGCCTGCCCGTTGCTGACGAAGGATATCATGGGCGAAATTCCAGCTATTGCCGCCAATGAGCGTCGTGCCGTTCAAGGCCGTGTCCTGAGCGGGGCACTGTTTGTCGCGGGCGCCGCATTCGGTCGCGCTCCGATCAGCGATTTCGGTCGGGAACCTGCGCAGAATGCGAAGCGGTTGCGGGCCCGCGTGGATGCCTACAACGCGCAACTCGGCGTCAAGAACTGCTCGCCACTCGATATCGATGACCTGATCGCCAAGGAAAAGGAACGCCAGTCCGCCGCGGAACCGGCTCCAGAAAAGGTCGCCCCATGACCCGCCTCCCCAAGGCAATGATCCTGATCGGCCTTCTTCTGGGCGGATGTCAGGAGAGGGTAGCCGATCGTTCGTTCGCACCCTCGACACCGGTTTCGGGCGTGCCTGTCAGCCGCCTTGATCGCGAGCATATGGTAGCGGGCTTCAATTCCACCACCTGCCGCAAGACTGTCTGGCCGACAGACAACGAAAGCAATCTGACCAGTGCAGGTCTGCTGATGTCGGGCCTGAGCCAGCCTGTTCCCCCCGGGCTCAAGGCGCGGTTTCCCGGACAGCAGCCCTACATCTCTGAAGCAGTAGAGGATGTTTATCGTCGTTCGGTCATGCGCGGTCTCAGCGAAGAGCTGATCTCGATCTACTTCAGCAGTCGCATGGGTAAAGCCGAGGTACAGGGCAATTACGCCGTCCGGTTGGCGCAAGCCTGTGGTCTGCCCGATAGCGAAGTCCGGGCGTTGAGCAATCTCTGGGGCTCGGCGACCGAGCAATGCGGCCCGATGCCATCGGCCTTCGTCTGCAAAAGCAATCCGACTCTCAGCGAAAAACGCTGACCATGACCCGCGCCGGAGACCTCAAAAAGAGGCCTCCGGTTGATGCCTGTATCCTCAACGGGGCCCGCCATGCTGAACGATGTATCCAACGACGCAGTGACAGATCGTCGTGTTCTCTGCCTTGGTCGGGGAGTTCGCGTGCTGGCGAGTCTGGTGTGTGCGGGCCTCATGTTCGTACAACCCATTCTGGTGCCTCTCGCTCAGGCCCAGCAGATCACCGATCCGCGCGCGCCGATCCAGTTCCGCCCCTCGACCGGGGTGAGCGGCAACGGCACGCCGCTTGTCAACATCACCACCCCAAGCTTCGGCGGCATCTCCCACAACCGCTTCGAGCGATACAACGTCGACACCCGTGGCGTCATTCTCAACAACTCCGGCTATGGCGGCACCTCGGTTCTGGGGGGGGCTGTCAACGCCAACCCCAACCTCACCGGGCGCGCCCCCGCCAGCGTTATCCTCAACGAGGTGACAGGCACTTCAGCCTCAACCCTGAACGGGCCGACAGAAGTTTTCGGCGCCCGTGCAGATGTCATTATCGCCAACCCCAATGGCGTGGGGTGTGTGGGCTGCACGTTCATCAATGCGGGGCGCGTGACGCTCTCCACCGGTACGCCCGTTCCGGACTACACCCTCGGCACCGTGCGGTATTCGGTAACCGGGGGCACGGTCTCGGTGTCCGGAAGCGGTCTTCAGGGCGGCAATGGCGAAAAGCTGGGCAATATCGATCTGATCGGTCGTCAGATTCGCGTTGAAGGGCCGGTTGTCGCAAGCGGCGCGGTGCGTCTGCGCGCAGGTGCCATCGATTACGACCAGGCTGCGGACAGCCTGACTACGCTGGCTGGGGCGGCCCCCGTCACGGGCGCTGCGATTGCCTCGACCAGCACGGGGACCATCCGCGCCGGAACGCTTTCGGTTCTCTCGCAGGATGTCGACCTTGGCGTGAGTCTGCAGGGTGCGCTCACAGCTCTTTCGGGCGAGATCTCCTTGCGATCCAAAGGTGATCTTGCGGTCGGGGATGCGGCTGCGGCCAGCGATATCACGGTACAGGCCGATGGCTCGGTGCTCCTCTCGGGGCGCAAAGAGGCGTTGGGCCGTCTCTCGGTGCGCGGACGCCGCGTCGAACTCGACCTTTCCTCCACCATCGCCGCCAACAACGCCATTGTTATCGAGGCGCTGGAAGGCCTTGTTGCGCGCGGAACCCTTGCCTCCGGGCAGGATATCTCGCTGACGGCGGGCGGAAATCTCGTGGCCTCCGGCACCATCACGTCGCTCGGGCGCATCGTGCTGGAGGGAGGGTCGATCTTTGCATCGGATCTCGGTATTTCCGGTGAACATGTTACGCTCGCAGGCCTTGTCAGCGTCACCCTGAACAATACCGGTCTGCGCTCGCAGAGCGACGTCGCTGTTTCGGGGGATGCCATCAGCCTCGGCGCGGGCACCGGGTTCGATGCTGCGGGGACGCTGCGGATCAACGCGCGCGATGCGCTCACCACTGCAACAGTTCTTGATTACGCCAATCTCGATCTGACGATCCGCAACCAGCTCGTCGTTTCCGCGACGGGGGCCATTGTTCAGGATGCGCTGCTGCTCAACATCCGCGACAGCATCGACAATCAGGGTCTGCTTTACGGGCGCAACAGCACCTCGATCACCACCGGCGATCTCGCCAATGCCGGGGCAGGCGTCATCTATGGCGCAAGCGTCACTGTTTCGCTGGCAGGACAGCTGACCAATCTCGGGCGCATGGTGTCAGATCGCACGCTGTCGATCCTCGCGGCGGGACTGGTGCGCAACGACGGCATCCTTCAGGCGCAAGGTGATCTGACGCTGACCGCTGCCGCCTATCGCGCCAATTCGGCCGATGCCGTATTGGCGGGGGCGCAGGCTTTCATTGTCGCGTCCGGCGCCTTCGAAAACGCGGGCCGCGTGCTGGGGGTCAATGGTCTCAGCCTGCGGGCTGCGTCTCTCATCAACACCGGATCACTTGTTTCTGGCCGCGCAGCAGCACTGACGGTCAGCGGGGATATCCGCAACGATGGTTCGATCGGCGCGACGACGGATCTTACCATCGTTGCGGGGGGGAGCATTCGTTCCAATGGCCATCTGGTGGCCGAAACCGGCATTCTTTCCTTGACGTCTGGCGGGGATGTCACGAGCGGGGGAGACATTGTTGCGGCGGGTCGGGTTTATCTGCGGGCCGCGTCTTATGAGAGCACCTCGGTTGCCTCGCGTCTGGCGGGGAGCGAGGTGGATGCAGCGGTCACCGGTGCGTTCACCAATCTGGGGCTGGTGTCTTCCACCGGCTTGGTGCGCATTGATGCGGGCAGCCTGAGCAACGGCCCCGCGCTGGGTGGCTCGACGCAGGGCTCCATCCTCGCCGGGAACCTCAACATCACGACCACCGGCGCGCTGACCAACGCGGGCGCGATCCTCGCGCAGACCGGCTATCGCCTCCAGACCGGAGGCGATCTGACCAACAGCGGCACGCTGAGCGGGGGCACGGGGGCGGATCTGCTTGTCTCGGGTGCCCTGCGCAACGACGGCACCGTGGCCTTCAACAACGCGCTGACCCTGACCGGCACCGGCTACACCGGCGGCGCGGGCAGCACCGTGATGGCCAATGGCATCACCGGCACGTTCTCGGGCGCCTTCACCAATGCAGGCACGGTTGTTTCGGCCTCCGGGCTCACGATTGCCGCGACCGATCTGGCCAACTCAGGCGCGGAGTCCGCGCTCTCCGCCCGCACCATCCGCCTCGACCTTTCCGGCGGGCTCGCCAACGCCGGGCAGATCGGCGCCAGCGAGACGCTGCGCATCGCCGCCCATGGCACCGTCAACAACAGCGGTGCGCTGCTGGCAGGCGGCGGCACGCTCGATCTGGTGACATCGGGGCAGGTGATCTCGAGCGGCGATATCATCGCCTCGGGCGCGCTCACCCTCACCGCGAATGGCTATAACGGTTCCGCCGCCACCAGCCGCCTCGGCGGTTCCAGCATCACGCTGGGGCTGGGCACGGGCGCGCTGGCCAACCTCGGCCTGATCTCCACGGCGGGCACGCTCGATGTCCACGCGGGCGATATGAACAATACAGGCTCGGTCTATGGCGCGAGCGTCACGCTCCAGCTCTCGGGCAACGCCAGCAACAGTGGTCTGGTGGCCAGCACGCAGGATCTGGTGCTGCACGCCACCGGCGGGCTCACCAACACCACCACGGGCCAGCTGATGGCGGCACGCTCAAGCGAGATCACGCTTGGCGGCGCCTTGACCAACAACGGGCAGATTGCCGCGAACGACAACCTCACGCTGCGGGCGGCCTCCTATCTTTCTACCCATACCGCGGCGAGCCTTGCGGCCCTGACGCTGGATGTGGTGACCTCCGGGGCCTTTGACAGCGCGGGCCGCGTCATCGGCCAGAACGGGCTGACGCTGGAGGTGGGCAGCCTCGCGCTGCGTGGGGCCAACACGGTGATGGGCGGGGCGAGCACCGGGATCACCGTGCATGGCACAGCCCTCAACGAGGGCACGCTGGTGGGCACCAACGGTCTCTCGCTTGTGGCGGATGGCGCGATCACCAACAGCGGCACGCTGCAGAGCGATCTGGGCAACCTTGTGCTGCACGGCGGGGGCGCGCTCACGAACGCAGGGGCTATTCTGGCGGGCGGCACGCTCGACATTCGCGGCGCGAGCCTTGCCAGCACCGGTGCCGGTGCGCGCATCGGCGGCACCGATGTCACGATCACGCTTCCCGCCGGCCTGAGCAACGAGGGGCTGATCATCGCTTCGCGCGCCCTCAACGTTCACGCCAGCGACCTGTCCAACCTCGGGGCGGCCTCCGTGATGCTCGGCAACCGCGTCGATCTGACGCTGACCGGGCAAGCGCGCAATGAAGGCGCGCTGCAATCGCTCACCGATCTGACCCTCTCGACGGGCGGAGCCTTCCAGAACCCCGGTACGCTTGCCGCCAACCACGATGCCACCCTCCGCATCGGGGGCGCACTCACCAATGGCGGCAACCTGCTCGTCAACAACGCGCTCGATGTCCGCGCCGCAAGCCTCGCAACAACCGCAGGCTCTCAGCTCGGCGGCAATGACACAACAATCACGATCACCGGGAATGCCAGCAATGGGGGCTTGGTGTTCGCCAATAACCAGTTGCGCTTTACCGCTGGCGGCGACCTTGCCAATGCGTCCTCCGGCGAGATCCAGGCGACGGATCTTTCTGTCGATATCACACGCAATTTCAGCAATGCCGGTACGGTTCGCGGCGGTCTTGTCCGGACAACCGTGCACGGCGGTGCCGATAATACGGGCCGGATCGAATCGCTCGGCGATCTTGATCTCAACGTATCGGGAGCCATCCGCAACGCTGGGATCATCACGGCAGCGAATACAGCGGTCGTTCACGGCGCTTCGCTGGTCAATGCCGCCGGTGCGCGGCTCGATGCAACCCAGGTGGGCCTGACGCTGACGGGTGCTCTGGAGAACCGCGGCACCATCGCGGCAACGGACCTGCTCGCGGTTTCTGCAGCTTCGCTTCTCAACCAGGGGACGGCGGGCGCTCCTGCGCAGATCTTGGCGGATCGACTGGGTGTGACGGTCACGGGACGGTTGGACAATTTGTCCGATGCCCTGCTGCAGGGAACATCAACGGCTCAGGTGTCGGCGGCCAGCGTCAATGACGGTTTTCTCACCAACAGGACGATCAGCGCCGGGCGCTTCAACTATTCCAATAACCTCGACCTTACGCTGACCGGCAGCGGCTACACCTTCAACGATGATCTGATGGTGCTCGGCAACCTGCGCTTCGTCGCGCATGGCGACATCGTGAACAATGCCACAGTGGCCGCGGGTGGGACCCTGCTGCTGGGCACGGACGCAGGATCGATCCTCAACAACGAGAATGCGATTATCTATTCCGTCGGCAACATGCAGCTGGCGGCCTCGGGCTCCGTGGTCAACACGGCCGCGACCATCCAGTCGCTGGGGAACATGGATATCGAGGCCGGTGGCGAGGTTCGCAATACGCGTGGTGCCGCCAACCTGAGGTGGGAAACACAGGAGGAGGCCTGGGCCGCCAACAATGCAGGCGAGCGCCGCCAGTTCTACGTCTATGGTTCGCGCTTGTGGTCGTACCTGGCGACTTACCAGAGGGACAACTCCTCCCCGGCGATGCTGTACGCACAAGGGGACATGTCGATCAGCTCCGGCGCGGTGATCAACGATGCCTCGACGGTCATCGCGGGGGGTAAGCTTGAGATCGCGACGGCTGATTTCGTCAATTCCAGCCGACTCTACGAGGGTGGCTATCACTTCTGGAAGCTGACCGGCGCGGACACGGGCTACCGCGGGTTCGGCACCTGCCTTGCGTGTTTGGGCGGTTATCTTCCCGGCGATGTCTCTCCCTCAACCGCTGTTGCCGCCTCGATTTCCGTTGGGGGCGACTTCATCATCAACGCCACAAACAGCTTTTCCAATACGGGTTCGGTCGTTTCCAGAACGGCCAGCATCGATGCACCGACCGTTGTCCTTGGCATCACCGATCCCAATGTCACGACGCCGATCTCGCGTACGCCGAACGGCACTATCGATCTGGCGAGCTACATCCCGGCCAGCGGGCGGAGTAACACCTTCACATCCACCAGCACGACACGCGCAGCCGTCTCGGGCGGTGGAGCCAACATCGGCGCGGGTGTTGCCGGCCCGGTGATTGAAACCTCCGGGTTTGCACCTCAGGCGACGGCTGTGGCCAACGCCGTCACCGTGAGTGCACGGACGACAGCAACCGTTTCCACGAACACCACGATCCAGACCACAAGCGCGACCGGTGGGCTCTCCGCTTCCGTTTCGGCCCCTGCGATTACCAAGCAGGACATTGGCCCGCAAACCCTGCCGCCGAACAAAGCCGACAGCGAATTGCGCCCGGTTGTTTTGCCGGTCAATCCCGCCGTTACATCGGTGGCCGTCCGCTACCTGAACAGTTCACCTCTCCCCGGAACCAACGACCGCCAGCCGTCGTGGATTCTGGGCCAGGTCGGAGATGCCCGCTCCGATCTGACATTCTTCGCAGATCCTGCGACCGAGCGTCGGCTGATCCAGCAAGCGCTGGTGGAGCAGACCGGCCGAAGCGTGCTGGACCCCACCTACCGCAATCCGCAGGCGCAGCAGGAAGCGCTTTATCAGGGCACGGTTGACTTTCTCAAAGCCAATCCGGAGATCAAGCTCGGCGATACTCTGACAGAGGACCAGAAGAAAAAGGTCACGACGCCGATCGTCTGGTATGAAAACCGTGTGATCGACGGGCAGATTGTGCTCGTCCCGCAGATCATCCTGCCGCCCGGCGACCTTGATCGCTACACTCGCCATAGCACGGGTGAAATCAGTGCCGAGAACATCCATCTGACGGGCGGTAGCATCACCAATACCGGGCAGGTTGTTGCGTCGGCTGATCTGACAATTCGTGCCACCGAGTTCATCAACAATCGTCGAACGATGCTTACATCGCCCACTGGGGGGCACGAGTGGCTACAGGAAGGCGGTGTTCTTGCAGGCGAGAACATCATCATCCGGACGGACAACTCCCTGACAAATCGCGGCGGCTCGATTGTCGCGACGAAGGACATTTCCCTGACATCGCTGACAGGTGAAATCATCAATGAAGCGTCGCGCGGATATGACGTCGTCAATCTCGGCAAGGGTCGCTTCAGCCTGAAACCCGATCTTGCCGCGGGCACCATCTCCGCTGGCGAAGACCTGACGATCAGTGCATTGGACGGTGCGTTCATCAATACGGCCTCCAACCTTGGTGCCGTCAATGATCTCACCATCACGGCCAAGGATGGTATTTCCATCGAGTCGATTGCTGAAACCTATCTGTCGCAGTTCTCGAAGAGCGGCGGACTGTTTTCGAAGAGCAAGTCGGTGACGGTGTCCCCGCTGGTCTTCTCCTCTTCCATCCGCTCGCTCGAAGGCGACATCACCCTGCAAACCGATGGCGACCTGAAACTCGCTGGCGGTTCAATAGAAGCAACTTTCGGCTCGATCGAAGCACACGCCCGGGACATTTTGCTGGAGACCGTGTCGGCCGAGGGCTTTCACAAAACTACCAGCCAGAGGATTACCTTCACGGGGGCCTCCGGCAGCAAAAATCTCTGGAACGATTTCGCGGTTTCCCAGCCGATCATTGCGGCCGGTGCCGATATCAAGCTGGTTGCGGCAGGCGATTTTACCGGACGCGGCGCTGTACTGGACGCGGGCGGCGACCTCTCCGTGCTGGCAGGCGGTGATCTGACCTTTGAGGAAAACCAGAACACCCGCTTCCACATCTCCAAATCCTGGTCGCTGGGCCTCACCTATCCGGGTTCGCAGATCATTGCTGCCATCGAGCGCGGCGGTAGCCCCATGGACATCCTTGCCGCGGCTGTCTCGCAGGATCCGCTCGGCGCGGCTCTGGTCTCGCTGGCGCGTGGCGGTGGCGGCGGAGCTGCGGCACGAACGGCCATCTCCCTCGTTGATCTGATGGGCGGGCTTGGGAGAGCCTATAACAACACCAGCGTGCAAACCGGCGGCACCAACGGTGCGCTGGATTTCCTCTCCGGACGCATCAGCCAGAACCTGAACCCGTTCTCCCAGTGGAGCAGCTTTTTCAACGGCAGTCCAACGGCCCAGAATCCATTTGCAGGCTTTGGCAACGCCTCCTTCGGCATCAATTTCTCGATGACGAAGTCGAAGCAGTTCTGGTCGGAGAGCCAGCGTTCCTCCGTCTCGGCCATGGGCGATGTTCTGCTTCAGGCCGGTCTTTCCGAACCCGGCAACCTGAGCCTGCTGGGCGGCACCAATGTCGTGGCGGATGGAGATATCAAGCTCTCCGGCTCGAACATCACGATCGAGGCGCTGAAAGACTGGAACTGGTCTTCCACCAAAACGGTTGGCGGCGGCATCACCATTTCCGCTTCGGGCCTCACCGTCAGCGGCAATTATTCGCAGCGCCGCAGCAACGGCGAGGATTTCAGCAACGCGCAGATTTTCGCTGGCGGAGACCTCAATGTCACCACCACCGGCAACATGGCGGTGCTGGGCGGATCGCTCAACGGCGATACCGTCCATGTCGATGTCCGGGGCGACCTCGACATGGTCTCCGTGCAGGATTGGCAGCGCACGCGCGGCTTCTCCATCTCGGGCGGTATCACCTTTACGCCCACGCCCCTGCCGGACAGCTTCGGGCTGGGGCAGGTCACGGGCAATCGCAGCTGGTCGGAGGTGTCAGAAATCGTCGGGCGCGGCGACACGGTCATCAATGTCGGCGGCAACCTTGATCTTCAGGCCGCAACCGTCGCCAGCCGCACCAACCAGCTCAACCTGACGGCGGGCTCGCTGTCCCATTCGGATAACGCCGATGTGGACACCTATCTCGATTGGTCCTTCGGGGTTTCGGGGCTCTCGCGCCTGCTGGGCGGCGGTGGCGGCAGCGGCACGCAGTCAGGCTCCTCGCTCGCGGGCGGCATCAACGGAAGCTACACCAGCCGCAACATGCAGGGCACCACCTTCGCCACCATCGGCGAAGGGCGTGTTGTGATCGGCGGGCAGGAGAACCCGCTCGCCCAGGGCACCATCAACCGGGATATCACCGGCCGCCAGATCGTCACGGTGAACGAGGGTACGCATTTCACCTTCGATATCCCGCTGGTGGATTTCAACCAGCTCTCCCAGAACGCCACCTCCGCCTTCAACCTCATGCAGGCGCTGACAACACCCGTGCCGGATGATGTGGCGGCGATGGGGAGTGAGGGGAGTGACCTTTATCGCCGTATGATTGCCGGTGGCATGAGCGTTGCTCAGGCTCAGGAGATGGCGCAGTCTGAGGAGTTCGCCAACGCTGTCGCAATGCGACAGAATGTCGACGGGATGCTGGCTCGTAATGGGGGTAGCGCACAAGGGCTAAGCCGCGATCAGCTCCTTTTGACAATGCTTGGCGAAAGCATCCTGACGGCGGGTGACAATCCGCTGGTCTCGGTTGACTGCAACCTTGCAGGGACTCTGTGCCAAGTCCAACTCAATGCATTGCTCGCATCCGCTGGCGTCTCCTCCATACAGGATCTCGTCGCCCAGCGGCTGAGCAGTGGTGATGCCAAGCAGGTTGCGGCCCGCGTCCGGGACTTCATCGAGTGCACCATCGAAAAAGACCCGCAAATGCTGGTCGATGTTTTCGATGCGCTGGGCCGCTCTGGCTTCTCACGGCTTGTCACGATTGCGGCTCAGGTAACAAGTGACCAAT
This sequence comes from Pseudomonadota bacterium, assembly GCA_020161475.1. Lineage (GTDB taxonomy): Bacteria > Pseudomonadota > Alphaproteobacteria > Rhizobiales > Beijerinckiaceae > Rhabdaerophilum. Next base: position 21,496 of record JAIUNQ010000007.1, on the reverse strand, counting down.
TGCCAGCTTTGCGTGGTCAGTTGCCGGGCTACGATCCTACGAAGCTTATCGAAGCTGTACTGGCCTACAAGAATGGTGGGGACCAGGAAACACTGCGCGGTCTCGCCAATATGGCAGCGCTCATTTACAATAAGGGAGCTGAAGTCCAGTGGCAGGAAGGCAATGCACGTAATTCCAAGCTCCTTCTAGCCTATCTCGGAGGGATTGCTGCTTCTCCGGCCTTGGCCGCTGGTGCTTCGGGAGTCATTGCGCCGATAACCGAAGCCTGTTCTGCCGGAATGCAAGCTTGCGCTTCGGCAATCTCATCGCTGGCTGCGGAAATTCAGGCTTCGTTCCCTGAGTTCGGTGGTACGGGCATGGGATTGGCCGGGATGGCCGGTATGTTCGAGCGATATGCCGCCAAGCAATCTATCGAGCGAGCGGGCCTCGAAGCAACGTCGGAGTTTATCGAGGGTATAGTTGCCCTTAACAGGAATGGTGTGAAATACACAATTCAGGATATTGTTGAGATCACCAAGACGCCACAGGGACAGTGGGTATGGCTTGAAAAAGGAAACGCTGCTGCTGGTTTGGAGCATATCCTCCAAAGGCACGAGGCTAATTTTGCCGATAAGGGGGTTCCTGCGAGCGAGATACCGGAGCTTATTCTGAATACTGTTCGGAATGGTGTTCCAATCGGGACGGCGGGAAGCGGGGGAACCATATACCGCGTTAACTATGGAGGACGATCGTTTGATATAAATATTGTGATCGGCGAAAATGGTTATGTTGTTAACGCTTATCCATGGTCAAGATGATGAGATATGTAAGGTTTTTCTTTGGCTTTGGAGGCATAGTTTTTTTTCGTGGTCAAGGGAGTGATCCGAATTGGGATACGCCATACCCAATTGCAATGGACCTGCTTCCTCTATCCCAGAACCTTAAAGCCGCATTATCTAAGTGGATAAAGGACGGGGAGCGTTTATTCGATCCCCAAGCTGATGCACCCTCTCCCGAAGAAGAGAGGATTTTTTTAGATCGGCAGATAAGCCTTTTTGAAAAAATAAAAATTGAATTAGGAGATAAATACACTGTAACTATGGAGTAGTATATTTTTATCAAATTTATTTCATGAATTGAATATACTCCAGCTACACCAGTCGCAACATGCAGGGCACCACCTTCGCCACCATCGGCGAAGGGCGTGTTGTGATCGGCGGGCAGGAGAACCCGCTCGCCCAGGGCACCATCAACCGGGATATCACCGGCCGCCAGATCGTTACGGTGAACGAGGGGACGCATTTCACCTTCGATATCCCGCTGGTGGATTTCAACCAGCTCTCCCAGAACGCCACCTCCGCCTTCAACCTGATGCAGGCGCTGACAACGCCCGTCCCGGATGATGTGGCGGCGATGGGCGATGCCGCAACGGATTATTACAGAAGGCTGATTGCGCAGGGGGCGACGCCGGATGTTGCCCAGCGTCTTCTGGATGATGAGCAGGTTCAGAAGCTGGTCAGCGCCAAGGATCGCTGGGATCGCGCGGTTGAATACTGGGGCGGTCCCGAGTTCGTACCAGAGAAGCTGATGTTGCGCATTGCGCGCGGGGATAATGTCGACATTACCGACCCGACCGCCGGTATGGAGTGCGGCGCCGCCGGGACTGCAGGTCCCTGCTTCTACAATCCGCAACCCAATGTCAGCCGGGAGAGTGTGGACGCCCAGACCAAAGCGGTCTTCGGTGAAGCTGCTGAAGAATACAAGCAGATTTATGCTCGGATCCGGACCGCCTATGAGGCAGGGACCGCGCCCAACCCTGATGACTTGTACAAGCTTGAAATCCAGAAGGAGGTCATGAAAGCCGCCTTTGCGGCCAATGCTTTGTGCCGTGGCTCGAACATGGGGATGTGGAGCGAATACCTGCGTCAGTTCGGGCTGGGAGAGCTGGGCAACGGCGCCCAGATGGATTTGGGGCGTTATCTGAATGCGGGCGCCCTTCAAGAGCTTGGTTATGCAAAAGACCAGAGTGTCAGGGGACTCCAGAGCGAGCTGGGTACGGCGCTGAAAACGGCGGTTCACCTGACGCCAGTCGCAGGCGCCATCATCGACGGGTATAATCTATATCAAGACCTTAGCACGGGCCAGTATTACGCTGCTGGTGTCGATGGAGCCCTTCTGGCTCTGAATCTCGTCGGCGGCGCGTTTATTGTTCGCGGAGTGATCAGGGCTGGTGAGCGGATAGCCGTTTCAGAAGGGGCTGAAATCTATAACACCGCTGCCATGGAAGCTCTGCCCCGCTTAAGGCAAGCATACGTCTCTGAAGTTGTTGCGCTGGCTCAAACCGAACGTGAAATGGTGCTTGCAGGTGCGAGTTCGGAAGAAATAGCAATTGCACTGCATGCAAGACGCAGAGAGTTAGGAGAAATATATAAAGACATGACGCCTCCGGCCGTCTTGGAGCGCATATATGAGAGAAATTTAGAAAAATATGGCGATCGACTCGGCCCAACCATTGAATGGCTTCGTGCCCAGGGCAGGACTTGGGATCAAATTATTCAATCTGCGAAAAGGCCTGGAGGAAAAGATCTTGGGTTTTGATGACAAAGTTCATGGGGATGAAGCCGAAATCGAAATTCATGATGAAGAGGTTGACTCTGCATTTGAAAAATTGAAACTGTTCATTTCAGAAAAAAAAGCAGTTTTAATTGAAAAAATTGGTCCAATAATAGTTGGGTCTCAGGAGATAAATTATTATAAATTTCTTATTGATAATAATGAGGTTAGGATAATTTTTGAAACTTACTTCGGAATCAGAATAATAGGAAAGCGTTGTATTTTGGATGAGATAAATTTAATTATAAGTTTGTAGCGCAATTAACCGGGATATCAACGGCCGCCAGATCGTCACGGTGAACGGGGGGACGCATTTCACCTTCGATATCCCGTTGGTGGATTTCAACCAGCTCTCCCAGAACGCCACCTCCGCCTTCAACCTCATGCAGGCGCTGACAACGCCCGTCCCGGATGATGTGGCGGCGCAGGGCGATGCCGCAACGGACTACTACCGGCGCGGGCTGGCAGGCGGGATGACACCGAGCGAGGTGCTCCAGTGGATGGAAACACCCAAGATACAGGAATATATCCGAGTTACCCAAAATATTGCTGATACAACCGCTGCTTACGCTGCCCAGGGACGAACAGTTCCTCAGGATATTGTTTTGGCCCTAGCAAATGGAGAGAAGATCGATTTCTCCAACGGGTTGCCGGAAATTGTGCAGGAAGGCTGCGCCGGCGACGCAAGCGCACTCGGGTGCCGCTTCTGTCTCGAGCAATTGGGCTATGGAAATCTCAATTCTGAAGAACTAAAACAGCGATATATTCTAGTTTTTAGTGATACCGAGGCGAAAATCGCTTCTCTTACAAATCATTTGGTTCATATGTCAGATGAGCGTGCCGAGATTTACAGCGCTATTCGTACCGGCAGGGTGAGTCTGAATGATAATTCAGCCAGCCAGAGACTGGACATTGTTCAAGACGAGATACGGAATATTCAAAGTGACCTGCCCCCCCGATCGTCCCTCATTCATAACGAGAGTCCTTGGGGTTGATAGTGGTTGGTTTCAGGGTGGGCAAGCGCGCCTGGCGCGGAGCTTTCCGATTGCTCAAGCGCCCGGCGCGCCTCCGCTGGGGTTCTGTTCCCCAGCGATGAGTGCGGCCTGACGTTGTTGTAGTCGTAACGCCAGAGCGCCAGCGTTCGGCGGGCATCGGCCAGGGTGTCGAAGATCTCCTCGTTGAGGCATTCGTCGCGCAGGCTGCCATTGAAGCTTTCGATGTAGCCATTCTGCTGCGGCTTTCCGGGGTCGATGTAGTGCCATTCGACGCCATTATCGTTGGCCCATTGCAGAATGGCCCTGCTGGTGAACTCGGTCCCATTGTCGCTGGCGATGCAGGCTGGCTTGCCGAAGATCCTGACCAGTGCATCCAGTTCCCGCGCCACTCGCGCACCCGAGATGCTGGTATCCGCGATCAGTCCGAGGTTTTCTCGGCAGCAGTCGTCGTTCACCGCCAGAATGCGGAACTTGCGGCTGGCCCCGAAGGTGTCGGACAGGAAGTCGAGACTCCAGCGCTGGTTCGGACGCAGCGGAACAGGCATCGGCGTGCGGCTGCCGCGTGCCCGCTTGCGGCCACGCCTGCGCCGAACCGACAGCCCTTCCTCGCGATGGAGGCGGTAGAGCTTCTTGTCGTTCATGATCATGCCCTTGCGCTCCAGCATGATTCCTACGCGCCGATAGCCAAACCGGCGACGCTTCGCGGCGATCCTGCGCATCTCTTCGCGGATATCCGGATGATCGGGCGGGCGCTCGCGCCGCACTGTCTGCGGATCGACACCCCCCCCGCCCGACAGGGCATGCTTGCATGGCCGAAAGGGATCAGGACGCAGGCCCGGCGCTGCGAGATCGGATGACCCTGCATGGCCCGCAGCACTGCGTCCCGCCGCTGCATCGGTGTCGTCAGGGTTTTCCCGGGAGATCCTTCAGCACGACATTGTCGAGCATCGCATCCGCCAGCAGACGCTTGAGCTTGTTGTTCTCGTCCTCGAGCTGCTTCAGCCGTTTGGTGTCTGAAAGCTCCATCCCGCCATACTTGGCTTTGAGCTTGTAAAACGTCGCAGGGCTAAGACCATGCTTCCGGCACAGCTCGGACGTCGGAAGCCCCGCCTCCTGTTCCTTGATCATCCCGATGATCTGCGCATCGGTGAAACGGCTCTTCCTCATGTCGTCTGCTCCTTCTCTGGTTGGGCAGACTCTACATCAGAGCGAGGGACATTCCGGGGGGGGGCAGGGCAAACGTAATGGCGCGCGCATGCCCGCCATTCGAGCCGCTCTCAGCGGAAATTCGAACCGGTCTCTGATCAGCGCGCCTTCAATTCCCGGAAAATGTCTGACTGGTCGCGGAGAATTGCGCCGAATCAGGCCCGGAAGAACGCGCTCAAATCCCTGGCTTTGGCTCTCTCTATTGTCAGGGCGCTGGCGCAAGCGAAGGAAACCTCCCGGCTTCTCTGGAAGAACCGGAAGATCGTCAGTTCGCGGGGGAATGGCTGGTGCTGCGAGAGAGGATTGAACTCTCGACCTCTCCCTTACCAAGGGAGTGCTCTACCACTGAGCTACCGCAGCAAGCGCACCGTGGTGCGCCGACGCAAACCAACGCGTCGATGAGGCGCTGCTCATGTCACATGGTGGGCAAGGGGTCAAGCACCGAATTTGTGAAATCATGCACAGGGCGCATTGTGCAGCGCACAAAAATGTTGCGATGCACAATTCAAGCTGGTAAAAGCCGCCTCAGTTCCCGAAGGGACTTGGACCAAGCCCTTTGTGCTTCGTGATGCGGAACCGGGCTCTGGCTCCGGTTTTATGACTTCTTTGACACCCTGGTCCGCCAAGCAGAGGATATTTCCGATGGCCGTTACCAAGAAATTCACCAAGCCGGCGGAAGCCGCGCCTGTTGCCACCGCGCCTGTTGCCGCCGCCCCTGTGGCCGCCGCTCCCGCCCCCGCGCCTGTTGCTGCGCCGGTTGAAACCGTTGTGGCGCCTGCCGCGCCTGAAGCGGTGCCGGCTGCCGCCGCTGTCGTCTCGCCCTTCGAAGGCGCGAGCGAGCTCCTGAAGCCCTTCGCTGCGCTGCCGGAAGCCTTCCGCGCCAATGCGGAACAGGGCATCGAGAACTTCCGCACCCAGTATGCGGCCTTCAAGGGCAATGCCGAATCCTTCTCCGAGAAGATCGAGGAATCGATGGCGGCGGCCCAGTCGGGCGTGCGCGTCTTCAACGGCAAGGTGCTGGATGTGTTCCGCGCGCAGGTGGATGCGGGCTTTGCGCATCTCAACGCGCTGTTCAATGCCACCACGCTGTCTGAGGCGATCAAGCTGCAGCAGAGCTACCAGAGCGCTCAGGCTGAAGCCCTCAAGGCCCAGTCGCAGGATCTGGCCGATTACGCCAAGCAGGTGGCCGAGCAGGTCGCCGAGCCGGTGAAGTCCACCATCGCGCTGCCCTTCAAGGCCGCCTGATCGGGCTTGGCCTCTTCTCAGGCCCGGCAGCCTCAGGGTTTGCCGGGCCTTTTTTGTCCTCTGCCACAGGGGGCATCGGAATTTTCAGGTTCAGGGGTGCGAATCTTTTTCTTGGCGCTTGAAATCGGCGCCGAATGAAGTTAGGCACTCCGCCTCGATGCAGTCGTAGCTCAGTTGGTTAGAGCGTCGGATTGTGGCTCCGAAGGTCGGTGGTTCGAATCCACCCGACTGTACCATCTTCAAGACCACAGTGGGTTCAGCCCCAAAAAAAGCCGCCCCTTGGGGCGGCTTTTGGTTTTTCCAGCCTCAGGCCTCCGCTGGCTTGCGATTCTTGAGCAGGAAGCCCAGCCCCACCACGATGGCTGCGCCGACAGTGGCCGCGCCATAGAAGATCATTCCGTTGGGACGCGTGGTTGCTACCTGACCGCCATGGCCGTCGGACGTCATGGCCGTAATGATATAGGCGGGGTCGAGCTTGGCGAGATAGGTCATGATCATCGGGTCAGACACCAGCATCTCGCCGGCAATCCAGCCCAGCAGCGCCGCGCCAGCCCAGATGATGATGGGGAAGCGCTCCATGAGCGAGGACAGCAGCGTCGAGCCGAAGATGATCAGCGGGATCGACAGCAGCAGGCCGAAAATGAACAGCCAGATGTTGCCGCCGGCCGCAGCCGCAATGGCGATCACGTTGTCCAGACTCATCACGGCATCGGCAATGGCGATGGTCCGCACAGCGCGCCACAGGTTATCACTCGAGTGGACTTCGTGCCCGCCTTCCTCTTCGCCCAGCGCCAGCTTCACGCCGATCCAGAGCAGAAGCAGGCCGCCCACGATCTTCACGTAGGGCACTGCCAGAAGGTAGGTGATGAAGATCGCGAACACGATGCGCAGCGCGATGGCCGTGCCCGCGCCCAGAATCATACCGATCTTGCGTTGCTCGGGCGGCAGCGCGCGGCACGCGAGAGCGATAACGATCGCATTGTCGCCGGATAGCAGCAGATCGATCCAGACGATCTTGGCCAGCGGCACGAGGTAGGGGGTGATGAATTCCATGATGATATCGTCTCGATGAGGCGAGGGCAGGAAGGTTTGAACCTCTCGTTTGAAGGAATAGTTCCGCCCTGACAATAGAGGTTTATACGGATATTCGCGAAAAAACCGGCGTCAAACGGGGTGGAAATAGCCCCATTTGGCAACGCACGCGCGAACCTCAGGCAGGCTGCAAGCCCAGCGTGACGCCGAGGTCCGCGACATCGACAAGGCGTATGCGGGCGTCATGCCCTGTCACGCTGGCCCAGTTGTCGTGAACGAGAACCGACTCCGGCGGAAGCGCAAAGCCGAGGCCGAGCGCCTTGAGCGCTGCCTCCTTGGCGCGCCAGAGCGAGAGAAAGGCCCCCGAGCGAGCCTCCTCCGCAAGGGCTCGAAGCGCTTCGCACTCTTCCGCCCACAACAGGTTCCAGGGAATGCCCGCCGGGGGCAGGGTCGGCTCATAATCGATTCCCAACGGCATCCGGCCCACGCCGATCAGGCCCAGATTGTCGCGTGCGGAAAAACTCAGGTGCAGCGGGGCGCCCTCTACGACCGGCTTGCCGCGCGCATCCGCGGCCAGACGAATGGTTCCCGGTTCGCGTTCGAGCAGCGCTCCGAGCAGGGCACGCGCCACCGCGCGGCGGATGAGAAACCCTTCTGAATCCGCGGATCTGCGCGCGGACGCCACTTCCTCCGGCAAGGGCGGCGGAAGATCTTCTGCCCGCCGGTCCGCAAGCAGGCAGATATGGCCAAGGCGGTGGAAGACAGAGGCCGCGCGGGAGAGAGTTGCGGCCCCCTGCCACGGCAAAATCCCGTTTTCTCCTGCGAGGGATGCAGCCTGTGCCGAACTGTGCTGCATGATTCGCAACCCCTGATGCGCGATTTACGCTTGCGGAGAGGGGCCACAGGCCTTTAGTCTCCCGGTAAGAAAAATAGACCGCGCCGAGAATAATCGGCCCAAAGGGAGGCGGGCAAGCCCGCAAATGCTTTGAACCCATCGTCTTCCGCGTCGGCTCCGCGCCGTGTCGCGCTTTTCGCTACCTGCCTTGTGGATACGATTCGTCCCTCGGTCGGTTTTGCTGCCGTCAAACTGCTGGAAGATGCGGGCTGCACGGTGGAAGTGCCGGCGCAAACCTGCTGCGGCCAGCCTGCCTTCAACAATGGTGATCGCGCCACCGCCAAGGCACTGGCCATGCAGATGATCGAAGCCTTCGAGCGCTACGATGCCATCGTGGTGCCCTCGGGCTCCTGCGGCGGGCAGATCATCAAGCATTATCCCGAGCTTTTCGCGGATGACCCGAACCTCGCGCCTCGGGCCAATCGTCTGGCGGCCAAGACGCATGAACTCGTCAGCTTCCTCACCGATATCCTCGGCGTGCAGGCCGTTGCCGCGCATTATCCCGGCCGCGTGACCTATCATGACAGCTGCTCGGGCCTGCGCGAACTCGGCATCCAGAGCCAACCGCGCAAGCTGCTCCAGTCCGTCGAGGGGCTCGAACTGGTCGAAATGCCGCATTCCGATGTCTGCTGCGGTTTTGGCGGGACCTTTGCCGTCAAATACGGTGATATCTCCAACCAGATCGTCACCGAGAAGGTGACCAACGTGGCCTCTGTCGAGCCGGACACCTTGCTCGCGGGGGATATGGGATGCCTGCTCAATATGGCGGGCAAGCTCTCGCGGCAGGGTTCCTCCATTAAGGTGCGTCATGTCGCCGAAGTGCTCGCCAATATGGGCGATGAACCGGCAATCGGGGAAGCTGAGGGGGGCAAACCGTGAGCATTTGCACGCGAAGTGGCCGCCGGTTCGCGTCAAGCAAATGCGAACAGCACAACATGGCTTCAGCCAAACCGGAGGTTTGCTGATGAGCACCGTCTCCACTGCCCATGACTTCAAGCGCAACGCCGAGAAGGTTATCGCTGACGGCACCGTCGTCAAAAACCTCAAAGCTGTCCGCCAGAACTTCATCGACAAGCGCGTGAAAGCCGCGCAAGGCCTGCCCGAGTTCGAGGCGCTGCGCGAGAACGCCAAGGAGATCAAGAACCACACGCTGGCCCATCTCGACCTCTACCTCGAACGCTACGAGGCCAAGGTGAAAGAGGCGGGCGGGCATGTGCACTTCGCGGTGGATGCTGCCGAGGCCCGCAAGATCGCGCTGGAAATCTGCCGCAAGGTGGGCGCGAAAACGGTGACCAAGGGCAAGTCCATGATCACCGAGGAGGTCGGCCTCAACGAGTTCCTTGAGACCAACGGCATCACGCCGGTGGAAACGGATCTGGGCGAATACATCATCCAGCTGCGCGGTGAGCGCCCCAGCCACATCATCGCGCCCGCGGTTCACCTCAACAAGAACCAGATCGAGAGCGATTTCCGCCGCGTCCATACCCACCTCGACCCCAACCGTGATCTGACGGAAAAGGTCTCGCTGCTCACCGAGGCGCGCGGTGTTTTGCGTGAGCGGTTTCTCGCGGCGGATGTCGGCATCACCGGCGCGAATTTTCTAATTGCGGAAACCGGCACCTCGATCATCGTCACCAACGAGGGCAACGGCGATCTGACTCAGATCCTGCCTAAAGTGCATATCGTCATGGCCTCCATCGAGAAGATGGTGCCGACGCTCGAAGACGTGAGCCAGATCCTGCGCCTGCTGGCGCGCTCGGCCACGGGGCAGGAGATGAGCGTTTACACCACGCTCTCCACTGGCCCGAAGCGCATGGGCGATTTGGACGGCCCGGAGGAGTATCACGTCATCCTGCTGGATAACGGCCGCTCCGCCATGCTCGGCGGCGAGTTTCAGGACATGCTGCGCTGCATTCGCTGCGCGGCTTGCATGAACCATTGCCCTGTTTATCACCAGATCGGCGGGCATGCTTACGGCTGGATCTATCCGGGGCCGATGGGGTCCGTGCTCTCGCCCTCGCTTATCGGCGTGGATGAGGCCGGGCACCTGCCCAATGCCTCCACCTTCTGCGGGCGCTGCGAGAGCGTCTGCCCGATGAAGATTCCGCTGCCCAAGATGATGCGCCACTGGCGCGAGCGCGAATACGAGCGCCACCTCAACCCGGCGCTCACCCGCGCGGGCCTCGGCTTCTGGGCCTTCTTCGCCATGCGGCCGAAGCTTTATGGCCTTGCCACCCGCATCGGCATGAAGCTGATGGCGTTGGCATCGCGGGGGAAGGGGCGTTTTGCTTCGCTGCCCTTCGCCTCCGGCTGGACCAAGCACCGCGATTTTGCCGCCCCGCAGGGCGAAACCTTTCAGGCGCGCTTCAAGCGCGAGAGGGGCACCCGATGAGTTCCCGCGACACCATTTTCGCCTCCATCCGCCGCTCGATGGGCGTGTCCGGCGAAGAGCGCCTGCGTAACGCCGCCGTGGATGACCGCCTCGAGCGTGCGCCCAAGGGCATCATCCCGACGCGTGCGCAGCTCGATGCTGCGGGCAAGCTCGCGCTGATGATCGAGAAGCTCGAAGGCGTTCAGGCCACGGTGCAGAAGTTGGCCTCGGCGGCCGAAGTGCCCAATGCCGTGGCCGAGTATCTGCGCGCCAACAATCTGCCCGCCTCGATCCGCCATGGCGAGGATGAGCGCCTGGCTTCCCTCGATTGGGGCAAGACCGCGCTGGAAGTGAAACGCGGTCCGTCCGATGGCCATGATCTGGCGGCGCTCTCCCATGCGGAGAGCGCGCTGGCTGAAACCGGCACGCTGGTGCTGCTTTCCGGCCCGGATAACCCCACCACCCTCAATTTCCTGCCCGATCATCACCTCGTGGTGCTCAAGGCGTCCGATGTGACGGGCGATATGGAAAGCCTCTGGCCGCGAATCCGGAAAAAATTCGGCAAGGGCGAAATGCCGCGCACGCTCAACTTCATCACCGGCCCCTCGCGCTCCGGCGACATCGAGCAGACCATCCTGCTCGGCGCGCATGGCCCGCGTTCCCTGCACGTGATGATCGTGGAGGGGTGAACGCACGGGGCAGGGCGCAGGCAAGCCTCTGTCAAGGTTAACAATGATTTCTTTGGGATTTGCGTGTAAGCACTGTCCCATGAGATCGTCCCGGACCTTCGCCATGCGTCGTGCGCCTGCCCTTGCCCTCTCCGCCACGCTGGCGTTTTCAGGGGCCTATGCCCAGAGCCTCGGCCCCGCGCCCGTGGCGACCGGTGGTTTTGCCAGCCCGGCGGCGCCGGCCGTGCCTGCGGCCCCCGTTTCCCCCAGCGATCCGCCTGCCGCCCCGAAAGCCGATGGCGCGGCCCATGCCCCCAAGGCGGCCCCCAAACCCAAGCCCAAGGTCGCGGCCGCGCCTGTCACGCATGAGCGTGTGGTCGCCCGCTCCGACAAGCGCCCCTCCGTCCACCCCGGAACCGCGCAAGCCTTGAGCGAAGCCATCGAGCGCTATCGTGGTATCGTCGCCGCCGGGGGCTGGCCGATCCTGCCCGAGGGCGTGAGCCTGCAAAAAGGCGCCACCAGCCCCCATGTCGTGACCCTGCGCCAGCGTCTGGCGGCAGAGGGTGATCTGGTTGGTGATACCACGAGCAAGACCTTCGATGCCCCCTTGGTGGCAGCGGTGAAGCATTTTCAGGCTCGCCATGGCCAGAGCCAGAACGGGCTTGTGAGCGGCCCCACGCTCAAAGCCCTGCGCATCTCCGCCGAGCAGCGCCTGAATGCGTTGGAGCGCTCGGCCCAGCGTTATGCGGCCCACACTTTCGGCTTCGGCCAGCGCTATATCGCGGTCAACCTGCCCTCGGCCTCGGTGGAAGCGATCGAGAACGGCGTGGTGGACAAGCATTTCGTGGCGGTTGTCGGTAAGTCCGAGCGGGCATCGCCGGAGGTTGAAACGCGCGTCACCAACGTCAACCTCAACCCCACCTGGACCGTGCCGGTTTCGCTCATCAAGCGCGACATCATCCCGCATATGCGCAAGGATCCCGGCTATCTCGCCAAGATGAAAATCCGCATCTACGGCGCTTCCGGCAATGAGGTGGACCCCAAGGCGATCGACTGGAACACCGAGCGCGCCGCGGCCTTCACGCTGCGTCAGGACCCGGGCGTGGGCAACTCGCTGGGGCAGATGCGCATCGATATGCCCAATACCGAGGCGGTCTATATGCACGACACGCCCTCCAAGCGGCTATTTTCGCGTGATGACCGTTTCCACTCCTCAGGCTGCGTGCGCGTGGAGAACGTGCGCGATCTCGCCGCGTGGATTCTGGAGCCGACCAAGGGCTGGGATCGCGCCGCCATTGATGCCGCCATCGACACCAAGGAACGCAAGGACATTCGCCCGCGTGAGCCTGTGCCGGTGATCTGGACGTATCTCACCGCCTTCGTCACGCCGGATGGCCAGGTCCACTTCCGCCCCGATGTCTATGGCTATGATAGTGGCACCCCCAGCCCGCCTGTTGCGCGGGCGCCCAAGCGCAAGCCGCCGGCAACCCCGACGCAACCGGAACCGGCGCCTGAACCCGCACCGAGCGAGGAATTGGCCTCGGCCGACCCGATCCAGCAGCTTCTGGGTGGTCAGCTTCTGGGCAATCGCTGAGGCTTATTCCGCCAGTACGCGCGTCGGCGGAAAGCTGATCTCGACCGTGGTGCCCTCGCCGGGCGCGGAGCGGATCGAGAAATTCGCGCGGTTGGCTTCCGCCAGCGCTTTGGACAGCGGCAGGCCGAGCCCGGTGCCGCCGCTTTCCCGACGCGGCCCCACCTGCCGGTAGGATTCCAGCGCCTGCTCGATCTCGGCCGGGCTCATGCCGACGCCGGTGTCGCGGATGCGGATGATCGCCTCGCCGCTCTCCTGTAGCACAGTGGCCACCAGCACCTGCCCACCCGCCGGGGTGAAGCGCGTGGCATTCGAGAGCAGGTTGAGTACGATCTGGCGGATCGAGCGCTCATCCGCCACCACCGGCGGCAGCTTGCCCGCGAGTTGCGAGCGCACCAGCACGCGCAGCTGGGTTGCCTGCGGCTGGATCAGCCCCACGCAGCCCGAGACGATGGCGTTGACGTCGGTGGCAGCGAAATTCAGCTCCATCCGCCCCGCCTCGATCTTCGAAAGATCGAGCAGATCATTCACAAGGCTGACCACATGCAGCCCCGACGAGCGGATATCGCCCAGATATTCCTTGTATTTCGGGTTCTCGATCGGCCCGAGCCGCTCTTCCTGCATCACCTCGGCAAAGCCGATGATGGCATTCATGGGCGTGCGGATCTCATGCCCCACCTTGGCGAGAAAATCGGATTTCTTGGCCGAAGCGCTCTCAGCCGATTTGCGCGCCTCGGTCAATTCGGTTTCGGCGCGCTTCCAGGCCGTCAGGTCGCGCAGCACCGCGCAATAGCGGCGCGGCTCCTCATCCGAGATGCGCCCGAAGGTGAGGAACAGCGGAATGCGACCGCCCTTCTTCTCGCGCCCCGCCACCTCGCGCCCGTCGTTGAGCACGGAGCGTACGCCATTGGTCTTCAGTCCCTCGAAATAATCGAGCACCGCCGCATGGCTCTCGTTGTGCAGCAGTTGAACGAAGCTCGAACCGGTGACCTCATTCTGGTGCAGCCCGAAGAGGGCTTCTGCGGCGTGGTTGAGCGAAAGGATCGCGCCCGTCTCATCCAGCGTCACCACACCATCGGTGGCGGTGTCGAGCACGGCCCGCAACTCGCTCGCCTCGCTGCGCATGCGCTTGAGATCCTGCGCAACGGATTTGAGGGCGCGGCCCTGTTCCAGCTCCACCGCGCGGCGGAAGGCGATGAGCGAGGCAGGCGCTCCATCCCATTGCACCAGCTGCAAATGGGCATCGACCGGCAGGGTTTCTCCCTCGCGGGTTGCCAGCACCACCGTCTCGAAGCCCTCCTCGCTCTCACGCGGCAGGGCTCCCTTGCGGAACAAGGCGCGCGCACCGCCCGAGGCGATGAAAACCTCCAGCGAGGGGTAGCCCGTCAAATCCAGCAGGGTGCGGTTGGCAAACAGCGGCTCCTCCCCGCGCAGCACCAGAACGCCAATGGGCAGCGCATCGACCAGCGACATCTCGTCGTCTTCGCCGGCTTCCTCGGCGGGGGCGGCTGCGGCCACCTCTAGGGCAGGCTCGGTCACGGGCGGCGCGGCCTGCGCGAAAAGGTCCGGCGTTTGCGGTGCATCCGGGCGGGCTGGGGCCTCGACAGCGGCTTCCGGAGGGCTCTGCACGTTGCCCTCTTCCGGCTCGAACTTCGCGCCCAAAGCACGGGCGATCTCGCGGAAGGCGTTTCGCTCGCTCATCGAGAGGCCGGGGCGCGCAAGATGCGGCGGCAAACCGGCGGGAAGATCGATCTGCCCAGGGCGAAGGGAGACGACGTTTGCCGCTTCAGGACCGTCCGGCGCATCCTCGCTGGGGGTGGGTTGAGGCGGCACAGCAGTGTCGACCGCCGCAGGGGCCGCCGGAGAACAAATCTCCGTAGCCTCAGGGGCGTGCACATCCTCGTCCGCTTCAAGGGAGGGCTGGGGGGCTTGGGGAAGCTCGATCGCCTCGGCATCATCCGCCGCAAAAGCGAGAATGGCCCGCTCCAGATCATCCGAGGACGTGGGCAGGGTCTCCACCAGCGTTTCCGCAGCCGGGGCCGTGCCTTCCCCGGCATCTGCCGGGGCGAGTTCGGGCGCGACGACGGGGGCCGGCACGGCCGCTTCCGTCGCCACAGTCTCAGGCGCTGGAGAGGGGGCCATCAGCGGCATCGCTTCATCGAACAGCACACGCCCGAAGCCGGAAAATCCGCTCAAGCCTCCGGCATCATGCAGCGGCATGGCGGAGAGCACCACCGGCACCATGCGCCCTTCTTTCGGCAGCGGCCAGTTCAGGCGCAGCCCGCCCCAGGTGGTCCCTGCGGCGACGGCTTTTTCAATGGCATCCCCGGCATGGCGATCCAGCGCGCCGGCGACACTCGCCATGGCTTGCCCGACAAACATCTCGGCATGGCCCCCCAGCGCCTCATGAAAGGCCGGGGACAGACTGTCGATCCAACCCTCCCGCGTGAGCGAGAAGACGAAACGGCTGGGGCGCACGGCCGGTGGGGCCGGGGGGAGCGGGGCGGCCACCGGCGGCGCATCCTGGGGCTGGGTCGCCCGCGCCTCAGCCAGCACCGGGCCGGTCAAGGCCGCGCCCTCGGTGAAAAACACGAGCAAGGCCTGTGTGCCATCCGCCAGCGTGAGGGCGCTTGCCTGTGCGGGGACTAGCGTGGGGCGATGCGCGACCACGAACCGGAGGCGCTCGAAGCGGGCCGCTTCGGGAAGATCCTGTGCCAGCGCGGCAAGGCGTTGCGAGCCGGGCGCAAGGCGCGGCAGGCCCGCACGCATCAGCGCGGCGCCGTCCACCTGTCCCAGACGCCGGGCGGCGGCATGGCTGGCGAAGAGAACGATGGCGGCAGAATTCAGAATGATTGCTGGAAACGGCGATTGCAGCACCGCTTCACGCGCGGCGGCTGGCAACAGGTCCTCGGACAGCAGGTCTGCGGCTGCCCTGTTGGGAGTCTCGCTCATCATGCCTGAACCTCTTACGCACACCACGATACCGCGCGCTCGATCCGGGAACATGTCCCGTTCTGGAACGCCTCTTAACATATTCTCCATAAATCGGGCGCGCGCAAAGGTCTATGCGAGCGGCGTGCCGAAAGACATCAGCTTGCGCTCAGCGTTAATGCGGGCGGGTGAGGGGCAAAGGGGACGAGACTTTCGTCTTCGCCCGAAATCGGCCGTGGATTCTGTCACAAACGCTGGTTAGCATGCGCGCCGGGCTCGGCGTTGAGCCGGTCACGACCAAAGGGAGAATACCAATGTCCATCGACAAGTTTGAACTGCCCGATGAAGTCCGTCAGGCGCTGGAAAAGGGCGTGACGCAGGCCCGCGAAGGTTTCGACAAGGCGATGACCGCCGCCACCGAAGCCATGTCCACCATCGAGAGCAAGGCCGGTGCCGCCCAGAGCGAAGCGCTGGAACTGCGCAAGAAGGGCCTCGCCTTCACCGAGAACGCGATTGCCTCGGCCTTCGATCTCGCCAAGAACCTCATTTCGGCCAAGTCGGTCGAAGAGGCGATCAAGCTCCAGACCTCTTATGTCACCAATCAGGTGTCCACCCTTTCGGGCCACCTGAGCGAGGCCGGTGCCGAATTCCAGAAGAAGGCCCAGAGCCTGCAGGAAGAGCTGACCGCCGAAGCCAACAAGGCGCAGGCCAAGGCCAAGGAAGCCGTGGAGCAGGGCCTGAGCGCGCTCAAGGACGCCAACCCCTTCGGCGGCAAGCAGGCCTGATTCCTGCCCTCTGAAATGGAAAAGGCCCCGCGAGGGGCCTTTTTTTATGGGCTTTCGCCGCGCTTATTCGGCGGCAAGCGCCGGAGAGGCCGAGCGTTTGAGGCCCAAGCTATCGAAGACATCGACGAGGGCTTCTGCGAGGACTTCGACGAGTTCATCCGAATGGAACGGCGTCGGCGTGATGCGCAAACGCTCCGTGCCGCGCGGCACGGTGGGGTAGTTGATCGGCTGGACGTAGATGTTGTGACGCTCCAGCAGAAGGTCGCTCGCGGCTTTCGCCAGCGCCGCATCGCCGATCATCACGGGCACGATATGGGTCGGGTTGTCGAGCACCGGAATGCCCATTTCCGACAGGCGGCGCTTGGTGCGCGCCACCTGCCGACGCTGGCCCTGACGCTCCGCCTGCGAGGTTTTGAGGTGCCGGATCGAGGCCGTGGCGGCCGCGGCAATCGGCGGCGGCATGGCGGTGGTGAAGATGAAGCCATGGGCATTGCAGCGCACGGCATCCACGATTTCCGCCTTGGCGGCAAAATAGCCGCCGAAGCAACCGAAACCCTTGCCGAGCGTGCCCTGCAAGATATCGATGCGGTCCATCGCGCCGATTTCCTCGGCGTAACCCGCCCCGCGATGGCCATAAAGACCCACGGCATGCACCTCATCGAGATAGGTCAGCGCGTTGTACTTTTCCGCGAGATCACAGAAGGCGTTGATCGGCCCGACATCGCCATCCATCGAATAGACGCTCTCGAATACAATGATCTTCGGGCGGGCGGGATCGGCCGCCTTGAGCAGCTCTTCGAGGTGCGCGACATCGTTGTGGCGGAAGATCTGTTTGTCACAGCCCGCGCGGCGCACGCCGTCGATCATCGAGTTGTGGTTGTCGCTGTCCGAGAACAGGATGCAGCCCGGCAGACACTGGGCGATGGTGGCGATCGCGGTCTGGTTGGCGACATAGCCGGAGGAGAACAGGAGCGCCGCCTCCTTCTGGTGCAGATCGGCGAGTTCGCGCTCCAGTTCGCACACGGCGTGGCTGTTGCCGGAAATGTTGCGCGTGCCGCCCGCGCCCACCGAGCCGCGCTGGGCCTCATCGACCATGGCGGCGATGACATCGGGGTGGCGGCCCATGCCCAGATAATCGTTGGAGCACCACACCGTCACCTCGCGCGCGCCCTGCGGCGTATGCCAGGTAGCGCGCGGGAAGCGATCATGATCCCGCGCGATCTCCGTGAAAACACGGTAGCGTTTTTCGCTTTTCAACGTCTCCGTGACGGCATGGAAAGCCGCGCTGTAATCATACGCGGGACGGGCGCTTGGGACGGGGGTGATCTTCTGGTCTGACATTCGTTCAGCCTTGCCCTGACGCGGGATGCCTCTGGTGGGCTCGCGCGCAGTTACGAAACATTCCAATCTTATACACCTTCGCGCGCAGCGCCAATGGGCGGCATTGATCACAAACAAAACCATGCGCAAATTCACAAAACGACCGGTGATTCGGGCAGAAAGGGCCCCCGAATGAGCGAAAATTCCGCATCAGATGCGCGCAAGGCCCGCCTTGCCGAGGCGCTTCGCGAAAATTTGAAACGCCGCAAGGCCCAGTCGCGTGCCCGCTCCACCGCCGGGCGCGAGCCTCCTGCGCCGGAGAGTGCTGCCGTCAATCCGCCGCAAATCCCCCCGAAGGAGCGCGGATGAGGGCTGCCGCCTGATTTGCCTTCTGGCGCGCAATCTGGCACAGCACGCCCGCGTTTTCCCCTGAACCCACCGGTTCGGGCGGCTTCGCATTGTTTTTCGGGACTGGGGCACACTTATGGATCGCATCAAGATCATTGGCGGCGAGAAGCTTTACGGCACGATTCCGATTGCCGGGGCCAAGAACGCCGCCCTGCCATTGATGATCGCCAGCCTGCTGACGCCGGAGACGCTGATCCTCGAAAACGTGCCGCGTCTGTCGGACGTGCGCATGCTCAAGCGCATCCTCGGCAATCACGGCGTCGATGTCATGGTGGCGGGCAAGCGCCCCGGCGAAAGCGCCGAGGACGGCGAGGTCGTGCGCCTGCAGGCTGCGCATATCGTCGATACCGTTTCGCCCTATGAACTGGTCTCGCAGATGCGCGCGAGCTTCTGGGTGCTCGCCCCGCTGGTTGCTCGCATGCGCGAGGCGAAAGTCTCGCTGCCCGGCGGCTGCGCGATCGGCACCCGCCCGGTCGATCTGCTCCTGATGGCGATGGAGAAGCTGGGCTGCAAGATCGAGATCGACAGCGGCTATGTGCTCGCCTCCGCGCCCGATGGCCTCAAGGGCGCCGAGATTGACTTCCCCAAGGTGACGGTGGGCGGCACGCATACCGCGCTGATGGGCGCTGTGCTCGCGCGCGGCAAGACCGTGATCAAAAACGCGGCCTGCGAGCCGGAGGTCACCGATCTCGCCCATTGCCTCGTCAAGATGGGGGCAAAGATCTCTGGCATCGGCACCCCGACGCTGGAAATCATCGGTGTCGAACATCTCCATGGCGCGACCCACCGCGTGCTGCCGGACCGTATCGAAGCCGGCACCTATGCCTGCGCCGTGGCGATGACCGGCGGTGATGTCCTGCTCGACGGCGTGACCCCGGATCTGCTCCAGAGCGCGCTCGACAAGTTGAAAGCCTCGGGCACCGAAGTGATTCCCGAAGGGAACGGCATCCGCATCCGCCGCGAAGGCGGCAAGATTTTGCCGGTCAACATCACGACGGAAGTCTTCCCGGGCTTCCCGACCGACCTTCAGGCGCAGTTCATGGCGCTGATGACCCGGGCGGATGGTGTTTCCACGATCATCGAGACCATCTTCGAGAACCGCTTCATGCACGTCTCGGAGCTGGCGCGCTTCGGCGCGAAGATCCGCCTTGATGGCGATGCCGCCATCATTGAGGGCCGGGAGACGCTCAAGGGCGCGCCCGTCATGGCGACCGATCTGCGCGCCTCGGTGTCGCTCGTGATCGCGGCGCTCGCGGCCGAAGGTGAAACCATGATCAACCGCGTCTATCACCTGGATCGCGGCTTCGAGGGGCTGGAAACCAAGCTCCAGCGCTGCGGCGCCAAGGTCGAGCGTATCCGGGGCTAAGCATCCGCCCCGAAAGTGGGTACCGGTTTCGGGATGATGCGGATGCGAGGCAAGAAGCTTCATCCGCCCCGAAAGTGGGTACCGGTTTCGGGATCATGCGGATGCTTCGTTCACAAAAAAGGGCGGCTTAAAGCCGCCCTTTTCGTGTCTCGATGTCGCGCGCCTCAGTACTGCACAACGCCGAACTTCTTGCCGAAGCCGGGGATGATGCAGAAGCAGCGCGAACCGATCGGGGTATAGACCGGCTGCTGGCAGGAGCCGCGCGAGGTGCCGCAAATGGAGCCCATGCGCGCGCGGCGCGGGCGCTGGTAGCCCTCGTCATAATAGCCACGCTGCTGACGACGGTACTGGTCTTCGCGGTAGCTGGGGTAACCCGGCGGGGGCGACTGGCGATAATAACCCGGAGGCGGGCCCGGCGGATAATACTGTGCGGAGGCGATCTCAGCGCCAGCCAGCGTCATCACAGCGGCACCCAACGCGATTCTGGCAAGGCGACCGGCCAGCCCGGTGGCAAACAGGGACATGAGGCAAACTCCTTCTTGGGCAACGCGCCTGCAAACACGCTGCGACGCCCCACTCTAGGGGCCCAAGATGAACCTGTCATGAGGGAACTGTTGAGAGCAATGGGCCAAACTCGCCTCATCATCTTTGTTGGCGTTGCGGCGAAGCGGGTTGAAGGCTAAGGAGAGGCTTCCTTCACGACCCGCCTGATCGTCATGCCCGCCAA
This sequence comes from Pseudomonadota bacterium, assembly GCA_020161475.1. Taxonomy (GTDB): domain Bacteria; phylum Pseudomonadota; class Alphaproteobacteria; order Rhizobiales; family Beijerinckiaceae; genus Rhabdaerophilum. Next base: position 1,364 of record JAIUNQ010000007.1, on the reverse strand, counting down.
CTTTCCAACCGCCCGTTTCCAGCCTGCCTGGCGTCTTTCGAGCCGCGATGCGGATTTCGCTGCGCGCTTTGCGGATTTGCTGGGGGCCAAACGTGAGGTTTCGGAGGATGTGGACCGCGCGGTGGCAGCCATCATTGCCGATGTGCGCGCGCGTGGCGATGCCGCCCTCTATGATTACTCTGAGCGGTTCGACAGCCTCGATCTGAACGAGAAGGGCCTGCGCATCGCCGATGAGGAGATCGACGCGGCCCGTGCCGCCTGCGATCCCAAGGCGCTCGAAGCGCTGGAGTTTGCGGCCAATCGCATCCGCGCCTTCCACGAGCGCCAGAAGCCGCAGGATACGCTTTTCGAGGATGAACTCGGCGTGCGTCTGGGGTGGCGCTGGCGGCCGATTTCCGCTGTCGGCCTTTATGTGCCGGGTGGCTCAGCCTCCTATCCCTCCTCCGTGCTGATGAATTCGATTCCCGCCAAGGTCGCGGGTGTGAAGCGCCTCGCCATGGTGGTGCCGACGCCCAAGGGGCAGATTTCCCCGCTGGTGCTGGCGGCTGCCCGTCTGGGCGGGGTCGATGAGATTTATCGGGTCGGCGGCGCGCAGGCCGTGGCCGCCTTGGCTTTCGGTACGCAGAGCATCGCGCCGGTGTTCAAGATCGTGGGGCCGGGCAATGCCTTTGTGGCCGCCGCCAAGCGTCAGGTCTTCGGCACCGTCGGTATCGACATGATCGCCGGACCTTCCGAGGTCGTGGTGATTGCCGACAAGACAGCCAACGCGGAATGGGTCGCTGCGGATCTGCTGGCGCAGGCCGAGCATGATGCTGCCGCCCAGTCGATCCTGATCACCGACGATGAAGCCACCGCCGAGGCTGTGGTCTCCGCCGTGGCGGGGCAGCTGGCGACGCTGCCGCGCGTGAAGATCGCGGGCGCGAGCTGGCGCGACAATGGCGCGGTGGTGCTGGTCAAAGACATGGCGGAGGCGGCGGAACTCGCCAACCGCATCGCCGCCGAGCACCTTGAGATCATCACGGCCGACCCCGAAGCAGTGGCGGCAACGATCAACGACGCCGGCGCGATTTTCCTCGGCGGTCATACGCCTGAAGCCATCGGCGATTATGTCGGCGGCTCCAACCATGTGCTGCCCACAGCGCGCTCGGCGCGCTTTGCTTCGGGCCTCGGCGTGCTGGACTTCGTGAAGAAGTCGTCCATTCTGTCACTGGGAGCGGATCAGCTCGCAGCGCTTGGGCCGGCGGCCATCGCGCTGGGTGAGGCTGAGGGGCTGCAAGCCCATGCCCGCTCCGTCGCTGTTCGTCTCAACCGGCGCTGAGGCCACGATGTCCGAGAATAACCGCCTCATCCAAGTGACGCTGGAC
>JAIUNQ010000006.1 GCA_020161475.1 Pseudomonadota bacterium | reverse complement strand
AAGGCGATGTGCTGACCAACTTCCAGAACGTTGAAGGCTCTGCCTTCGCCGACAGCCTCGTCGGCACCAGCGGCAACAACACCTTCATCGGCTCGGCGGGCGCGGATACCATCATCGGCAACGGCGGCATCGATACCGTCGATTATTCCGGCTCCAGCGCGGGCGTGAATATCAATCTGCTGACCGGGCAGGGGCAGGGCGGGCAGGCCGAAGGCGACAACCTCTCCGACATCACCAATGTCATCGGCTCGGCCACCGGCAACAACACGCTCATCGGCACCGCCAATGCCAACCTCCTTCAGGGCGGGGCGGGCAATGATGTCATCACCGGCAATGGCGGCGCGGATACGCTGCTCGCCGGCGCGGGCAACGACACTGTCACCTACGCGGGCGGTGAAGCCACCGTGGAGGGCGGCACCGGCAACGACACGCTGGTGATGTTGACAGGTGCCAACGTCAACCTCAACGCCGCCGACCAGACCTCCGGGGATGCCACGGCGGTCTCTGGCTTCGAGAACATCGACGCGGCGGCCGTGACCACCGGCATGACCGTCACCGGGCAGACCGGCGACAACCGCATCACCACCGGCTCGGGCAATGATGTGATTGATGGCGGGGGCGGCCTTGATGTCATCAATGCGGGCGGGGGCAACGATTCCGTCGCCTATCACGGCTCCGAGGCCAGCCTCGACGGCGGCACCGGCACCAATACGCTGGTGCTGCGCGAGCAGGTTTCGATCGATCTCTCCGCTGCGGATCAGACGCTGAACGATACCACCGCGACCACGCGCTTCACCAACGTGGACGCCACCACGCTGACCGCAGCCCAGCCTGTGACGATTACCGGCAACACGCTCGCCAACGTCATTCTGGGCGGGGCGGGCGATACCACCATCGACGGCAACGGCGGCGCGGATACCATCGTCACCGGCGCGGGCAATGACCGCATCACCTATCGTGGCAGCGAAAACGTCATCAATGCGGGCGGGGGCACCAACACGCTGGTGCTTCAGGCCAGCGCGACGCTCGACCTGTCGGCAAGCGACCAGAGCATCGGGGATCTGACGACGATTTCCGGCATCCAGAACGTGGATGGCTCGGCGCTCAACAACGGTTTCGATGTCACGGGGTCCGCCGGGGCCAACACCCTGACGGGCGGGCGCGGCGACGATACCATCGACGGTGGCGGCGGCGCGGATACCGTGCAGGCCGGGGCGGGCGATGACACCGTGACCGCGCGTGGGGGCGAAACCCGCCTTGATGGCGGCTCGGGCAACGATACCCTTATTCTGGCCGCGACCTCGGGCGTCACCAACGTCAACTTTTCGCTTGGCGCGGGCATCGACCAGACCAGCGGCGACGGCACGACTGTCCTCGCCTTCGAGAATCTGGACGCCCATCTCATCGGCGCCAACATGAGTGTCACCGGTTCGCTGGCGGGCAACAGCCTCCAGACCGGCGCAGGCAACGATGTGATCGACGGGCGCGGTGGCGCGGACCAGATCGACGCAGGCGCGGGCAACGATACCGTCAGCTATTACGGCTCCGAAATGGTGCTCGATGGCGGCACCGGCACCAACACGCTGCTGCTGCGCGCGGGCGCGACCATCAACCTTGCCAATGCGGACCAGACCAGCTCGGATTTCGTGGTCGTCAGCGGCTTCGAGAACGTGGATGGTGCTTCGCTCGGCACCTTGCAGGCGGCGAACGTGCAGGGCTCCTCCGGGGCCAACAGCATTATCACCGGCGCGGGCGCGGATACCATCGATGGTGGCGGCGGCTCAGACACCATCAACGCGGGCGCGGGCGATGATACCGTCAGCGTCTGGGGCTCTGAAGCCACCATCACGGGCGGTGCGGGCACCAACACGCTGGTGCTGCGCAATGCCCTCAACGTCGATCTCGCGGCGGCCGATGTGACGCTGGCGGATGTGGCGGTCGTGACGGGTTTTGACAACGTCAATGCTTCCGGCCTTTCCACCGGCGTGACCCTGCACGGCAATGCCAATGCCAACGTCATCACGGGCGGCTCTGGCGCGGATACCATCGACGGCGATGCGGGCGCAGACATCATCGATGCAGGCGCGGGCAACGACACCGTGACCTACCGGGCGAGCGCTTTTTCGATCGACGGCGGCACCGGCAACAACACCCTGCTGGTGACGGGGGCGACCACGCTCACCAGCGTCAATTTCGCCTCCGGCTTCGGCGTGGACCAGACCGTGGGCGATAGCGTCGAGGTGACGAACTTCTCGAACCTCGATGCGGCGGCTGCCACCTCCGGCCTCACCGTGTTCGGCGCATCCTCCGCCAATGTCATCACTACGGGGTCGGGCGATGACATCATCCACGGCGGCGGCGGGCTCGATACCATCTCGACCGGCGCGGGCAACGATACCGTCGATTATTACGGCACGGAGTCCGGCATCAACGGCGGCACCGGCACCAACACCCTGCGCCTGATGAATGCGGGCACCATCGACCTGTCGGCGGCGGATCAGTCCCTGGGCGATATCGCCAATGTCACCGGCTTTATCAATGTCGATGGCGCGAGCCTGACGCAGGGCGCGACCATCACCGGCTCCACCGGCACCAACCTCATCACGGGCGGTGCGGGGGCGGATGTGATCGACGGCAACGGCGGTGCGGATACCATCAACGCGGGCGCGGGCAACGATATTGTCACCGCGCGCGGCTCCGAGCTTCTGATCGATGGGCAGACCGGCTCGGACATCCTGCTGCTCAACGCCACCAGCACCATTTCCAATGTCGATTTCTCGGTGGCGGCGGGCGCAGACCAGACGGCGGGCGATTCCACCACCGTGCGCAATTTCGAGAGCGTGGACGCTTCGCTGCTCATCGGCAACCTGACGGTGACGGGTTCCAGCGTCGCCAACACCATCACCACCGGTTCGGGCAACGATGTGGTGGATGGCCGGGGCGGGGCGGATGTCATCGATACCGGCGCGGGCAATGACACCGTGCATTTTTATGGCTCGGAATCTGTTCTGGCGGGCGGTGCAGGCACCAACACCCTCATCATGCACGGGGTGACCAACGTCAATCTGGCCTCGGCGGACCAGACCTCCGGCGATGCGGTCAATGTCACCGGGTTCGTCAATGTCGATGCCACGGCGCTCGGCTCGACGCAGGGCCTTGTGATGACCGGCGATTCCGCCGCCAACAGCCTGCTCGGCGGCGCAGGCGATGACACCATCGACGGTGGTGGCGGTGCGGATATCCTCTCGGGCGGCGCGGGCGATGACATCATGGCCTATCGCGGGGGCGAGGTGAGCATCGCGGGTGGCACCGGCGCCAACACGCTGTTGCTGCGCACCGTCGCGAGCGTCGATCTCGCGCTGGCGGACCAGACCTCGGGCGATGGCGTCAATGTCACCGGCTTTGCCAATATCGATGCCTCCGTGCTCACCACCGCGCAGGCGGTGACGCTGCTGGGCTCCACCGGGGCCAACATCATCACGGGCGGGGCGGGCAACGACACCATCGATGCACGCGGCGGCGCGGATATCGTCAACGCGGGCGCGGGCAACGACAGCGTCACCTTCCACGGCTCGGAAATCAGCCTCGATGGCGGGGCAGGCACCAATACGCTGGTGCTGGGCGCGCGCGGGGGCATCACCCATGTCGATTTCGCCACAGCACCGGGGGGCGATCAGACCACCGGGGATGCGGTCAATGTCGCCAATTTCCAGAATCTCGACGCTTCCATTCTCGGGGCGGGGGAAAACCTCATCGTCAATGCTTCGGGCTCCGCCAATACGCTGACCCTCGGCGCGGGGGATGATGTGGTTCAGGGCGGGGGCGGCGCGGATGTCGTCAACGCGGGTGCGGGCAACGATTCCGTCGATTACTGGGGCTCGGAAGTGTCCCTTTCGGGCGGCACCGGCACCAATACGCTGGTGATGCGCGGCACCGGCACGGTCAACCTCGCCAATGCGGATCAGACCACGGGCGATGCCGTCATCGTCAACGGCTTTGCCAATGTCGATGCCTCGGCGCTCGCGAGCGGGGCCACCATCACCGGCTCCACCGGAGCCAACCTGATCACCGGCGGCGCGGGCGATGACACCATCGACGGCAACGGCGGCGCGGATACCATCAACGCCGGCGCGGGTGACGATCTTGTCACGGTGCATGGCTCGGAAACCACCATCAATGGCGGCGCTGGCAGCGATATGCTGGTGCTGAACGCGGGCACGCTCGTCTCCAGCGTGGACTTCTCCGTGACCGCAGGCGCAGACCAGACGGCGGGCGATACCACGCTTGTCAGCCGTTTCGAGGGCGTGGACGCCACAGCGCTTGGCGTGGCCATGACCATCACCGGCTCGGCCGGGGCCAACACCATTCTCACCGGCTCGGGTAACGACATCATCCATGGCGGCTCGGGCGCGGACATCATCCAGTCCGGCGCGGGCAATGACGCGGTGGATTACTGGGGCTCTGAATCGAGCATAGACGGCGGCACCGGCACCAACAGCCTGATCCTGCGGGCAGCCGCCACGATCGATCTTTCCGCCACCGATCAGTCGGCGGGCGATCTTGCCGTGGTGCGCAACTTCCAGAACGTCGATGCCTCGGCCCTGACCCTGACGCAGATCGCCCAGATCACCGGCACCTCGGGGGCCAACATCATCACAGGTGGCGCAGGCGCGGATACGCTCGATGGCAACGGCGGCGCGGATACCATCAACGCCGGCGCGGGCAACGACACCGTCACCTTCCGTGGTGCGGAAACGCTGGTCGATGGCGGCTCGGGCTCCGATACGCTGGAGCTTTTGAGCGCGGCGGGCATCACGGCGGTCAATTTCTCGGTGGCGGCGGGCGTGGACCAGACCACCGGCGATGCCGGTGTGGCCACCAATTTCGAAAATCTGGATGCCAGCCTTCTGTCAGGTGCCCTGACCGTCACCGGCTCGACCGGTGCCAACACCATCCTGACCGGCGCGGGCAACGATGTGATCGACGGCAGCGGCGGCGCGGATGTCATCCGCGCGGGCGCGGGCAACGACACCATCACCTATCGCGGGGCCGAGGCCACGATTGACGGCGAGGCGGGTACCAACACGCTGGTGCTGGCCAGCGCCACCGAGATCAACCTCGCGCTGGCGGATCAATCCGTGGGCGATGCCACCATGGTCACCGGCATCCAGAACGTGGATGCCACCGGCCTTGGCGCGACCCAGGGCGTCACCATCACCGGCTCCACGGGCGTCAACACGCTGCTGGGTGGCGCGGGGGCGGATACGCTCGATGGCGGCGGCGGCGCGGATACGCTCAACGCGGGCGCGGGCGATGACACCGTGAGCTATCGCGGCACCGAAGCCAGCATTGATGGCGGCACCGGCATCAACACCCTCGTGCTGCGCGCCGTGGCCAACGTCGATCTCGGCGCAGTGGATGTGACGAGCGGGGATTCCACCGTTGTCTCCGGCTTTGACAACGTTTCGGCCGCAACGCTCGCCACCGGGGTCACGCTCACCGGCTCGGCGGGCGACAACACCATCACCGGCGGTCTGGGGAATGACACCATCGACGGCGCGGGCGGCTCGGACATTATCGCGGCGGGCGCCGGCAACGACACCGTCTATTGGCGCGGGGCCGAGCAGGTGGTGGATGGCGGCGCGGGCAGCGATACGCTGGTCATCGTCGGCAGCGGGGGCATTTCCTCGGTCAACCTTTCGGTGCCGTCGGGGGCGGATCAATCGGTCGGCGACGGCGTTTCCGTCACCAATTTCGAGAACGTGGACGCCTCGGGCTTCACCACGGCCATCATTGTCACAGGCTCCACCAGCGCCAACACCATTTCCACCGGCTCGGGCAACGACACCATCGACGGCCTCGGCGGCGCGGATGTGATCAACGCGGGCGCGGGCAATGACAGCGTGGCGGTTTATGGCGCCGAAACCAGCGTCAGCGGTGGTTCCGGCACCAACACCATGGTGCTGGCCAGCGTCAACACCGTGAATCTCGGCGCGGCGGATCAGACCACGGGCGATCTCGCCAATGTCACCGGCTTCGTCAACATCGATGCTTCGCGCCTTGGCGCGGGGCAGGGCGTCACGCTCACGGGGTCCACTGCGGCCAACCTGATCACGGGCGGTGGCGGCAACGACACCATCGACGGCGCGGGCGGTGCGGATGTCATCGACGCCGGGGCGGGTGATGACGCGGTCATCTATCGCGGCGCGGAAATCGCCATCAGCGGCGGTGCGGGCGCGGATTACCTCACGCTGCTCAACGGCTCCACCCTCACAACGGTCGATTTCTCGGTCGCCTCCGGCACGGACCAGACCATCGGCGACACCACGGCGGTATCGGACTTCGAGAACCTCGACGCCACCACCATGACCACGGCGGTGACGGTGACGGGCTCAACCGCAGCCAATATCCTGCTCACCGGCTCGGGCGATGACATCATCCACGGTGGCGGCGGTGCGGATATCATCAACGCAGGCGCGGGCAACGACACCATTGATTTCTGGGGCAATGAAAGCACGGTCGATGCTGGCACCGGCACCAATACGCTGGTGCTGCGCAACGGCGCTTCGATCGATCTGGCCGCAGCGGATCAGTCGAGCGGCGATGCGGCCACTGTCACCGGATTTGCCAATGTGGATGGCACGCTGCTCAGCGCGGTCCAGAACGCGGTGATCCTCGGCTCAGCGGCGGCCAACGTGCTCTCGGGCGGCGCGGGTAACGATACGCTCGACGGGCGCGGCGGTGCCGATACCCTCAACGGCGGCTCCGGCAACGACACCATCACCTATCGCGGCGGTGAAACCCTGATCGATGGTGGCACCGGTACCGACACGCTGCTGCTGGCGGCCACGGCCACGCTCACCACGCTCAACCTCAACGTTTCCGCCGGCTCCGACCAGAGCGTGGGCGACAGCGTTTCCGTGCGCAATTTCGAGAATATCGACGCAACAGCGCTCTCCACCGCGCTCACCATCACCGGTTCGGGCGGGGCCAACGTCATCACCTCGGGGGCGGGCGCGGATACGATTGACGGCAACGGCGGCGCGGACACCATCAGCGCCGGGGCGGGCAACGATACGGTTTCGTTCTATGGCGCGGAAACGCTCATTGACGGCGGCACTGGGGCCAACACCCTGCTGCTGCGCGCTTCGGGCGGCGTCACGGACATCAACCTTTCCGGCGTGGCGGGCTCGGATCAGACGCTGGGCGATGCGGTGATCGTCACCAACTTCACCAATGTCGATGCCTCGATCCTGCTGTCTTCGCAGGGCATTTCCATCACCGGCTCATCGGGTGCCAACACGCTCACGTCAGGTGCGGGCGCGGACACGATTGACGGCAACGGCGGCGCGGATGTCATCAACGCCGGGGCAGGGGCCGATACCGTGTCCTATCGCGGCGCGGAGGTGAGTCTTGATGGCGGCACCGGCACCGATATGCTGGTTCTGCTGGCGTCCGGCGGCACCGCGGCGGTCGATTTCACGGTGGCGGCGGGGGTGGACCAGACCACGGGCGACACCGTGGCCGTGCGCAACTTCGAGAACCTCGATGCCAGCGCCGTGACGAGCGGGCTCACCGTTACCGGTACCTCCGGCACCAACACGCTGCTCACCGGCGCGGGCAATGACACCGTGGACGGCAACGGCGGCAACGACACCATCACCACCGGTGCTGGCAACGACAGCGTCACCTACTACGGCTCCGAAGCGCTGATCGACGGCGGCACTGGTACCAACACGCTGCTGCTGCGCAACGCCACTACCGTGAACCTTTCCGCCGCCGACCAGACCCAGTCCGATGCGGCGACCGTGAACAACTTCACCAATGTCGATGCCTCCACGCTGGTGACCGGCGTTTGGATCACCGGTTCGGCAGCGGCCAACATCCTCACGGGTGGTTCGGGCGCGGATACGATCGATGGCAACGGCGGAGCCGATACGCTGGATGCCGGTGCCGGCAACGACAGCGTCACCTATCGCGGCACGGAAGCCAGCGTGGATGGCGGCTCGGGTGCCGATACCCTGGTGCTGGCGGCAACGGGCGGCACCTCGGCGGTGGATCTCTCGGTCGCGGCTGGGGCGGACCAGACCACGGGCGATACCGTCACGGTGCGCAATTTCGAGAACCTCGATGCTTCCGCACTCGCGAGCGGGCTCACCATCACCGGCTCTTCCGCCGCCAACACCATCACCGGCTCAGCCGGGGCGGATACGATTGACGGCAACGGCGGCGCGGATGTCATCAATGCCGGGGCAGGGGCCGATACCGTGAGCTATCGCGGCACGGAAACCAGCATCGACGGCGGCGCGGATACCGATACCCTCATCCTGCGCACGGCGGTGACCATCGATCTCACCGCCTCCGACCAGACAACCGGCGACGGTGTGGCCGTGTCGAATTTCCAGAACGTGGACGGCTCGACCCTTTCCGCCAACCTGACCATGCTCGGCTCCACGGGCGACAATGTCCTCACCGGTGGCTCGGGCAATGACTCGCTTGATGGCAACGGCGGCGCGGACACCATCAACGCGGGCGCGGGCAACGACATGGTGCATTACCATGGCACCGAAACCGCGCTGAACGGCGGCACCGGCACCAACACGCTGGTGCTCGATACCACCGCAACGCTCGACCTCTCGGCGGCCGATCAGTCCACCGCGGACAGCACCCTCATCAGCAATTTCCAGAACGTGGATGCCTCCGGCCTTTCCGTGGCGGTCACGCTCACCGGCTCGGCGGGTGCGAACGTACTCACCGGCGGCTCCGCCAACGATACCCTCGACGGCAACGGCGGCGCGGATACGCTCTACGGCAACGGCGGCAACGACACCCTCATCTTCCGGGGCGGCGAAACCCTGCTCGATGGCGGCAACGGCAACGACACTCTTCAGCTCGCAGCGGCGGGCGGCATGACCACGGTGGACTTCCGCGTCTCCTCGGGCGCGGATCAGTCCTCGGGGGATGCCACCACCATCGCCAACTTCGAAAACCTCAACGCTGCCGCCATCAATACGGGCCTGACCGTGTTCGGCTCCGTGGCGGGCAATACGCTCATCACCGGTTCCGGCGCGGATACGATTGACGGCAACGGCGGCGCGGATGTGATCGATGCGGGCGCGGGCGATGATGCCGTCGTCTATCGCGGCACCGAAACTTCGATCAACGGCGGCACGGGCAACAATACGCTGGAGCTGCGCGCGGCCACTACCGTCAACCTCGGCGCGGGCGATGCCACCTCCGGGGATGCGGTCAACGTCTCGAACTTCATCAACATTGATGCGACGGCGCTCTCCACCGGTATTTCGATCACCGGTTCGGCGGCGGCGAACGTGCTGCGGGGCGGCTCGGGCGATGACACCATCGACGGCGCGGGCGGCGCGGACACCATCGATGCGGGCGCGGGCAACGACACCGTCACCGCGCGCGGCGCGGAAACCTCCATCGATGGCGGCGCAACCACCGATACGCTGGTGCTGCTGGCCGGCACTGCTGTGACGGCGGTGAATTTCGCGGTTTCCGCCGGGGCGGACCAGACCACGGGCGATGTCACCACCATCGCCAACTTTGAAAACCTCAATGCGGGGGCTGTGACCTCGGCGCTCACCGTGACGGGTAGCTCCTCGGCCAATGTCTTCACCACCGGTTCGGGCAATGATGTGATCCGGGGCGGAGGCGGCGCGGATGTGATCAGCGCGGGCGGCGGCAATGACACCGTGGATTACTGGGGCGCGGAAGCCACCATCGACGGCGGCACCGGCACCAATACGCTGGTGCTCAAGGCCGCGAGCGTGATCGATCTTGGCGCCGGTGACCAGACCACCGGCGATACGGTCACTGTCACTGGCTTTGCCAATGTGGATGCCACGATCCTCGCCAATGCCCTGACGCTGACAGGCTCTGCCGGGGCCAACACCATTCTGGGCGGCTCGGGCGATGACATCATTGACGGCGCGGGCGGTGCCGACGTCATCAGCGCCAACGCGGGCGCCGATACTGTCACCTATCGCGGCACCGAAACCAGTATCGATGGCGGCTCGGGCACCGATATGCTGGTGCTGGCGGCCTCCGGCGGGATCACTGCGGTCAATTTCTCGGTGGCTGCGGGGGCAGACCAGACGACGGGCGATGGCGCGGCGGTCTCCAACTTCGAAAGCCTCGATTCCACGGCACTCTCGGGCGCCATCACCGTCACAGGCTCGGCCAGCGGAAACACCATCCTCACCGGTTCGGGTAACGACATCATTCGCGGTGGCGGCGGTGCCGACGTGATTGATGCAGGGGGCGGCAACGACACCATCGATTACTGGGCGGCGGAAACCTCCATCGCAGGTGGAGCGGGCACCAACACCCTCGTTCTGCGCGCCACCACGACCGTGGACCTCGGCGCGGCGGATCAGACCACGGGCGACATCACCAATGTCACCGGCATCCAGAACGTGGACGGCGCGGCGCTCACCGCGCTCCAGAGCGTTGTCATCACCGGCTCTGCCGGGGCCAACACGCTGACAGGCGGCGCGGGCAACGACACCATCGACGGCAATGGCGGCGCGGATATCATCAGCGGCGGTGCGGGTAACGACACCATCACCTGGCGCGGCGTGGAAACCTCGATGGATGGCGGTGCCGGTGCGGATACGCTGGTGCTGGCGGTGTCCACCGGGATCACCGCCGTGGATTTCTCCGTTGCGGCCGGTGCCGATCAGACGACCGGCGACACCGTTGCCGTCTCGAATTTCGAGAATCTCAATGCCTCGGCCCTGACCACGGCGGTCATTGTCACAGGCTCGACGGGCGACAACACCCTCACCACCGGCTCGGGCGATGACATCATCGACGGCCGCGGCGGTGCGGATGTCATCAACGCGGGCGCGGGCAACGACACGGTCACCTACAATGGCGGCGAAACCTCGATCGCGGGCGGCGCGGGCACCAACACGCTCCAGCTGGCCAGCGCGGTCAACATGGACCTCTCGCTCTCTGACCAGACGACAGGCGATCTCGCCACCGTCACCGCCTTCCAGAACATCGATGCTGGCGCCATCAACACGGCGTTGACGCTCACCGGTTCTTCAGGAGCCAATATCATCACCGGTGGTGCGGGCGCCGACACGATCGACGGCAACGGCGGGGCCGATACGCTGCACGGCGGGCTTGGCGATGACATCCTCGTCTATCGCGGCACGGAAACCCTCGTGGATGGCGATGCCGGCACCAACACGCTTCAGCTGCGCACCGCAGCCACCGTGGATCTGGGCGCGACGGATCAGACCACGGCGGACAGCGTCAATGTGGTGAACTTCGCCAATATCGATGCCACGCTGCTTTCGGCAGGCGTTGTGCTCACCGGCTCGGCAGGCACCAATATCATCCGGGGCGGCACGGGGGGCGATACCATCGATGGTGCAGGCGGGGCCGACACCATTGATGCGGGGGGCGGCAACGACACCGTCACCGCGCGCGGCACCGAAACCTCCATGGATGGCGGTGCGGGCACCGATGCGCTGGTGTTGCTGGCGGGTACGGCTGTCACCGTGGTGAATTTCGCGGTTTCCTCCGGCTCCGACCAGACGACTGGCGATGCCGCGACCATCGCCAACTTCGAAAATCTCACCGCAACCGCCGTCACCACGGCGCTCAACGTCACCGGCAGCGCCTCGGCCAATGTGTTCGACACCGGCTCGGGCGATGACATCATCCATGGCGGGGGTGGTGCGGATGTCATCACCACGGGCAGCGGCAACGACACCGTGGACTATTGGAACGCCGAAACCTCGATTGACGGCGGCACCGGCACCAACACGCTGGTGCTCAAGGCGGCCAGCGTGGTGAACCTCGGCGCGGGCGACCAGACCACGGGTGATGTCGTCACCGTGACGGGGTTTGCCAATGTGGATGGCTCTGCGTTGGCGACCGCGCTCAACCTCACCGGCTCGTCAGGGGCCAATGTCATCACCGGCGGCTCGGGCGATGACACCATCGACGGTGCCAGCGGCGCGGACACCATCAACGCCAGCGGCGGCGCGGACAGCGTGACCTATCGCGGCACGGAAACCAGCATTGATGGCGGCTCGGGCGTCGATACACTGGTGCTCGCGGCGGCCGGTGGCATCACGGCGGTCGATTTCTCGGTTGCGGCCAACGCCGACCAGACGGCGGGCGATGGCGCGGCGGTATCGAACTTCGAAAACCTCAACGCCACCGCGCTTTCCACCGCGCTCACGGTGACCGGCTCCGCCAATGCCAACACCATCTCCACCGGTTCCGGCAACGATACCATCCGGGGCGGGGGCGGCGCCGATGTCATCAATGCCGGCGCAGGCAACGACTCCATCGATTACTGGGCGGCGGAAACCTCGATTGCGGGCGGCACCGGCACCAATACGCTGGTGATGCGCGCCGCAACCACAGTGGATCTGGGGGCTGCCGACCAGACCTCCGGCGATATCACCAATGTCACCGGTATCCAGAACGTGGACGCCTCCGCGCTCACCGCGCTCCAGAGCGTGCAGATCACCGGCTCGTCCGGCGTCAACACCATCACGGGCGGTGCGGGCAACGACACCATCGACGGCTTCGGCGGCGCGGATGTGATCAACGGCGGCGCGGGCGCCGATATCGTCACCTGGCGCGGCTCGGAAACTTCCATCGATGGCGGCGCGGGCCTTGATACGCTCACCCTTGCGGTGGCAACCGGTGTCACGGCGATCAACTTCTCGGTGGCCGCCGGGGCGGACCAGACCACGGGCGACACCGTGGCCGTCTCCAACTTCGAGAACCTGAACGGCGCGGTGCTCACCGCCGCCGTGACGGTGACCGGGTCGAGCGGCGACAACACCATCACCACCGGTTCGGGCAACGACACCATCAACGGCCTCGGCGGCCTCGATGTCATCAATGCGGGCGCGGGCAACGACACTGTCACCTACAACGGTGGTGAAACCTCGATCGCGGGCGGCACCGGCACCAATTCGCTGATTTTGGCTGCTGTGGTGAACATCGATCTCTCGCTGGCCGACCAGACCGCGGGCGATCTCACGACGGTTACGGGCTTCACCAACGTCAATGCCTCGGCACTGAACAGCTCGGTGACGCTCTACGGCTCCAGCGCGGCCAACACCATCACCGGCTCTTCCGCCGCAGACCTGATCGACTCCAACGGCGGCGCGGATATCATCGACGCCGGGGCAGGGGACGATACCGTGATGTATCGTGCCACCGAGGCCACCATCAACGGCGGCACCGGCAACAATACGCTTCAGCTTCGTGTTTCGGGGGCGACGGTCAATCTGGGCAACGCCGACCAGACCTCCGGCGATACCGCCAACACCACCAACTTCCAGAATATCGACGCTTCGCTCCTCACCTCGGCCCAGACCGCCAACATGACCGGTTCCGCCGCCGTCAACACCATCACGGGCGGGCAGGGCAACGATACCATCGATGGCGGTGGCGGCGCCGACATCATCAACGGCGGCTCGGGCAACGACACCATCACCTCGCGCGGCGCGGAAGCCACGCTCGACGGTGGGGGCGGCACCGATACGCTCGTGCTGCTGGCGGGCACGGCCGTTACCGCCGTCAACCTGACTGTGGCGGGCGGGACAGACCAGACCACCGGCGATGCGGCCAACGTCATCAACTGTGAAACCGTGAACGCCAGTGCCGTCACCACGGCGCTCACCATCACGGCCACATCGGGCGCCACCACCATCAATGGCGGCTCGGGCGATGACATCATCAACGGTGGCGGCGGTTTTGACACCATCAACGGCAACGCCGGCAACGACACCATCTCCACCTATGGCAGCGAGAGTGTGGTCGACGGCGGGGCGGGTACCAACACCCTCATCGTGCGCTCGCTCACCGGTCTGAGCAGCATCAATCTGTCCGTGGCCGCAGGGTCGGATCAGACGACGGGCGATACCGTATCGATCCGCAATTTCCAGAACATCGATACCACACTGGTAGCGGGCAGCTTCTCGGTGACGGGTTCCACCGGCGCCAACACCATCACGTTGGGCAACGGCAACGACGTGGTGGACGGCAACGGCGGTGCCGATGTCATCAACACAGGCGGGGGCAACGACAGCGTCACCTATCGCGGCACGGAAGTCTCGATCAACGCGGGCTCGGGGTTCGATTACCTCAATCTGGCGACCCTGAGCACCATCACCTCCATCGATTTTTCGGCGGCGGACCAGACGATCGGCGATAGCGTCAATGTCTCCGGTTTTGATGTCCTCAACGCAGGCGGCATCACCAGCGCGATGACGGTGCGTGGTTCCAGCGGCCAGAACTGGCTCACTACCGGTTCTGGTAACGACAATATCGACGGCAACGGCGGTTGGGACTCGATCAACGCGGGTGGGGGCGATGATACCGTCACGTATCGCGGTGGCGAGCAGGCCATTGACGGCTCCACGGGCACCAACACTCTGGTGATGCAGGCAGCGGCGACCATCAACCTCTCCAGCACGGATCAAACCTCGTCCGATCTCGTCAATGTGCTGAATTTCCAGAACGTGGATGCCACGGCAGTCGCTTCTGCCATGACCATCACCGGCTCCTCCGGGGCCAACACGCTGACCACAGGCTCCGGCGATGACATCATCGACGGCAACGGCGGCGCGGATACCATCAACGCCGGGGCGGGCAACGACACGATCACCTATCGCGGTTCGGAGACTTCGATCGACGGAAGCACCGGCACCAACACATTGGTGGTTGCCACGGTTGCCACTGTGAATCTGGCCAATGCGGACCAGACCAGCGGTGATTCCACCCTTGTCAGCAACTTCACCGATGTGGATGCCCATCTGGCCGCCAGCGCCAACATCACCGGCAGCGCCGGGGTCAACGCGATTACCGGTTCGGGCGGCAATGACACCCTCGATGGCAACGGCGGGGCGGATACCATCAATGCCGGGGCAGGCAACGACACCGTGACCTATCGCGGTGCGGAAGCCTCGATCGACGGCGGCACCGGGACCGACACCCTGACTGTGGTGAGCGGCACCATTGCTGTCTTCGATATCGGTGCCGGGGGCGACCAGACGACGGGCGATTCCGTGAGCGTCACGGGTTTCGAGAACATCGATGCCAGTTCGGCCACGGGCGGGATCACCGTCTCGGGAACTTCCTCGGCCAACACCATCTCCACCGGCGGCGGCGACGATACCATTGATGGTTTTGGCGGCGCGGATGTCATCAACACCGGGGGCGGAAACGATACGGTGACCTATCGTGGTACCGAATCCACCATCAACGGCGGCACCGGCACCAACACGCTGGTTCTTTCGAATGTCACCTTCGTCAATCTGGGCAATTCCGATCAGACCAACGGCGATGCGGTGAATGTGTCGAACTTCCAGAATGTGGATGGTTCGGCGCTGGGGGCCTCGCTCACCCTCACGGGGTCTTCAAACACCAATACGCTGATCGGCGGTTCCGGCAACGATACCATCGACGGGGCTGGCGGCGCGGATACCATCAACGCCGGCAACGGCAACGACACCGTGACAGAGCGCGGCGCGGAAACCGCCATTGATGGCGGCTCGGGCAACGACCTCGTGGTCATTGCGGCGGGTTCGGGCGTCACCAGCGTCAATCTCTCCGTCTCCGCCGGGTCGGATCAGACCACGGGTGACACCGTCTCGGTGGTCAACTTCGAATCCTTTGATGCCTCCGCGCTCTCGGCGGCGCTGGTTGTCACCGGCTCTTCGGCTGCCAATACCATCTCCACCGGGGCCGGCGATGACACCATCGCCGGCAACGGCGGCGCGGATATCATCAGCGCCGGCGGCGGCAATGACACCGTGACCTATACCAACGCCGAGGCCTCCATTGACGGCGGCACCGGCACCAACACGCTGATCATGAGCACCGGGGCCACCGTCAATCTGAATGACAGCGACCAGACCAGCGGCGATTTCACCGTTGTCAGCAACTTCACCAACATTGATGCCTCGGGCCTGTCGTCCTCTGTCAGCCTCACCGGCACCAGCAACAACAATGTGCTGCGCGCCGGCTCCGGCAACGACACGCTGGATGGCGGGGGCGGCACGGATACTCTCCAGGCCGGTGGCGGCAACGACACCGTCTCCTACCATGGCACCGAAGCGGTGGTGGATGGCGGCAGCGGATCGGATACGCTGGTGATGACCTTCGGCGCGAGCGTCAACCTCAACAATGCCGATCAGACCAGCGGTGATTTCGCCAATGTCACCGGCTTCGAGAACATCAATGCCTCGGCGGTTTCCACCGGCATGACCATCACCGGCACCTCCGCTGCCAACACGCTCATTGGCGGTGCGGGCAATGACAACATTACCAGCGGCGGCGGTGCCGACTCGCTGTTCGGCAACGATGGCGATGATGTTTTCATCATCGATGCTGCCTCGCTCGGGGCCGGTCTCACCGCCAACGGCGGCTCCGGTGCCAACAGCGTGGTGTTCAACGGGGCAGGGGCTACCATCACCGACACGCAACTGCTGGCGGCCCTGACGAATGTGCAGGACATCGACTTCACCGGCGCCGGTGTCACTGCCACGCTCAACCTTTCGGGGGCGCAGATCTCGCAGATCGACGGCAATCCGAGCGCGATCCTCACCCTGCGGGTGGATGCGGGTGATACGGTCAATGTCACGGACAACCCGGCCAACTATGACATGGTGGTGGCGGGCAGCACCACGACCTACACCATCTATGACGATGCGTCCCATACCAACGTCATCGCCCAGCTGGCAGTGGTGGCCTGAGGCCACCACCCCGCATCGCTCCAAAGAAAAACCCGCAGCGCTCGCTGCGGGTTTTTTATGTCGGGGCGGTTTGGGCCGCTTACTGGCGCAGGGCGTTGTCCGTGATGCGGCGGATCGGCTTGATCAGCGAGGCGAGCACGCTCTGGCGCTGGCCGATCACATCCACATCCGCCTGCATGCCGGGCAGAACCGGTTTGTTCTCGCCGAACCCCTTGGCATCCGCCTCAAGGCGCACGCGGAAGTACGGGTTTCCGCGCTCGTCCTGCAACGCATCGGGCGAAATATCGACGACCCGGGCGCTCAGCCCGCCATGCACCGAATAGTCATAGGCGCTCACCTTCACGATGGCTTTTTCGCCCGGCCAGACATTGCCGCGGTCTGCCGGAGCGAGGCGCATCTCCACGCTGATGGCTTCATCCGTGGGCACAATCTCGGCAATGGCCTCGCCGGGTTTCACCACCGCACCCACGCTCAGCACGTTGAGCTTGTTGACCGTGCCCGCGATGCTGGCGGAAACCTCGGAACGGCGCAGGCGCTCCTGCAGCGCATGGATGTTCTCGTCCAGCTTTTGCAGGTCAATCGCGGCCTGCGTGCGCTCTTTCTCGGCCTCGGCCTGAAATGCCGAAACGATCTGCGCTTTTTTCTGCGCAATTTCCGACAAAGCGGCCTCATTGCGCGGAATGTCATGGGCGAGATCGGAGAGGCGTGTCAGCGCCTGTTGCAGGAGCCGCTCCGCCTCCAGCGTCTCGTTGAGGGAGGCTGCCCCGGCATTCGAGAGTTTGGAGAGAATCGCAAGGCGCTCTTCCGAAATCTTGCGCTCGCGCAGCACCAGCGGCTGGCGTGAGCGCAATTCGGACAGCTCGATCTCCTTTTGCCGCGCCTGCTGCGTGAGAATCGAGATCTGCTCATCGAGGTTGGCCTTGCGGCGACGATAGAGCGCCTCCTCGTTTTCCACCGCGCGCGGCATTGATTGGATGAGATCGGCCGGAAACACCACGGGTTTTCCGCTGGTTTCGGCGTCGAGCCGCGCCATTTTCAGGCGGCGCGAGGCGCGCTCGATCGCAGCCTGCGCCAGCTCTGAGCGGAAGAACGTGTTCTCCACCCGCACAAGCGGCTGCCCGGCGCGCACCCGCTCGCCCTCGCGCACCATGATGTCGGTGATGATGCCGCCCTCGAGGTGCTGCACTTCCTGCTTCAGCTTTTGCGGAATGATCTTGCCGGCCCCGCGCGTCACGCGGTCGATTTCGGTAAAACCGGCCCAGAGCAGGGCCAGGCCGAGCACGCCGCCCAGCACCATCACGAACTGGCCGTGGGCCTCATGGGCGATTCGGTCGAGGTCGGAATGACGCAACCCAAGATTGGTGTCAGCTTTGGCCTGCTCCACGGGGGTAGCGGAAGGGGATTCCGGTGCGTGGGGCTCGGGTTGGGCGAGGGAAAGGGCAGGAAGAGTCACGAGACCCCCGAAATGACTAGGAATATTCGCTATTTTGGGCTGCAAGGGTTTACGACCTGTTAAGGGTAATCCCATCAAATGCAGTTAACACGACCCAGAGTTGTGTCTCCTAATGCAACTGAGGGTTTCAACGTTGGAGCCGCAAGCACCTCCCCCTCCCGAAACCGCTGCGCCCCAGGGGCAGGCCTGGTTCAAGGATGCGCGCACCCGGCTTGGCCTGCTGGCCGACGAGCTGGGCACCAAGGCGCCGCAAGGGGGCGCGGCACCGGAAGCCGCCTCATGCCTGATTGATCTGATCTCCACCGTGCCGGATCGCAAGGAGGCCGCTGAATCCTTCGAGGGGCCAGAGGCGATGATCGCCTATGCGGCGGCACGCGGGCTTGAGGCCACGCGCGCGTTTCAGGCGCCCTCCGCGCTGACCAGTGCGGATTTCCCGGTGCTGGTTCTCGTTCAGGGTGGCGACGCCCGCCTGCTTCTGGGGCGTGAGGGCGATTCCTTCGAAGGGATCGGCACGCTGGGCAGCTATCGGATCACGCTGGCGCAGCTCAAGGCAGAGGCGGGCGGGCTGCTGCTGCACCTGCGCCCGGCGGGTGAGTCCCACACAGCGCAGGCCGATGTCGATGAAGACCCGGTCCAAACCGCCATCCGCTTTGTGCGCGAGCGGCAGGGCTGGATGCTGGTGCGCCTCATGGTGGCGGCCGGAATCTCGAACCTGTTGCTGCTCGCACTGCCCATCTACTCCGGCCTCGTGTTCGATCGCGTCATTCCTCATGCCGCGCTCGATACGCTCTGGGCCATTTCGCTGGGCGTTTTTCTCGCGCTCGGGGCTGATCTGGCGCTGCGCTTCGTGCGCCTGAAAATTCAGGATGCCATTTCCTGCCGCGCCAGCGCGGCGCTTCAGGCGGGCATCATGCGCCGCCTGCTTTCCACCCAGATCGTGCGGGCGCCGCGCGCGGCGGGGGCGTTGTCCATCCGCCTGCGCGAGATCGAGCAACTGGCGCAGATCACGCCGGCGCTTATCGTTTCCGTGGCGGTCGATGCGCCGTTTCTGGCGCTGGTGTTTCTGCTCATCTGGTTCAACGGCGGGCCGGTGGTGGCAGCACCTGTGCTCGGCATTCTCGCGTTGGTCGGCCTTCACCACCTCACGCACCGCGCCTCCCTCGAACCCCAGACCCGCGCCGCCCGCCTTGCGCAGAAGCAGACCAACCGCGTCATCGAAACCGTGGACGGGCTAGAAACCATCAAGGCCAGCCGCATGGAGCGTGCGACCCTCGGGCGCTTTGAGGGCACTTACGCCGAATATGCCTTTGCCAGCCACCTCGGGCGGTTCTGGCATGGCTTTGCGGGCTACGCGAGCACGGTGGTCGGGCAGGCGATGATCGTGCTGGTGACGCTCATCGGCGTGTATCAGGTCACCACCGGCACCATGACGATCGGCGCGCTCACCACCTGCACCCTGCTGGTCAGCCGCATCATCGCCCCGGTCGGGCAACTGGTGTCGCTGCTGCACCGCGCCCGCCAGATCCGCGATACCCTCAAGGCGCTGTCCCTCACCGGGCGCGATACGCTCGAATCCCCCGGCGATCCCACCGGCGCGCGCGCGGCCCCGGTGAGCGGTGAAATCCGGCTGGATTCGGTGTCCTTCACCTATCCCGGCCAGTCCAGCCCGCAGGTGGAGGGCATTTCCCTCACCATCCGCCCCGGCGAGAAGGTGGCGATCATCGGGCGCTCCGGCTCCGGCAAGAGCACGCTGCTGCGCCTGATGATGCGCCTTTATGAACCCACCGCCGGTGCCGTGCTGATCGACGGCATGGACGCTCGCCAATACGAGCCCCACGCCCTGCGCGGCGCGCTGGGGTATCTGGGCCAGAACCCCGGCCTGATGGACGACACCCTGCTCGCCAACCTCACCTTTGGCGTGCGCGCGCCCGATATTGCCGAGGTGGACCGCATCGCAACCCTTGCCGGGGTGAAGGACATCGTCGCACGTCACCCGCTGGGCTTCGGCCTGCCGGTGGGGCCGCGCGGGGAGGCGCTCTCGGGCGGCGAACGGCAGGCCGTGGCGCTGGGCCGCACGTTGCTCTCAAGCGCCAAGGTTTTCATCCTCGATGAGCCGACAGCCGCCATGGATACCGTGCTGGAAGCCCGTCTCGCGCGCGACCTGAAAACCGAACTGGCGGATCGAACCGTGGTTCTGGCGACCCATCGCGCCCCGATGCTCGATCTGGTCGATCGCCTCATCTGGATCGAACGCGGTCGCCTGATTGCCGATGGCCCCAAGGACGAGGTGCTGCGCCGCCTCAAGGGGGCCGCATGACCCATTTCCTCTCCCGCCTCCCAACACGGTAAAACGGCATGTCGCACGGATCCGAACAAAGCGAAGACTACTGGCCGGGCTATGTGGACGCACTCACCTCCATGGTGCAGGTGCTCGCCTTCGTCATGATGCTGCTGGCGGTGACGGTGTACGTCCTCTCGAAAAACATCTCGAAGGGGGCCGTCGAGAAAATCGCCAAGGCGGCGAATGTCTCCTCGGCGCCCAACACGCCGGTCAAGGAACTGACGGAAAAGATCGTCGAGGAGCTGACCAAGGCCCAGCAGGCGAAGTCCGAGGCGCAGGGCAAGGCCGAAAGCAAGGGGGACAGCGCGGATGCCGCCGCCAAGGCGAAATCGGCGGAACTTGCCGCCGAGGGCAAGGATGACCCCACGATCAACACGCAACAGAAGCGCTCCGCGACCTCTTCGACCCAGGCCGATCAGCAACAGGAGCCGCCCCCGGACGCCAAGTTCCTGACCCTGCGCTTTCCGGAGCGCAGCTATCGCTTGGACCCGGCGGGGCAGACGGCCATCAATGGCTTCGCCGAGGAGCAGGGCCTCGCCAAGGGTACGGTTCGCGTCATCATCCGCGCTTATGCCGCCAACACCAACGGGGCGGTCACCGAAGGACGCCACATGGCCTACTACCGCGCCATGGTCGCGCGGCAGGCGCTCTCGGCCCTCAAAGTGCCGCCCAAATCCATCGCCATTCGCATCCTTGATACGTCCAGCCCAGAGCAAGGCGGCAGCATCGAGATTTACGCCGTTCCTGAAGGTGCACCATGAAAGACAGGCAGAATTCCCCCACGGCGGCAGAATCCATCGCCGCCACCTCCGTCGAGAAGCGCATCGCCGCCGTCCGAAACAAGATGATCGGCACGGTGGTGATCATCCTCGCGCTGGGCATTTGGCAAAATCACTTCGTGATGGAAGGCATTGCCGCCCACATGGAGATCACGCTCACCATTCTGGGCACCTTCGCGTTTTCGACCGTTCTGGCCTTCGTTTTTGTGGCCAAGCTGAAAAACGAGGTGGTGGCCTTCAAGGCGCTGCGTGAGATGTGGGATGACATCCAGCATGGCAACACGCGACGTTCGCACAGCCCGGCAGGACGGCTGGAGCGCTGCCACTCTCCGGCACAGGTGTTCCAGCGTCCGCGTCTGCTGGGCCATGCCTATGAGCTGGTGACGGAAGAGCTGGCGCGCACCAAGAAGATCCGCGTGTCGGTTGAAACCATGAACACCCTCGTCCACTCGGTCGAAAGCTCGATCAACGACGAGAAATCGCTCATTACCTACCTTTCGGGCCTGCTGGTGTTCATGGGCCTCATCGGCACCTTCATCGGCCTTCTGCACATGGTGGGCTCCATCGGCGGCATCATCGGCTCGCTGGCAGGCTCGGCCAGCGGCTCGGATTCCTCCGGCGCGTTCGGCGAGCTGCTCTCCGCGCTTCAGGAGCCGCTCAAAGGCATGGCTTCGGGCTTTGCCGCATCGCTGTTCGGCCTGTTTTCCTCGCTGGTGGTGGGCCTTCTGGGGCGCTTCGCCGGGCAGGCGGCGGGCGTGCTGAAAAGCGAATTCGAAGGTTGGCTCGCCTCCGTGGTGCAGATCGGCTCGGAGGAGGAGGAAGCCAGCGCCCAGCATGGCGCGCTTCCCGCAGGCGCCACGGTTTCGGGCGGTGCCCTGCAAGATCCCGCCTTGCTGCGCATGGTGGGCAATATTCTGGGTGATTACACCCGCGTTGCCGGCCAGTTCGATCAGGTCGCGCAGAGCATGCAGGCGCTTCAGGCCCAGCAGGCCCGCCAGAGCGAGATCATCGCAACCATGGGCCAGCAGGTCGGCCGCCTTGAAAGCGGCCAGCATGCCATGGCCGAAAGCGTGGCGCGCGTCGCCTCCGAGCAGGGCGAAGTGCTCGCGGCCCGCTTTGAGGCCATCGCCCGCGAGGTGCTCGGCGGCGTCGGCGGCGATCAGATGATGCTGCGCGACGCTCTGCAGGAAATGAACCGTCAGCACGGCAATAACCTGCGCCTTCTGACGGCCAACCAGCACCAGACCGCGACCCGCCTGTCTGAAGCGCTCGAAATGGTGACAGCGGACATCGCCCGCCGTGCCGAAGCCGAAACGATGCGGGGCGGTGATGCGGTGGCGCTGGAGGCAGCGGCCCGCGCGCTGGAGGGCTTCGAGGCCCGCCATGGCGTGCGCCTCACCGCGCTGGAGCAGGATCTCGCCCGTCTGGCCCAGAGCCAGGAAGCGCTGACCCGCGTGCTCTCGGAGGAGCTGCCCCCGCGTCTGGTGACGCCCGTGGCCGGGCAGGGGACCGATGCGGGCGTGGCGGACAGCCTTGATCGCATCAATCACACCATGGACTCGGCGCTTTCCGCCTATTCCGGCCTTCTCCACGTGGCGCTGGCCGCGCTGGAACGCGCCGACCGCAAAGGCGCTGACACCGATGAGGCTGCCGCCCGCACGGGCACGGCCTCCTGACCCCGCCAAGAGAGACGAGGAGAACGACCATGAAGCTTCTTCCGAGCCGCAACACACAGGGCGGTTTCAGCTTTCGCCTGCCGCGCCTTTTCGGCCGCCGCCAGAAAGGGTTCCAGCGCCGTCACGAGCGCTACACCTGCGAGATTCCCGGCACCATGACCGTGCTGGAAACCGGCGCCAAGTTCGACGGGTTAATTCTCGAGATCTCGGCGGGCGGCTGCTCCTTCCGCCCGGCCAGCCTCTATCTGCTCAACCGTGCCGGCGCGGAGGTGTCCATCGGCACCGAGCATTTCTCCGTCATCGGGATGATCCGCGCCACGCGCCCCCACAGCTACGGAATTGAATTCTCAACGGAATTGACCAGCGAGAACATGGCGCAGCTGATGATGCTCTACGGCTCCGCCAAGTCGGAACCCCCCATGGCAGCCTGAAGGCTGACACCAGGGATCGGCCCTTGCGCCGGTCCTTTTTCGTTTGTCGGCACCTTGCAGATTGGTTAACATCCTACGTTAATGCAAATACAATTTTAAGTTGTTATTTACGCATCGGATGCAATCTCTAGGTGTATCAAGGGTCACGATTCTTCGTCGTGGCCGCACCAAGAGAAAGTCCGGTCTGCCATGTTCAGAACGACTCCGCGGCATCCTTCTGCCCTTCGCTCGTTCAGATTTGCTCTCCTGAGTGCCGTCGTCGGAAGCGCCGTTGCGGGCTGTGCCGCAACCGGAGCGCTGGAGGCCTCGGCCAGCTGCGTCACGCTCACCACGCCTGACAATCCGTCAATTTGCGATCCCGAAACCACCGGCTCCATCCCGGAGACCAAGGTGAAATCGGACACAACGCGCGAGGCCGTGGAGCCGGCGCTGCTGGCCCTTTCGGCGGAGCCGGCGGCGAGCCTTGCCGCCAAGGGCGCGGCCAAGGCCCTGCAGACCCCGGAAGCGGAGGCACGCCAGAACAAGACGCCGCAAGGCAAGGTGGTGCGCCACCTGCCCATTGGCGAGGCTGTGGCCGTTGCCGTGCTCAGCCACCCCCTGATGGGCGCACAGGCCGCGAAGATCCGCGGCTCGAATGCTGATCTGCGCTATGCCGAGGCGGGCTTCCTGCCCAGTCTCTCCGGTTACATCGGCACCGGCCATGGCACCACCGGCACCTACAGCAATTATCCCACCCCCTTCGATACCAAGCAGATTGCGGGCACCTCGCGCACGGATGCGGGCTTCACCTTCCGCCAGTTGATTTTCGACTTCGGTGCCACCCGCCTTGAGGTGGAGCGCAACCGCGCGATCATCGACTCCGAGAAGTACAAGCTCGCGGATCAGGCCGAGGACATCGCCCAGCGCACGGTCAATGCGTTTCTCAACCTGCTGGAGCAGGGGGAGTTGATCCGTCTGATTGACGCGACGGTGGCCCAGCAGCGCCAGCTCGCCGAGGTGGTGAAGCTCAACCAGCAGGGCGGCAACGGCACCAAGGCCGATCTCGACCATATCCAGTCGAAGGTCATCGAGATCGAGGCGCTGCGCTCGGACATCAAGACCAACTACCAGACCGCGATGGATGAATTCAGCCGCCTGACGGGCCTGCGCCCGCAGCAGGTGCGCCGCCCGCAGGCCAGCAAGGCGCTGGTGCCGCCCACGGTTGAAAAGGCGCTGGAGAAAGCGCGCATCTCCAATCCGTCGATGGCTGCGCTCACCGCCAGCGGCATCGCCCTCAACCACCAGATCGACAGCGTGAAGGCCCAGCGCCTGCCCAAGCTGGAGCTTCAGGGCGATGGTCTCAACAAGCACTTCCTCGGGGTGCGCTCGGCCAGCCAGGGCATTGTCGATGTCAAAGCCATGGCGACGCTCTCGTTCAAGATCTACGACGGCGGCATGCTCAATGCGCAGGTGGATCGCGCCCGCGCCAATGCCGAGGCCAATGCCTTCAAGGTGCTGGACGAGCGTGAAACCGTGGAGCTGAACCTTCGCCGCTTCTACCTCACCGTCAACGCCAGCCGCACCAAGCGTGCGGCGGCCGCGCAGGGGCTCACCTCCGCGCAGAGCGTCAAAACCCTCTACACCGAGCAGTTCAAGGCCGGAAAGCGCACCATCTTCGAGGTGCTGGATGCGAACATGCTGGTCTTCACCATGAACCGCAACCGCATCAACGGTGAGTTCGAGGAGATGCGCGCGCTCTACGGCATCCTGCGCAACATGGGCCTGCTGTGCGACCACTTCGCCCGCGCCGGTGGGGACGTGAAACTGCCGCCTGCCAAGGCTATTGAGCCGAACCTTGCCGCCTACAAGGCGGTGGAGGCCAAGGCGGAAACCCCGACCGAGCCTGCGCCGCTGGCCCCGCAGGAGCCGCCGATGCCGGATATGACGCAGGAGAAGATGCTAGACCCGCCCTAAGCGCACCAGCGCCGTATGCAGGGCCGAAAGGAACGCCGAGCGGTCCTTGGGCGAGAACGGGGGCGGGCCGGAAGTCACAGCCCCCGCACTGCGCAGATCTTCCATCAGGTTGCGCGTCGCCAGCGCCATACCGATGGCGCTTTCCGTAAAAGCCCGCCCGTTGGGGGCGAGCACCGTCGCCCCGGCTTTCACTGCGCGCGCCGCGAGCGGAACATCCGCCGTAATCACCACCGCGCGCGCATTGGCCCGCTCCGCAATCCAGTCATCGGCGACATCGAGGCCGGCGGGCACCACCACCGCCTCGATCAGCGGATCACGCGGGATGCGCATGAAGCTGTTGGAGACGACATAGGTTTTCACGCCGTGGCGCGCGGCCACGCGGTACACCTCGTCCTTCACCGGGCAGGCATCGGCATCGACATAGATGACGGGCGCTGGAACCGGTGAAAGCGACTCCATATCAGGCGCTTGCCTTGCGTTGATAATCCTTCACATCCGAGAAGGTGATCTCGGGATAGCGCTCGGCATCGTAGTTGAGCGAGAAGGCGTTGGGCGCAAGGAACACCGGCGCGCCGTCAAGGTCACGCGCAATGGCGGAAAGGTGCCGCTCCATGAAGGTGTCGAGCTTCTTGCCATCCTCGCTGGTGATCCAGCGGCAGACGGAGAAGCGCGAGACATCATAGGTGATATCAAGGCCATATTCCGCCTTCAGACGGGCCTGAAGAACATCAAGCTGAAGCGCGCCGACCACGCCGACGATGACGCCGGAACCATCCTCGGGCACGAAAATCTGCACCACGCCTTCCTCGGCCAGCTGCTGGAGCGCTTCGCGCAGCTTCTTGGCCTTCATCGCATCCGAGATCGAGATGCGGCGCATGATTTCCGGCGCAAAGCTCGGAACCCCGCGGAAGATCAGGTCTTCGCCCTCGGTCAGCGTATCGCCGATGCGCAGCGTGCCGTGATTGGGCAGGCCCACCACATCGCCCGCCCAGGCCTCATCTGCAATCGAGCGATCCTGCGCGAAGAAGAACTGCGGCGTATTGAGCGAGATGGATTTGCCCGTGCGCACCAGCTTGGCCTTCATGCCGCGCTGGAGCTTGCCCGAGCAGATACGCATGAAGGCGATACGGTCGCGGTGATTCGGGTCCATGTTTGCCTGAATCTTGAAGACGAAGCCGGTCATTTTCGGCTCGCCCGCCTCGATCATGCGTTTGTCCGCCTCCTGCCCGCGCGGGGAGGGGGCATAGGCCGCCATGGCATCGATGAGGTCGCGCACGCCGAAATTGCGCAGCGCGGAGCCGAAGAACACCGGGGTCAGGTGCCCCTCGCGGAAGGCCTGAAGGTCGAAGGGGCGGCAGCCCTCTTCGGCCAGCATGGCTTCCTCGATCCAGGCATCGGCCTCATAGGGTGGCAGCAGGGCGCGCAGGTTGGGGTCATCCGCACCCGATACCTTTTCGACCTCCGCGTCCTTCTCAAGCCGGCGAATGGTTTTCTCGGCGAGGCAATAGGTGCCCGCGAAGCTCTTGCCGCGCGAGATCGGCCAGGTGATCGGCGCAGTGTCGAGCGCGAGCGTCTTCTCGATTTCGTCCAGCAGATCGAAGGGGTCGCGTGCCTCGCGGTCGAGCTTGTTGATGAAGGTGATGATCGGGATGTCGCGCATGCGGCACACCTCGAACAGCTTGCGCGTGCGCGCCTCAATACCCTTGGCGGCGTCGATCACCATGACGGCGGCATCCACCGCGGTGAGCGTGCGGTAGGTGTCTTCCGAGAAGTCCTCGTGGCCCGGTGTATCGAGCATGTTGAAGACGCAGCCGCCATATTCGAACGTCATCACCGAGGTGACGACCGAAATGCCGCGCTCGCGCTCAATGCTCATCCAGTCCGAACGGGTCTGGGTGGCGGTTTTCTTGGCCTTCACCTCGCCCGCGAGCTGAATGGCACCGCCGAACAGCAGCAGCTTTTCCGTCAGCGTGGTTTTGCCGGCGTCCGGGTGGGAGATGATGGCGAAGGTGCGCCGCCGCGCCACTTCGGGCGGCAGGTTGCTTGCGGCGTTTTCCGTGCCAGACATGAAAAACCTATCCTGATGCGATCAAGAGCGGGCCGCAGCGTTAAAATGCGCCACGACGAATCCGGCCTCATGGATCATATCGCCCGCGCCTTGGCAATCGGCGCACGCATTTTTGCGGCTCAACGGCGTCAATAGCCGCGTGTCAGGTCCACACCCGGAGGAATGTTCCCCTTGGCGAGAAAGGCTGCGATGTTCTGCGCCACAAGGCGCGAGGCCGTGCCAAGATGGGTGGGCGCGGAGATATGCGGCAGCACGGTAATGTCGGGGTGTGCCCAATAGGGGTGCGCCGGCGGCAGTGGCTCGGCATCGAAAACATCGAGCACGGCATGGGCTAGTTGCCCGCGTGACAGCGCGTCGAGCAGCGCGGCTTCCAGCGCAATCGGCCCACGGGCGAAGTTAATGAGGCTCGCGCCGCGTTTCATGTGCGCGAGGCGTGCCTCATCCAGCAAACCACGGGTTTCAGGCGTCAGCGGCAGCAGAACCACCAGAATATCCGCTAGAGCCAGCACGCGGCTCAGGCCGTCTTCGCCCCGTTCAACGGGAATATCGTCGTGCTCACCGCCGCTGCGGCGCCAGCCCAGCACCTTGAAGCCATTGGCGAGAAGACGCTCGCCCGCCGCGCGTCCGAGGTTGCCGAACCCAAGGATGCCAACCGTGCGCTCACCCGGTAAGGGCAGGGGGTGTTGCTGCCAGTGCCGGGCCTGCTGCTGGCGGGCATAACGCGGCATGTCGCGGTGCAGATACAGCGTCCACGCCAGCACAGCCTCCGCCATGGTGGCGGCGAGTTGCGGATCCTCCAGCCGCACCAGGGTGATCGGCAGGTCGGAAAGCTCGGCCACCATGCGCTCCACCCCGGCCCAGAGGCTCTGCACCCAGCGCAACGCGGGCAAAGCCCGCAGTTCCGCCGGATCGGGGTTGGCGACAATCGCCACCTCGGCTTGCGCGCGCGCCTCCGGGGGCAGATCAGCGAGCGCGCGCACCTCGACACCATGCGCTGCCAGCGCCGCGTTCAGCGCCTCGATCCACCCCGCGCGGGCGGGTGCATCCATGCGCCCGCAGAAAGGAAGCAGCATCAAGAGGCGAAGACCCTATCGAAGTCCTTGAAGCCTTTGATCTCGATGGGGTTTCCGCTGGGGTCGCGGAAGAACATGGTCGATTGCTCGCCCGGTTCCCCGGCAAAGCGCACCATCGGCTCCAGCTCGAACTGAACGCCCGCCGCGCGCAGGCGCTCCGCCATGATGTTCCAATCGTCCATCTGAAGCACCACGCCCAGATGCGGCATCGGCACCAGCTTGCCCGCGACCTTGCCGGTCGCTTCGGTTTTGAAGGGCGTGCCCAGATGCAGCGAAATCTCATGGCCGAAGAAGTTGAAATCCACCCATGTTTCCGTGCTGCGCCCTTCCGCACAGCCCAGAACGGTGCCGTAGAAATGGCGGGCCTGCGCGAGATCGGTGACGTTATAGGCAAGGTGGAAAACGCTTTTCATGATGATCCTCTCGTTGGATGATCAAAACGCTAGCAGGGGAAGCGAAATTAGAATAGCGGGATTTGTAGGGTTCATCCAAAGCAAAAAGTTATAGATATTCGCTTCCTCGAAAGTCTCCTCAAGGTGGTCGAACTCGGCAGCATCGCGGCTGCCGCGCGGGCGCAGGGCATCACCGCCACGGCGGTCAGCCAGCGCATCCGCGCGCTGGAGGAAGACTTGGGCTGTGTGCTGCTCTCCCGCGCCGGGCACAACGCCCGCCCCACGCCCGAGTGCCAGCTGCTTCAGCCGCGCGCGGAGCGCCTCGTGCGCGAGGCCGCCTTGCTGCGATCCGATCTTGAGCAGAGCGAGCTGCGCGGCACCTTGCGCCTCGGCGCGATTGCCACAGCACTCACGGACCATATCCCCGCCATCGCCCGCCGCTTCCGGCGCGATGCACCCCAAGCCGTGCTGGCCGTGGTGCCGGGCGCTTCGCAGGAGCTTTATCAGCAGGTGGAGTTGGGGCAGCTCGATGCTGCGATCCTTGTTGCCCCGCCTTTTGCCGTGCCCAAGCGCCTCGGCGCGCTCTCGCTGGATGAGCAGCCGCTGGTGTTGGTGACGGGGGCAGGGGCGCAAGGGGCGAGCTTGGCCGCTGCCGCCGCAAACCAGCCGCTTATCCTTTATGATCGCCGCTCATGGGGCGGGCGTCTGGCGTGGCAATATCTCAACGAGGCCGGTTGCCCCTTTGAGGTCTTCTGCGAAATCGATGCCCCGGAAACCATCGCCCGCATGGTGGAGCAGGGCTTGGGTGCGGCGGTGTTGCCGCGCTGGAAGGGCCTGAGCGACATGCCGGGCCTGACGCTCACCCCCTTGCCGGAGGCAAAGCGCTACATGCGGCACCTGTTGCTGGTGGCGCATCGCCCGCTCACCGGCGGTGGTTTGCTGGCGCTGGTGGCCGAGGAACTGCGCGCCCGCGCCTAGCGCCTTTGCCGATGGTGCGGCCCGATGCTCTAGCCGATCGAGCCGACAAACTGCGCCAGTTCCGGCGTGCCCGGCTTGGCGAAAAGTGTTTTGGGGTCGCCTTCTTCATGCACCTTGCCGTGATGCATGAAGACGAGCTTGGAGCCGACATCGCGCGCAAAACGCATTTCGTGCGTCACCAAAATCAGCGTCATGCCGTCTTTGGCGAGCGTTTCCACCACGCGCAGCACCTCATTCACCAGCTCGGGGTCAAGCGCGGAGGTGATCTCATCGCAGAGCAGCACCTTGGGATGCATGGCGAGCGCGCGGGCAATGGCCACGCGCTGCTGCTGGCCGCCGGAAAGCTGGCTGGGATAATTGCCGAGCTTGTCGCCCAGCCCCACCTTTTCCAGCATCTCGCGCGCGGTTTCGGCCTGTTCTTTCGCCCCCGCGCCGAGCACCACCTTGGGGGCCAGCGCCACGTTTTCCGCCGCTGTGAGGTGGGGAAACAGGTTGAACTGCTGGAACACCATCCCAACCTTGCGGCGCAGGGCTTTGAGTTCCTTCTCCCCGCCGATGACGGGCGTGCCATCGACCGAGATGGAGCCGGAATCGAAGGTCTCCAGCCCGTTGATCGTGCGCAGCAGCGTGGATTTGCCGGAGCCGGAGCGCCCGATGATGGCCACGACATCGCCCTGCGCGACATCCATGGAGATGCCCTTGAGCACCTCCAGCGGGCCGAAGCTTTTGCGGATATCCTTGATCTCGACGAGAGGGCGGGTTTCAGCGGGCGACATTGAGGCGTCCCTCCAGTTTTTTGGCGAGCATGGACAGCGGGAAGCACAGCGCGAAATAGATCAGCGCCACGAGCGAATAGACGAGGAAGGGTCGGAAGGTGGCGTTGTTGAGCATGGTGCCGGCCTTGGTCACCTCGACAAAGCCGATGATGGAGGCCAGCGCCGTGCCCTTGATCACCTGCACCGAGAAGCCGACCGTGGGTGCCACCGCGATGCGCAGCGCCTGCGGCAGAATGACGTAGCGCATCTGCTCCACGTAATTGAGCGCGAGCGAGGAGGAGGCCTCCCATTGCCCCTTGGGGACGGATTCCACGCAGCCGCGCCAGATTTCGACGAGAAACGCGCTGGTCCACAAGGTGAGCGCCAGCGCCGCCGCGGCCCAGGGGCTCAGCTCGATGCCGAACAGCGCGACCCCGAAGAACAGCAGGAAAAGCTGCATCAGCAGCGGCGTACCCTGAAACACCTCGACATAGATGCGCACGAACCACGCCAGCGCTTTGACCCCCGAGGTGCGCAGGAACAGCAGCACCACCCCCACAAGCCCGCCGGAGATGAAGGCGATGAGCGAGAGCAGCACGGTCCAGCGTGCGGCCAGCAGCAGGTTGGAGAAAATGACCCAGAAGGAGAAATCAGCCATGGTCACACCTTCGGGAAGAGTTTGGCACCGAGCGCGGCCAGTGCGGCGCGCATGGCGATGCTGAGCGCGAGGTAGAGCGCGGTGACGAGGAAATAGACCTCGAACGCCCGGAAGTTGCGGCTCTGGATGAAGTTGGCGGCATAGGTGAGGTCTTCCGCCGAGATCTGCGACACCACGGAGGAGCCGAGCATCACGATGATGATTTGCGAGGAGAGCGCGGGCCAGACCTTCTTGAAAGCCGGGGCGAGGACAACGTGGCGGAACACCTCGAAGCGCGACATCGCGAGCGACAGACCTGCCTCCCAATGGCCCTTGGGCGTGGCATCAATCCCGGCGCGGATGATTTCGGTGGAATAGGCACCGAGGTTGATCGTCATCGCGAGGAAGGCCGCGCTGGCCTCCGAGAGCTTTACCCCTGCGGCAGGCAGGCCGAAGAAGATGAAAAAGAGCTGCACGATGAAGGGCGTATTGCGGATCACCTCCACATAGGCCGCCACCAGGCCGCCCGCCCATCGGGGGCCGGAGGTGCGCGCCCAGGCCCCCACGGTGCCGACCGCGATCCCGGCCAGCGTGGAAACAAGGGTCAGCACCACCGTGAAGATGAGGCCCTCCACAAGCGCATCGGCGTAGGGGAGCAGGGCTGAAAAATCGAGCTTCCTCATGATCGTCTCACGCTTGTGCGATGGAGGGACCCCGGCAGAACGCCGGGGCGCTTGTTCGTGTGGCGAACACTCAGAAATCAGCCGGAAGCGGCGCTTTGAGCCACTTTTCCGAGAGCTTGCCGAGTTCGCCCGAAGCCTTGGCCTTGCCGATGATCTCGTTGACCTTGGCGAGCAGCGCCGGCTCGTTCTTGCGCAGGCCCACGTAGCAGGGGCTGTTCTTGATCACGAACTTGGAGACCGGCGCGCGCGCCGGGGACTTCTCGGCAATGGCGGCCGCCACGACGTTGCCGGTCGCGATCAGATCGACCTGACCCGAGATGAAGGCGGCGATGGTGGCGTTGTTGTCCTCATAGCGCTTGATGGTGGCATCGGGCGCGAGCTTGGTCAGCTCCTGCTCCTCGATCGCGCCGCGCGTCGCGCCCACTGTCTTGCCTTTGAGATCCTCGGCCTTGGCCACGGCCACGTCCTTGGCACCGAAAACGCCGGAGAAGAACGGCGCATAGGCCACCGAGAAGTCGATCACCTTCTCGCGGTCCGGGTTCTTGCCCAGCGAGGAGATGACGAGATCGGCCTTGCC
Organism: Pseudomonadota bacterium; assembly: GCA_020161475.1. Classification (GTDB taxonomy): domain Bacteria; phylum Pseudomonadota; class Alphaproteobacteria; order Rhizobiales; family Beijerinckiaceae; genus Rhabdaerophilum. Next base: position 11,716 of record JAIUNQ010000006.1, on the reverse strand, counting down.
GGTTTCAAGATAGGGGATGCGGTTGGCCGAGGTGACCGGGATGACCTCCACCTTCACGCCGAGTTCGCGCGCCAGCAGGCCCGCCATGTCGATGTCATAGCCCACGGGCTTCAGATCCGGCCCGGCCGACCCGAAGGGCGCGAAATCCTGCGGCACGGCCACTTTGAGCACGCCGGCCTTCTTGATGTCATCAAGCGCATCAGCACGCGCGGGCAGGGCGGCGAGGGAGAGGGTGAGCGCCGCGGTGAGGGCGGCGAAAGTGCGGGTCAGTGTCATGGTCAACTCCTGTTGGGGCAGTCAGGGCGAGAGGTGGGGGGAACGTCAGGGGCGGGCGGCAAAGGGGCGCAGCGGCATGTGCCGGTTGGCGTCCTTGTAAAGGAGGTAGCGGAAGCGGCCGGGGCCGCCCGCGTAGCAGGCCTGCGGGCAGAAGGCGCGAAGCCACATGAAATCACCGGCTTCCACCTCCACCCAGTCGCGGTTGAGGCGATAGACGGCCTTGCCTTCGAGCACGAAAAGCCCGTGCTCCATCACATGCGTCTCGGCGAAGGGAATGATCCCGCCCGGCTCGAAGGTGACGATGTTGACATGCATGTCGTGACGTAGATCGGCAGGGTCTACGAAGCGCTGCGTGGCCCATTTGCCGTCGCAATCCGGCATATAGGAGAGCGGCACGGCGGCGTCCGAAGTGACAAACGAGGTCGGCTTTTCCAGCCCCGGCACCGCAGCATAGGCCTTGCGGATCCAGTGGAAGGTGGCGATCTCGCCAGAGCGGTTGCGCAACTGCCATTTTTCGCCGGGTGCGATGAAGGCATAGCCGCCGGGGGTGAGTTGATGGCGCGAACCCGCCATATCCAGCTCCACGCTGCCCTTGACGACAAACAGCACGCCTTCCGCCTCCGCATCGGGTTCGGGCGCATCCGAGCCGCCACCCGGGGCAACCTCGACGATGTACTGCGAAAAGGTCTCGGCAAAGCCCGAGAGCGGGCGCGCGAGCACCCAGACCCGCGTTTTCTCCCAGAAGGGCAGGGCGGAGGTGACGATATCGCGCATCACCCCCTTGGGGATCACCGCGTAAGCCTCGGTGAACACCGCGCGCGAGGTGAGCAGATCCGTTTGCGGCGGATGCCCGCCAAGGGGAGAGGAATAGGTGCGGTGGTTCATGCCGAACTCCGGTCAGAGGCAGGAAAAACGGGGAGGGAGAGAGGCTTGGGCAGCGTCACTTCTTCGAGGTTCTGGCCAGCCCCTGCGCGATCAACGACGAGGAAGCGCTCGCCCGGCGCGCTCACCAGCAGCGGAAAATGCCATGTGCCGCGCGCATAGTTGACGCCCTGCGCGCCACTGGCCGCAAAAGCGCGGAAGCTTTCAGGGTCGGCGGGGTCAGCGCATACCACCACCAGCCAGTTGCGCGGCTGCAAGGGCATGAACAGCTGGCTGCCGAGCGGATGCCGCTCCATCATGGTGATCGCAATCGGCTGCGGGCGGGGTTTGGCCTCGAAAATCGCGATGTTGACGTGGCCATCCTCGGCACTCACATCGATCCTGGCCACGCTGTTAAGGCGGGTGGCAAACCCCTCGTTGATCACGATGGGCGTTGCACCCTCGCTCTCCACCACTTCGCCGAAGGGGGCGAAGGCGGCTTTTGTCAGCGGCTCGATGCGGATCATGCCCATGCCCCGCCCTCCCCAGAAAATCGGGCGGTGCGGCTTTGCGCGCGGGCTGATGCGCCATAGGGTGTCGCCACCCCCTTCTGGAGCACGCCTTGTCCACCCTCGATAACATCGCGGTTTTTATCCGGGTGATGGAGCACTCGAGCTTCTCGGGTGCGGCCAGAAGCCTGCGCCTGACCCCGGCTGTGGTGAGCTACCGCATTCAGGCGCTCGAGAAGCATCTGGGCTGCCGTCTGTTCAACCGCACCACGCGGCAGGTTCAGCCCACCGAGCATGGCCGCACCTTCTATGAGGGATGCCTTGAGGTGCAGGACGCCATGGACCGCGCGGAAGCGCGCGTGGCGGGCGGCGGTGTTGTGGCGCAGGGCTCGCTCAAGGTCACCGCGCCGCTTTGGCTGGGGCGGCACGTCATCGGCCCGCTCATTCCCGGTTTTCGCGCTACGCAGCCCAAAATCGATATTCGCCTGCGCCTGTCCGATTACCTCGTCGATCTTTACACCGAGGCCGTGGACCTTGCCTTCCGCATGGCCCCGTTGACGGATTCCAGCCTCGTCGTGCGGAACATCTGCCCGGTGGAGCGCGTTATCTGCGCGTCCCCGGATTACATCGCCCGGCACGGCGCGCCGGCATCCCTGCGCGACCTCGAGCGTCACCAATGCCTGCTGCTGCGCTTTTCCGGCCCGCATGACCTGCGCTGGAACCTGCTGCGCAATGGAAGCGCCGTCGCGGTGCCCGTGCGCGGCAACATCGATGCCGATGATAGCGAGGTTCTCACGGCATGGGCCTTGGCCGGGGAGGGGCTGGCGCTCAAGCCCGTGTTTGAAATTGCCGAACATCTGGCGAGCGGCGCGCTTGTGCCCGTGCTGGAGGAATTCCCGCCCGTGCCGGTCAGCCTCGCGCTGCTCCATGCCTACAAGCGGCAGGTGCCGCCCAAGGTGCGGCTCTTCGCCGATGCGGTGGTGGAAGATGTCCGCAGCGCGCTCAACCGGCGCATCGAACCGTGGCGAAAGACGGCGGGCGCAGCGCCTGAAGAAACCCTCTGAGGTCTGTGGGCAGTGCAGCATATTGCAACCCCCGATGGTTGATCCGCAGCCGTGAATTCGCCTTTGTGACCATGATCTTAGGAAGGGTTTTTGCCTTCGAAAATACTTTAAAAATCCAATCACCTTCAAAAATAATTTGAAAAACTGCCCACAAAAAAGCCCGGCAGAACCGCCGGGCCACGCAGGGTGATCAACCTTTGTGCAGATCGCCCTGCTCAGGCGCGCGTCAACCGCTCCGAGAGCCGCCGCAGCACCGGCGCGGCGAAGATCACCACCGGGATCATCAGCGCCCAGGCCAACAGCCAGGAGGGTATCCACTGCGCGAGAAACCGGCCCTGAGCAAGGGCGGGTGCTGAGGCGACACCCGCCGCAATCGCCGAGGTGAGACCGGATTGCAGGATGCCGAACACGAAATGCGCATAGCGCCGGGGAATGCCGAGCATCGATGACCCTCCCAGGAAAAAGCCGGGCGCACAGGCCCGGCTCGTCGTCTCAGCTTTCCTTGAAGCCGTAATCGGGAATGCCCTGCTCGTTGCCATAGTATTTGAAGGGCAGGAACTTGCCGGACATGGTGATCTTCACGCGGTCGCCCTTGGCGTTGGGCTCGCGCTCCATTTCCATGTTGAAATCGATGGCGGACATGATGCCGTCGCCAAATTCCTCCTCGATCAGCGCCTTCCAAGCCGGGCCGTTCACCAGCACCAGCTCGTAAAAGCGGTAGATCAGCGGATCGGTCGGGGGCATCTGGGTGCCGGCGCCGCGCATCGGCACCTCGTTGAGCATAGCTTCCTCTGATTTGGTGAGGCCAAAGAGCGCGGCGGCTTTGGCCGCCAGCGGCTTGACCAGCTTGTGCTGGCCCAGCAGCGCGCCCACGATGAGCACGGGGCTCATGCCGCCGATTTCGCCGGTGATATAGGCCCAGCTCCAGCCTTTCTCACGCTTGATATCGAGAATCTTCTCGGTGAGATCGGAACGCTTCATGGTCTTCTCCTTCACTATTCAGGCTGCGGCAGTGCCGTTTGCGCTATTGGGCGGGGGAACCGGCTGGGGCGAGGCCACGGGACGCACGATGGGCGGCCTCTTGGGGTCGTAATCCGCCGGAATCTCGGATTTGAAGCTCTTCGCGCGGGCCACCAGAAAATCGATCAGGTGGTTGCGGATGGCGTAGTAATGCGGGTGCTTGTGCATGCCCTCGCGGGTGCGATCCTTGGGCAGCGGGTTCTCGACGATTTCCGCCACCAGCGCCTCGGGACCATTGGTCATCAGGATGATCTTGTCCGCGAGGTAGATGGCCTCATCCACATCATGCGTGATCATGAAAACGGTCTGCCCGGTTTCCACGCAGATGCGGCGCACCTCATCCTGCAAGGTGCCGCGGGTGAGGGCATCAAGCGCGGAGAAGGGCTCGTCCATCAGCAGCATCTTCGGCTCGATCGAGAGCGCGCGGGCAATGCCGACACGCTGCTTCATGCCGCCCGAGAGCTGGGAGGGTTTTTTGAGTTCCGACCCCTTGAGGCCAACCTTTTCAATGAAGGCGCGGGCATGCTCCTCCACCTTGGCCTTGCCCCACTTGGGCCAGCGCGAGGTAACGGCATAGGCCACATTGCCCAGCACCGTGCGCCACGGCAGCAGCGCATGGCTCTGGAAGATCACCGCGCGATCGAGCGAGGGGCCTTCAATCGCCTTGTCTGCCACAATGGCCACGCCCTCATCGGGCAACTCCAGCCCGGAGAGGATGTTGAGCACCGTGGTCTTGCCGCATCCGGAGTGCCCGATGATGCAGGCGAATTCTCCGCGCGGGATCGAAAACCACAGATCCTTGAACACCGTAGTCTTGCCCCCGCCGGGCGCCGCGAACTGTCGGCTGATACCCTCGATGGAGATGTATTTCTCGTCCGACATGGCTCTCACTCCGGCAAGGTCATTCGGGAAACGTGACGCGGCGCTGGATGCGCGCGAGGGTGAGGTCAAGCGCCATGCCCACCAGCCCAATCAGCAGGATGGCGACGATGACATTGGCGATGGAGAGATTGTTCCACTCGTTCCAGACGAAGTAGCCGATGCCGGTACCCCCCACGAGCATCTCCGCCGCCACGATCACGAGCCAGGCGATACCGATGGAAATGCGCATGCCGGTGAGGATGGTGGGGGCTGCTGCGGGCAAAATCACCGTCAGCGCCTGTCGCCACTGGCTCACCTCCAGCGTGCGGGCGACATTGATCCACTCCTTGCGCACCGCGGCCACACCGAAGGCGGTGTTGATCAGCATGGGCCAGAGCGAGCAGATGAAGATGACGAAGATGGCGGATTTGCCCGAATCCTTGATCGTGTAGAGCGCGAGCGGCATCCACGCGAGCGGCGAGACGGGTTTGAGCACCTGAATGAACGGGTCGAGCGCCTTGTAGATCACCGGAAACATGCCGATGACAAAGCCCACCGGCACGGCCACCAGCACCGCCAGAAAATAGCCCAGCCCCACGCGCCCCAGCGAATAAAGCAGCTGCAAGCCCAGCCCCTTGTCGTTGGGGCCGTTGTCATAGAACGGGCGCTTCAGGTGCTCGCCGAGTTTGGCGAGAATATCGAGCGGGCCGGGCATCGCCGATTTGCCGGAGGTGGCGGTAATGCCCATCAGCTTGGCGTATTCCGGGTCCATCGCCGGGCCGGAAGATGCGCCGGAGGAGACCGCGATATGCCACGCGGCCCCGAAGATCAGGAGAATGGCGAGCGAGAGAATCCCCGCTCGCAAACCGACACTGGCGCCCATGGCTCAGCTCCGCTTGATCGCGAAGGATTTGGCGTAATCCTCCGCCTTGGCGGGATCGAACGCCTTGCCCATCACCGAGAAGGTTTTTGTGGTGGTGGTGGGCGGGGTCAGCCCCATCTCCTTCATGGCCTTGGCCGCATCGGTGGCCAAAAACACCTCTTTCGCGATCTTGGCGTAATCGACATCGCCCTTGATCTGCCCCCAGCGCTTCATCTGGGTCATCATCCACACGGCGAAGCTCTCCCAGGGGAAGGGGTCGAAATCGACGCGCGCCGGGTCCTTCTTCACGTTGCCGAGGCCATCGGCGAAGGTGCCCACCAGCACCTGTTCCAGCACCGGTACCGGCGCGTTGAGGTAAGCAGCCGGGGCAATGGCCTCGGCAATCGCCTTGCGGTTCTCGGCCTTGGAGGAATAGGCCGTCGCATCCACGATGGAGCGCAGGAGCGCCGCATAGGTGTTGGGCGCGGAGCTGATGAACTCCTTCGAGGCCGCGAAAGCGCAGCAGGGGTGCCCATTCCAGAGGTCTTTGGTGATCGTGTGGAGGAAACCCACGCCATCGAACACCGCGCGCTGGCACACATTGTCGGGCGCAAGGAACCCGTCGATGTTGTCAGCGCGCAGGTTCGCCACCATTTCGGGCGGCGGCACGGAGCGGATCTGCACATCGGTATCAGGGTCGAGCCCGTGCTCCGCGAGGAAATAGCGCAGCAGGTAGTTATGCATGGAATAGTCGAACGGAACGGCGAACTTCATGCCCTTCCAGCTCTTCGGGTCCATCTTGTCCTTGTGCTTCACCGAGAGGGTGAGCGCCTGCCCGTTGATGTTCTCGATCGCCGCCACGGCAAAAGGCACCGGGTTGGAACCCGCACCGAGCGAGAGCGCCAGCGGCATCGGCGCCAGCATATGGGCGGCGTCATATTCCTTGTTGACGGTCTTCTCGCGGATCACGGCCCAGCCGGCGGTTTTCACCACATCCACGTTCAGGCCGTTCTTGGCGTAAAACCCCATGGGATGCGCCATGATGATGGGCGTCGCACAGGTGATCGGGATAAAGCCGACCTTGAGATCCTTCTTCTCCAGCGGGCCGGTTTGGGCAAAGACTTCGGTCGCCATGCCGATGGGGAAGAAGGTGGAAACCGCCGCCGCCGCCGTGGAGGCACCGACAGCCTTGAGAAAGGCGCGGCGACGGGCATCGTTCGGGAACATGGCGCGCACCACGGCCGAGGCGACAACCTCGCGGTAGCGGCCCTCATCGTCGAGGCTGGCGGCGCGCTGGGAGGCCTCATGCGCGGCCTCGGATTCATGCTGGCCGCACGAGCAGCCCCGCTTCAAACGGAATTTCTCGGAGAAGGGGTTGGAAAACATCGACATTTCTTGCTCCTGAGAGTGTGGGTGAGAGGGGATCAGCAAACCCCGTGCCGAACTCCGGTGCGGGGTAAAATGCGGAGGTCAGACAGCGGATTTCATGCGGCGCGGGCGCTCCCGACGCTCTCCGCCAGCATTTTCCGGGCGATGAGGTGCGATTTGGGGTCGTTGAGGCTATCGACAGCGATAAGGCGCTCACCGAGGTAGGCGCGGATCGCGCCCTTGCCCTCGCTGACATCGCGCTCAACGCGGGTGGCACCGCTCGAAAGCCCGGCGATTTGCAGCTTGAGATCGAATTGATCCGACCAGAACCACGGCACAGGGTCATAATGCGGTGTGCCGCCCAAAAGGGCAGAAGCGGCCGCTTTGGCTTGATCAATGGCGTTTTGCACGCTTTCCAAGCGCAACCGGCGACCGTAGCGCGTTGAGGGGAAGCTCGCGCAATCACCCGCTGCATAAATATCGGGCAGGCTGGTGCGCGTTGCGGCATCCGTGGCAATTCCGTTATCGAGCGCGATCCCGGCGGCCTGAGCCAGCTCGACATTGGGCACCGCGCCAACGGCCAGCAGCACCAGATCCGCAGGCAGCACGCGCCCATCGGCAAGGCGCACGCCGGTGACGCGATCCTTGCCCTCAAAGCCCGCAAGGCCGGTGCCGGTGAGAAGGCTCACCCCGTTGCGGGTGTGAAGCGCAGCGATTTCTGCGGCGGTTTCCTCGCCTGCGACGCGCGCCAGAATGCGCGGCGCGGCTTCCACCACGCTTACCTCCAGCCCCAGCTTCTTGGCCATGGCCCCGGTTTCAAGGCCGACATAGCCCCCGCCGATCACCACAAGCTTCGCGCCCGGCTGCATGGCGGGTTTGAGGCGGTTCACATCGGCAATCGTGCGCAGCGTGAAAACGCCGGGCAAATCCGCGCCCGGCACGGGCAAGGTGCGGGCGCGGGTGCCGGTGGCGATCAGCAGTTTTGAATAGCTGTGGCGTTTGCCGCCAGCGTCTTCCACTGCGTGCTCGGCGGGCAAAAGGGCGCGGATCGGCGTCGAAAGGCGCAGGTCCACCCGGCGCTCGTCGTAGAAGGCGGCGGGGCGCAGCTCCAGCCGCTCGGCGCTCATCTCGCCCGAAAGATAGGCTTTGGAGAGCGGCGGGCGTTGATACGGCAGGCAGCCCTCATCACCGAACAGGATGATCTCGCCCGCATAGCCCTCGGCCTGCAACGAGGCGATGGCCTGTTGGGCCGCTTGACCCGCGCCGATGATGATGAGGGGTGCGCTCATGAAAGCTCTCCGGGAGAGGAGGCCGGGCGCAGGGCCGCGCCCGGCGGTTTTGCGCTCAGGCGGGCAGGCCGGTTTCAATCGGCAGGGCGGGGTCGCGCGACCACTCGTTCCACGAGCCGAAGTACATCTTCACGTCCTTCACCCCGGCTTCCTTGAGCGCGAGGAAGGTGTTGGAGGCGCGCGCCCCCTTGAAGCAGTAGAGATAAACCGGGGTTTCCGGCGTAATCCCCACGGTGGCGCATTCCGCGAGGATCTCGTCCTTGCTCTTGAAACGCGGCCCATCGGCGGTCGGCTTCATCATGCGATACCACTCGATCCACTTCGCGCCGGGAATGCGCCCCTTGCGCGGGCAGAAATCCTTGCCATAGGGCGAGGAGCTTTCGCCGATCCACTCATCGACATCGCGCACGTCGAGCTTGGCGATGGCGGGTTCCTGCACGGCTTTGAGCATGGCGTCGGCGTCGATGATCAGTTTGCCCGCCGCCAGATCGACGGGAAACTTGGCCGGGGAGGGGGCGGGCACCGCTTGGCTCACCTCGAACCCGGCGGCGCTCCAGGCGGCAAAGCCGCCGTGCAGCACCTTCACCTTGGGATAACCGAGGAAGGAGAGCAGGAAATACCCGCGGCAGGATTGGCCGAAGCCCGTGTTCATCGATTGCTCGTAAAGAACGGCGGTTTCCTCGCCCGAAAGCCCCGCCTTGCCGAACGCTTCCGCGAAGGTTTCGCGCAGCTCGGCCAGCCCTTCCGGCGTGGAGGTCGCCAGAAACGTGAAAATCTCGTGCAGGTTCACTGCGCCCGGCAGATGGCCGGCGGCATAGGTGGCGGGATCGCGTGTGTCGATCAGCACGATCTTTTCGCTTCTCAGCGCTTGCGCCAGAGCAGCAGGGGTCATCAGCACGTCGCTCATCGTCTCTCTCCTGTTGGGGTGGGGTAGGCAGGAAGGACCGGCGCAGCTTGCGCCGGGCAGAGGCTCGATCAGGGCGTTTCCATCCCGGCTGTGCCGCCGGTTCAGGGCATTTCGCTCAGCATCTTGCGAAGCTGCTTGGTGGCGGGGGTGACGATGGCCACGAAATAGGCCTCACGCAGGCGACGCTGGCAGCGATGCGCGGCGACATAACCGCGCGCGCCGCAATGGAGCATGGCGTGATGGGCGGCCTGCACGCTGGCCTCGCCCCCCAGAAGCCGGGCCGAAACCACGCGCTTCCAATAGGCATCGGAGGTGTCGTAGGGCGTCTTCGCCAGCTCGAACACCTCGGCCTCGATGGCCTCGAGCTGAGCCGCAATATCCTCGGGCTGCACCTCGAGGTAAGCGTTGATATGCCCGAGCGAGGGGCGCACCTCCTCCATCATGCGCACACAATCGCGCACAAGGCCGATCGCCATGCCCGCCTGAAGCAGCACGAAGCCCGCGCGGATCTTCTTGATGTAGGGCATCGCCGGATCCGCGAGGATCATGTCATCGGCGATGAACAGATCGCGCACCTGCACGGCGTAGGTGCCGGTGCCATCCATGGCGAGGAAGGGCTCGCACGCCTTCAGGGTGACGGCGGGGTCGGCGCAGTCTATCACGGCCATGATGCGCTTGCCGTCCGGCGTTTCGAACATGCCACCGAAGAGGTGGTCCGGCCCGAGGTTCGAAACCCAGGGCAGCAGCCCCTTCACCTTGTAGCCGCCCTCGACCCGCTCGCCCTTCAGCTTCATCTGCTCGATGCCGAAGATCGTCTTCATCGGGTTGGAGAGGCCCGTGCCGCCGAGGCGCTTGCCCGCCGCGCAATCCTTCAGCAACTTGGCCTTGAGGGCCTCGTTCTCCGAGTTGAGGATGTACCAGACCAGCGTGGACTGGCACCAATGCATGAAGCCGGTCGAAAGGCAGGTCTCGGAGATCGTCGCCATGCTCTCGATGGTGTCACCCAGCGCATGCCCCTCAGCCAGATGCTGGGAGAAGCCGCCGAGATCACCAAAAGCCCGCAGGATCGCCTCCGGGTAATGGCCCTTGTCGATATCCTCGGCCAGCGGCGCCAGCGCTTGTGTGGCGATATCGCGGATGCGCCGTGGCAACAGCGTTTCCGGCATGGCGGCGGGCGGAGGCACGGCTGAGCCGAGCGGCGGGAGAACCGGAGAGACGACCTGCATGACAACCTCGTTGCTGGCAATGCTTTCGTGAGGGGAAAGGCACCCGGCATCACCCGGGTGCCGGGCGCGCTTGGTCTCAGATGAGGCCGACTTCGAGGTTCACCGGGCGCGTGAAGGTGTTGGCGACCGGCGACCACTTCTGCACGTGCTTGATCAGGGCATCGACTTCGGCCTGCTCGATGCCGTCGCACACCATGTCCACCTTCACACGGACATCGGTGAAGCCGACCGGCTTTTCGGACACATCGCCCGTGCCCCAGACGGCGGTGATGTTGAGGTCGCCCTCCAGCTCCAGCTCCAGCTTGCGCACGGTCCAGCCGCGATGCACCGCATTGGCGTGCAGGCCGACGGCAAGGCACGAGCCCAGCGCGGCGAGCGAGGCCTCGGAGGGGTTGGGCGCGGTGTCGTCACCCAGCAGCCCCGGCGGCTCATCCACGATGTAGGGCGGCAGCGAGCGGATGAAGTTGAGGTGGCGGAAACGGCCCTCCGCCACGGTCTTGCACTTCAGCGTCTTGATGACCTTGGGGTTGGCCTTTCCGGCGGCAATCAGCCCTTCGAGGCCGTCGCGGTCAATCGGCGTAAGGCACCCGGTAGGGGCGACATCCGGCACGAGGCACCCGGTAAGAGCGGTTTTGGCGGTAATGGTGGACATGGGTGGCTCCCTGACAAAAGAGACAGAACGGTCTGTCTGATAAGGCAGGGAGTGCTAAGCACGAGGCGTGCCAGATTGGGGTTGGCACCAAGTGGAAACGGAACGGTCTGTCTTGCCCCGGCACGCGACTTGCGAGAGCATGACAGGAAACCGCAGGCGCGCCGCGCGCGCGTGCTGCTCTCGCTGAGGATGAAAGCCGATGCTCAAGCGCAAAACAGAGCTGAAAACCCCGACTTCCGGCACATCCGCGGAGCTTTCCGTGCGCTATCGGCTGATTGAGGCGGCCTCGCGCCTGTTCTGCCGCTACGGAATCAATGCCGTGGGGGTGGACGCGGTCATCGCGGAGGCGGGCACGGCCAAAGCCTCGCTCTACAAGAATTTCGGCTCCAAGGAGGGGCTGGTGGAAGCCGTGCTGGTGCACGAAGGGCAGGCGTGGCGTGAGTGGTTTCTGGGCGCGCTGCTCGAAGGGGATGCACCGGCGCGCGAAAAGCTGCATCGCATCTTCCCGCTGCTGCGGGCATGGTTTTCGGATGAGCGCTTCTACGGCTGCCCCTTCATCAATGCCGTGGGCGAGCACGATAAGGACGATGCGCGCCTGCGCGAGCTCACCATCGCCCACAAGAAGGTCATTCTGGCGTCCATCGCCGCACTCGCCGCAGAGGCAGGGCTTCCCGCGCCTGAAAACGTGGCCCACCAGCTGGGCCTGCTGATCGACGGAGCCATCATCGCGGCCATGGTGACGCGGGATCCCGGCGCGGCGGATCTGGGCGCCAGCATGTCAAGGCTGTTGCTGGGCGAGCCGGCGGCTGTACACTGACCCT
>JAIUNQ010000210.1 GCA_020161475.1 Pseudomonadota bacterium | reverse complement strand
GGCATCCACGCCCGGCAGGTCGAGCGCGATGATAATGCGGTCGCGATGGGGCATGTTTCGGTTCCTTGCGCCTTGTTGATTGTCCCTCAGGGCTTTAGATGAGACAGGACAAGTTTCAACCCACCAAACCGAGTGTTCCGATGAATTTCGAGGGTCGCCAATTCTTTGATGGTGTCGTGCCGGCGATTGGCAATACTCCCCTCATCCGGCTCAAGCGCGCCTCTGAGGAAACCGGCTGCACCATTCTGGGCAAGGCGGAGTTTCTCAATCCCGGCCAGTCGGTCAAGGATCGCGCGGCCTGGTTCATCATCAAGGATGCGCTGGACAAGGGGCTGGTGAAGAAGGGCGGAACCATCGTTGAAGGCACCGCAGGTAATACCGGCATCGGCCTTACTCTGGTCGGCAACACGCTGGGCCTGAAAACCGTCATCGTCATCCCCGATAGCCAGAGCGAGGAGAAGAAGCTCGCGCTCAAGGTGGCGGGTGCCACGCTGATCGAGGTGCCGCCCGCGCCCTATTCCAACCCCAACAATTACGTGCGCGTATCCGGGCGTCTGGCCGAGGAAATGGCGAAAACGGAAGTCAATGGCGCGTTTTGGGCCAACCAGTTCGACAATGTGGCCAACCGACAGGCGCATATCGAAACCACGGCGCAGGAGATCTGGCGCGATCTTGACGGCAAGGTCGATGGTTTTGTCGCAGCTGTCGGCTCGGGCGGCACGCTCGTCGGCACCGCCATGGGCCTGCGCGAGAAGAGCGCTGGCGTGAAGATCGCACTGGCGGATCCCTTTGGCGCGGCGCTCCATAGCTTCTACACCAGCGGGGAGCTGAAATCCGAAGGCTCCTCGATCACCGAGGGCATCGGGCAGGGGCGCATCACCGCCAACCTAGAGGGGTTTGCGCCGGATTATTCCTTCCGCATCGCCGATGACGAAGCCCTGCGCATCGTCTTCCAGCTGGTGGAGGAGGAGGGGCTGGTGCTCGGCTCATCCAGCGGCATTAATGTCGCGGGCGCCATCCGCCTCGCCAAGGAACTGGGACCGGGCCACACCATCGTCACGGTGCTGTGTGATTACGGCACGCGTTACGCCTCACGCCTGTTCAACCCGGCGTTCCTCAAGGAAAAGCACCTGCCCGTACCGCAATGGCTGGAAACCCGACGCGCGATCACTCCGCCGCTTGTGCGTAGCTGACCGCGCGATCCCGATAGACCCAGACCCGCGCCGGCGGCAGGTTCAGCCAGACGCGCGGACTCTTGTCCGCAGAAAAATCATGCGTCTTGAGCGGCATGGGCGACACGGTGGCATAGGTGAACTGGATGAACGGCGCATTCTCGCAGGACAGCGCGAAGGCTTCGCGCAGCAGGCGCAGGCGCTGCTGCTCGGGGCGCGTGAACAGCGGCAGCGAGGACACCACCGCGCAGGCCGGTTCTTTCAAATCATGCAGCGTCGCCCCGATACCATAGGCATCGCCCTCGATCACACGGGCCTTGGGAAAGCGCTTCTTCAGCAGCTTGCAGAAATCAGGGTTGAACTCGATCAGCACGAGGCGCTCCTCGGCGATCCCGCGGGCGATCAAAGCCTCGGTGACCGGGCCGGTGCCCGGACCGAGCTCCACAACGGGGCCGGGGACGGAGGGGTCAACATAGCGCGCCATCATGCGGGCCAGCGCCTTGCCGGAGGGATAGACCGCGCCGGTCATCAGCGGCTTGTCGAACCAGGACTTGAGGAAACGGGCCTCGTCCTGAAACTTGGCGTCCAGCGCCAGCGCCTTCACAATGCGCCGATGCGGGCGGCGCGCTTCGATGACCCGAGAGATCGGACGATTCTGTCCCAGCAACTTGATATCCTGCCCCTGACGCCACACGACCTCTAAGCTATGGCGAATCCGGGTGACGGATTCAAGACGTGATCGTTAATCAAACGTGACCTTACACCGTGGCCGGCTGTGGCGGCGTAATCCGGCTGCGCCAGAAGGACGCACGCGGTACAACCAGCAGTGAGCGGATGAAGCTCAAAACCTCGGCAATCTGCTCGCTCGTCTCGCCCCAAAGGCCAGAGCGCAGTGTGAGATGCTCTCCACCTATGACAACTTCAAAAGCCGGGGGCGGCTGCCGATCCCGAATTTGCTGGAAGGTGGAGAGAACACTTTCCGGATCGAGCGGGGTCGGATGCGGCGTCATGGCCGGGGAAGCCAGAGCCTCGCGGAACAGGAAAGGCGAGGGCGCTGTGCTGCAAGACCGGATGAACAGCAGCAAATCCGCGTTCTCCATCAGCAAGGCATGCTCATGGCGCAGTTGCTCATCCTCGATGCAGGTGACGACGGCGGAATACTCGCCCGCCATCTGGCGGAGCAGGCGGGGGCCGACAGCTTGATCAACACGGGTCTGGTCGCCGCACCCGAAAATCACGACACGCGGTTTCTCGGTCACGAGACACCGCCTTCCTGGCGGGATTGGAGAGAAGGGGCTCCGCCATTGGAGCTGTGGAGTCTGGCAAGTTCGTTATCGGGAACGATAGCGCTTGCTGCCTTTACTGGGCACATGTTCGGGCTCTCCCGGAGCATCGAATATACATAGGCTCGTGTGGCGGTTCTCTACGTCTCTTGGGTGACGAAGGGCGTGACCCAGATCAAAAACGTGTGTGGATCATGTATATAAGGTGTTGATTATGAATGGAAATTCACAAGGCGAGAGAGTGTCCGGCTGTGAGGTCGGAAAACAAATGATGTCCCCGGAACAAACAACACGCGGGTGAAACATCCGCTGTCACAAGGGCCGTAACAGGCCGGGACCACTCCGTGAAGCTTTGCAAATTGCGGGCCAGAGGTCGCATCTAAACAATATTCAAAAATTGATTTTCAAGTCAATAGCTTGCTGCAAAATCAACGGCGGTTCACTTGCCGGGAGCGGAAAGCCGCTTACCTCTGCTGCAAGCCCGATGATCGGAAAGCTTTGCAGCAAACTGAGCGTTGGCAAGCCCCGCCCCGATATGCGACATGCACACCATGCCCGCCTCTTCGTCCCCTTCCTTGCCTTACGTCCTTGTGGAGGATGCCGAAGCGGGCGTGACATGGTGTTATGAGCGCCCGCGCGAGGTTGTGGTGGCCACAACGCTTGCGGAGATTTCCCCGGCTCTGGAGCGCTTGCAGGCTTTGCGCGAGGACGGGTGTTTCCTCGCGGGCAACATGGCTTATGAGGCGGGCTATGCCTTCGAGCCCCGTCTGATGCCATTGTTCAGGCGCCCGCAGGGGCCACTTCTCGCCTTCGGGGCGTTCGAGGGGCGTCGTGCCTATGCATGGCCCGCGCAGGCCCAGCCCTTTCCGGCGGTGACGCTGCGGCCGCAATGGGATCTTGCGGGCTATCGTGCGCGCTTCGGTCGGGTGATCGAATGCATCCGGGCGGGTGACATCTATCAGGCCAACCTCACCTTTCCGCTCACGGGCACGATAGCGGGTGATCCGCTCGCACTCTATGCCGCCCTGCGCGAACGTCAGCCGCCGCGTCACGGGGCTTTCGTTGCGCTCTCGCCGGATCAGACACTGCTCTCGCTGTCGCCCGAGCTGTTTTTTGCCATTGAGGACGGCGTGATCCGGGCGCGCCCGATGAAGGGAACCGCCCCGCGCGGCGGCACGCCGCAGGAGGATACGGCCTTTGCCGACGGTTTGAGAGCCAGCGAAAAGGACCGGGCGGAAAACCTGATGATCGTGGATCTGTTGCGCAACGATCTCGGTCGTCTCGCCGAAATCGGCAGTGTTGAGGTGACCGATCTCTTCACCATCGAACCCTATGCCACCTTGTTCCAGATGACCTCGGGGATCACGGCGCGCCTGAAACCGGGCACCACGCTTCGTGCCCTGTTTGGTGCGCTCTTTCCCTGTGGGTCGGTTACCGGTGCCCCCAAGATCCGGGCGATGCAGATCATCCACGCGCTGGAGGAGGGGCCGCGCGGGGCCTATTGCGGGGCCATCGGTCACATCACACCGGAGGGGGACGCGCGCTTCAACGTGGCCATTCGCACCGCCATTCTCGACAATGCGGGCAACATCACGCTCAATGTCGGCTCCGGCGTTGTCTATGACTCGCTCGCCGAAGCGGAATATGAGGAATGCTGGCTCAAGGCGCGGTTTCTGACAGGATGACACGGGATTTCGGGTTGATCGAAACGCTCGCCTTCGAGCCGGACAGTGGTTTTGTGTTGCTGGAGCGGCATCTGATGCGGCTGGCGACCTCGGCGGCATGCTTCGGGTTTCGTTATAATGAGCATCAGGCACGCACTGCGCTCGATTCGCTCGTTCAGGGGCAGAGCGCGCGCCTCCGGTTGCGCCTTGTCCTCTCCGCTGATGGCAGCCTGCTCACCGAGCGGTTCCCGCTGCCCGCCACGCCGCCGGTCTGGCGTGCCAGAATCGCTGCCGAGCGTTTTCAGTCCGACGAACCGCTTCTGGCGCACAAGACCACGCGGCGCACCCGCTATGAGGCCCCGCTGGCGGCGGCCGG
>JAIUNQ010000209.1 GCA_020161475.1 Pseudomonadota bacterium | reverse complement strand
CGTGCGATCGCCCGAGCGATAGAGGACCTTGTCACCAGCCTCAGCGGCGCTGGCGGTGAAGATGTCGGCCAGCACTTCGTTGCGCAGCAAGGACGGATCGCGCGAACCGATCAGCACGCCGCGCAAAACGCTCCGGGTTTCGATATCCATGGTGTTTTCTCCGAGCGGCCTACTCCCAAGGCCACTGCTCCCCTGTTCGGGATACACAGCAAGTGGATGGGGGACGTCAATTGCTTGCAGCCCCTATCGGTAAGATTTGTCGTTAATTGCCCGACATTTCGGCGTTTCTATGCCGCAAACCGGATGAATGCGGGATGACAGGATTTTTCACGCATGGCCCGGTTTGGGCAGCCAGGCGATGGCGCCGCGTTCCAGCTGCAGAATCCGCCCCTGCCAGATCGGCAGTTCCAGCGTGCCCGCCCGCGGTGCTCCGAAGAGCGTCATCAACGCGCGGGCAACCCCGCCATGGGACAGGATGACGGCGGAGCCCTCCACGCCGGCGAGGAAACTTTGCAGGCGGCTGGCGACATCGGCGTAGCTCTCACCGCCCGGCGGCGCATAGGCCCAGAGATCGTTGTCGCGGTTGCGGGCACCCACCGGATCACGCGTGCGGATCTCCGGCCAGGTGCGCCCTTCCCAGCTGCCAAAAGCGATTTCGCGCAGGCGATCATCCGCGGTGTAGCCCAGCGGCTCAAAGCCCAACTCGGAGCGCAGAATCTCGACGGTCTGGCGGACGCGCTTCAGCGGGCTTGCGAAAAACGGCAGGCTCGCCAGCTCCTGCGCCGGAACGAGCTGCGCCAGCGCCTTGGCCGCGATGATCGCCTGACGACGACCATTGGCGTTGAGTTCGGTATCGGTGTGCCCCTGCAAGCGCCCGGCGACATTCCAGTCGGTTTCGCCGTGGCGGATGAAATACACGCGGGCCGGAAGGCTCATTGCACGAGAATCTTCACGCTCACTTCACGCGTATCGCCATTGGGATACGACACCTTGAAGCGCAGCTGGTCCTCACCCTTGAAGCGGGCCTTGGACTGGTAAATCGCCGCCACGCCCTTGGGCGATGTGCCGATGCACGTGCGCTTGGGCGCGCCCGGCACATCGCGCAGGTTGATGGGGTAGGTGCGGATTTTCGTCACCCCGTTTTTCGGCGGCTCGGGAAAGGTGATTTCCGGGCTGTTGCCCACCTTGCAATCTGCCGAGAGCGTCAGATAGGTGCCCAGAAAGATGTCATAGCCGGTGCGCCCCTTGCGCTCCACCTCGGCATGGGTCGCCTTGGGGCCAGCGGCGGCTTTGTCGGTGGCCGAGGTCTGCGCTGTTGCCGGGGTGGCCGGGGCGCTCTGGGCCGGCGGCGTCAATGTGCCGGGTGCCGGCGCGTTGCGGTTCGCCCCCGGTGTAATCGATTGCGCCTGCGCCAAGGCCGGCACGACAAGCGCCAGTCCAACCATCGAGGCTTTCACGCTGAAGTTGCGCGCCATGGCCTTGCCCCCGCCCTTTCTGGTGCGATCAATCCTTGTCGAGCGCGAGATCCGGCGCTTCCGGATTCTTCATGCCGACGATGTGGTAACCCGCGTCCACATGGCTGACCTCGCCGGTCACACCACGCGACATATCCGAGAGAAGATAAACCGCGCTGGCGCCCACCTCGTCGATGGTGACGGTGCGGCGCAGCGGCGCGTTGTACTCGTTCCACTTGAGGATGTAGCGGAAGTCACCGATGCCCGAAGCCGCGAGCGTCTTGATCGGGCCGGCGGAAATGGCGTTAACACGGATGCCGCTCGGGCCGAGGTCCGCCGCGAGATAGCGCACGGAGGCTTCCAGCGCGGCCTTGGCGACGCCCATCACGTTGTAATGGGGCATCCACTTTTCAGCGCCGTAGTAGGTGAGCGTGAGGATGGAGCCACCATCCGTCATCAGCTTCTCGGCACGCTGGGCCACAGCGGTGAGCGAGTAGCACGAAATCAGCATGGTCTTGGAGAAGTTGGCCTCGGTCGTTTCGAGGTAACGACCGGTCAGCTCATCCTTGTCGGAGAAGGCGATGGCATGGACCAGAAAGTCGATCTTGCCGAAGATCTTCTCGACCTCGGCGAAGACGGCATCAATCGTGGCGCCATCTGTGACATCGCAATGGCCCACCACATGGGCGCCCAGCTCGGCCGCGAGCGGCTCGACGCGCTTTTTCAGCGCATCGCCCTGATAGGTGAAGGCGAGTTCCGCGCCCGCAGCATGGGCCGCCTTGGCGATGCCCCAGGCGATGGACATCTTGTTCGCCACGCCCATCACCAGACCGCGCTTACCCTGCATGACACCGGAAAGAGCGATGGTGGAGCTTGTCGTCGTCATGCGTGAAACGTCCTTTTTTACACCTTGCCCGACGCGCGGACCGGAAAATGCCCTGCCTTCCCTAGAAGGGTTGTCGGCAAGGTTCAAGGTTTGCGGTGATGAAAAATCAACCCTTGCGGCGCAGCAAAGCCTCCAGCTCGGGATCGGGCGCGCCCAGATCGATCTGCAAGGTGACCAGCAAATCCCCCGTGCGCTCCTTGAGCGGCAGGCCCTTTCCCTTCAGGCGGAATACCTTGCCGCCTGAACTCCAGGCCGGAACGGTCAGCTCCACCGCTCCCGTGAGCGTCGGCACGCGAACGGGGCCACCTAGCACGGCATCTTTCAGGGGCACATTCAGGCTGGCCCGGAGATCCGCGCCATCCGCCGTGAAGGTGGCATGGGCGGCATAGCGCACCGTCACCAGCACATCGCCGGAGGGACCACCGAAGGGCGAGGGATGCCCCTGCCCTTTCAGACGCAGCGTCGCGCCATTGGCGACGCCCTTGGGAATGTTGAGTTCTACCGTGCGACCATCCGGCAGGGTGATGCGGCGCGCACCGCCCGAGGCGACATCTTCCAGTGAAACCGCGGTATCGAGGCTGACATCATCGCCCGGCGGTATCGACGAGCGACGCCCGCCCGCGCCCGGCGGCGGCTCAGCGCCGCGCCCGGAGGAGTCAAACTGGCGAAACAGATCGGAGAAGAAATCCCGCGGATTTCCGGCACCCCCCGCACCGCCGCGCGCGCCCTGAAACGGATTGCCGCCGGTGCCGAAATCAAAGCGGAAGCCGCCCGCCCCCGCGCCGGGGCCGCCACCGAAGGAGTGCTCGAAACCGCGCGGCTTGCCGTCGGCGTCGATCTCGCCGCGATCAAACGCCTTGCGCTTGGCCTCATCGCCCAGCACCTCGTAAGCGCTGTTCACCTCCGCAAAGCGCTCGGCGGCCTTAGGGTCGTCCTTGTTGTAGTCAGGGTGATAGGTCTTCGCGAGCTTGCGGAAGGCACGCTTGATGTCTTCCGCGCCAGCATCGCGCTTCACACCCAGCACGGTGTAGGGATCACGCATCGGATCTGTCTTCCAAAAACATGTCGAACCCCGCAGAGGACCGGGGCATTTCCACGGTGCAAGATGGGGGCAGGCGCGCCAACATGCAACGCCCGGCGCGCGGTGAACGCTGGATCAGTCGTTGTTTTCCAACGCCGTCAGGGTCGAGGTGGTTTTACCGGGGAGCGGCTGGTTGAGGATATCCTTGCCCGCCGGAGGTGTCGGCGTATCCATCCGCAGCGCCCATTCGCCGGGGCCGAGGCGGCAAGCCTGGCCTGCGTGTTTCGCTTCCTTGCCCGTGGGCTGAACCAGCGTGGCAGCGAAGGGGCGGCAGATCGTATCCTGCACGATCATCATGTTGCCCGCGGCGACAAAGCTGCCCTTGCGCTTGCTGGCGGGGTTATCCCAGTTCACCGGCAGGCCCGGCCCCTGCGGATCGACCGCCAGAGAGAGAGCGGATTGCGCGCGCCGCCAGTCTTCATCATCCAGCGAAGCATCGAGCTTTGTCGCCATGGAGGGGCGCGCGGGAATCGAGGCCGTGGTTTCCGGCTCGTCATTGAAGGAGGCGAGCTGCATGGTGAGCGAGCAGGCCGAGGCCGAGAGCGCGACCCCCGCCACAAACACCCAGCGCAGCATCGAGGAGAGCCGATGCGAGCCAAGGCGATTGCACGATGCGATTGCCGCCTTATAACCCACGAGGGAAGAGGAACCTGCGGCGCAGGCTACGATGGAGCGATGCGCGGGAGAATGTCCCTCGCACAATGCCTCCAGTGTCTGCCGCCCTGATGCCACGCGCTTCCCCCTCGCGCTAACCGAAGGGCTATTAGAAAGGGCAAGCGTTAATGACCGGTTTGCTGGACGACACCCGCGACCCTTTTGCGATCTTTTCCGAGTGGCTCGGCCATGCCCGCGAAAAGGAGCTGAACGATCCCGAAGCCATGGCGATTGCCACGTCGGATGCCAACGGCATGCCCGATGTGCGCATGGTGCTGATGCGCGGGCATGATGAACGCGGGCTGGTGTTCTACACCAACAGCCAGAGCCAGAAGGGCAACCAACTCGCTGAAAACGCACAAGGGGCGGCCCTGTTTCACTGGAAATCGCTGCGTCGTCAGGTGCGCTTCCGGGGGCTGATCGAGCACGCGAGCGAAGCCGAATCGGACGCCTATTTCGCCTCCCGCCCGCG
>JAIUNQ010000208.1 GCA_020161475.1 Pseudomonadota bacterium | reverse complement strand
CCGCGCGCGAGCATGGCCTCGATCATCGCATCCGAGAAAATACCGTCCTGCACGCAACGCCCCCAAACCTTTTGAAAAAGACGCCTAAACTCTCCCAAGCTGGCCCGCAACGGATTTTGCTACCGCACCGCCGTTGACGCCTGCCCCGAGGCGCGACACTTTACGCCCCGAACGGCGGAGGCCAAGGCATGTACAGCGCGACGACCATGGGGATCGAGGTGCGGGTGACGCCCAGCTATACGCCGGAGCGCTCTGCGCCGGAAAGCGGGGTCTGGTTCTGGACCTACCACGTCGAAATCCTCAACCACTCCGAAGAGCCGGTGCAGCTGCTGGCGCGGCATTGGGAGATCACCGATGCATCGGGCAAGGTGCAGCATGTGCGCGGTGAAGGCGTGATCGGCCAGCAGCCGCTGATCCCGCCGGGGGAGAGCTTCCACTACGCTTCGGGCTGCCCGCTGAAAACGGACAATGGCATCATGCACGGCGAGTATCAGATGGTGGATGCTGCGGGCCGCCGTTTCATGGCGAAAATCCCGGTGTTCTCCCTCGACCAGCCGCACAAGCCGCAAGTCCTGAACTAGGGCCGCGCTGGTGGCGAGCGATCGCCTTTCTCAGAGCGAGAGGCGATACTGGCGCGCGCAGAACTCGCAGCCCACGGCGATCTGCCCATCTGGCTCGCGCATATCGGCGAGTTCCTCGGCCGGAAACTGCTTCAGCGTCTCGCGGATTTTCTCTTCCGAGCAGCGGCAGGCATCGACGATCGCGACCGGCTCGTTCACCACCACACCGCGCTCGTTGAAGAGGCGGTAGAGCAGCCGATCCAGCCCCAGCGTGGGATCGACGAGTTCAATCGCCTCGGTGGTTTCGACCAGCGAGCGCGCCTCGACCCAGGCGTCATCCTCGGCCACTTCGTGGCGCACAGCCCCTTCCGGCGCATCACCGGGATCAAGATCGGACTGGGCCATGCGCTCGGGCGCGGCGGGGAGAAACTGTGCCAACACGCCACCCGCACGCCAGCGGCGCACGCCGCCCGCATGATGCTCTTCGGCCACCGCCAGCTTGAGGGCGGAGGGAATCTGCTCGGACTGTTTGAAATACTGCAGCGCTGCAGCTTCAAGCCCCTGCCCGGCCAGCTCCACGATGCCCTGATAACGGGAATTAAGTTTGGTCTGCTCGATAGTGAAGCCGAGATAACCGGTGCCGAGCAGCGCCCCCGGCAGGGCGGAATCCCCCGCAGCGGCGAGCTTTTCGGCATCAAAACGCGCATAGGCGCGGATATCCGAGGGGGTGGAGAAATCCACCACCAGCATGTTGACCGGCCCTTCCGAGCGGGTCTGAAGCTGAAAACGGCCATCGAACTTGAGCGAGGTGCCCATCAGCGCGGTGAGCGCAATGGCCTCCGCAAGCAAACGCTCGACGGCGGCGGGATAGGCATGACGCGCCAGAATGGCATCGAGTTGCTTGCCGAGGCGAATGGCGCGCCCGCGCGTATCCAGCGCCTGCACATGGAAGGGCAGGACGATATCATCCGCCCCGAACGCGGCGGATGATCCGATCGGAACCTCGGTCTGCGGTGCCATCAGGCGAGGACCTCGCCATAGGCATAGGCGAGAATGGCCTTCTGGGCATGCAGGCGGTTTTCAGCCTCATCGAACACGACAGACTGGGGTCCGTCGAGGATTTCGTCGGTCACTTCTTCGCCACGCTTGGCGGGCAGGCAATGCATGAAGATCGCTTTTTCGCCCGCGGCCTTCATCAGATCGCGGTTGACCTGATAGGGGCGCAGCAGGTTGTGGCGGCGCTTGGCGTCCTTGTCGCCCATCGACACCCAGGCATCGGCCAAGACAAGATCGGTGCCTTCCACCGCGGCGCGCGGATCGCGGATCTGCTGCAAATCCGCCCCGTTATCTTTCGCCCAGCGCACCACCTCATCGGGCGGGGCCAGCTCGTCGGGCGTGGAGACGCGGATGGTGAACTTAAGCTTGGCTGCGGCCTCGATCCAGCTGCGCAGCACATTGTTGAAGTCGCCCACCCAGGTCACGGTGCGACCGGTGATATCGCCCTTGTGCTCCTCGAAGGTCTGAAGGTCCGCCATGACCTGACACGGATGCGAGGTCTTGGTGAGGCCGTTGATGACCGGCACAGAGGCGTATTGGGCCAACTCCTTGAGCGCGCCATGGCTCAGGATGCGGATCATGATGCCATCGACATAGCGCGAAAGGACGCGGGCGGTATCGGCGATGCTTTCGCGCTCGCCCAGCTCGATCTCCTTGCCGGTGACCATGATGCTCTCGCCGCCCAGCTCCCGGATACCGACATCGAAGGACATGCGGGTGCGCATGGAGGGCTGCTCGAAGATCATCGCGATGGCCTTGCCGGCCAGGATCTTGTCCGTGGGCAGGGGCGCGCGGCGACGCGCCTTGATGCGGCGGGCCGCCGCGAGAATGGCGCGGATTTCTTCCGCCGAGAGATCACAAAGATCGAGAAAATGACGGCGATTGCCGGAAAGGGAAGCGGTGTTTGCCATGGTCCTGGCTGTGCGTTTGAAAAAGGGAGCGCTAAGCGTTGCGTATGACGTCTGCGTGTCAGCCTTGTCGCTGGCGCGATTTCAGGGCCATGCAAGCCGCGTGCAAGCGGGTATACGCCTCGCGGATTTCTTCCTCGCCGATGTTGAGCGGCGGCAGGAGGCGGACAACGTTCTCGCCCGCACCGATGGTCAGAATGCCGGCCTCGCGGCCTGCCGCGATGAAATCACCGGCCGGAACACTGGGGCGAATGCCCAGAAACAGGCCCTCGCCGCGGATTTCCTCGATCAGATCGGGAAACTCGGCTTTGAGCTGCGCAAGGCGCTGGTTGAGATCACGCCCGAGGGCGCGGACGTTTTCCAGAAACTCGGGATGCGAGACAATCTCGATGACCTTGCCCGCAACAGCTGTGGCCAACGGGTTGCCGCCATAGGTTGAACCATGTGTGCCCGGCACCATGGCAGAGGCCACTTCTTCCGTGGCAAGGCACGCACCGACCGGGAAGCCGCCGCCAATGCCCTTGGCCAGTGCCATGATATCAGGCCGCACGCCGGACCACTCATAAGCAAAGAGCTTGCCGGTACGCCCGATGCCGGACTGCACCTCATCGAGGATGAGCAGCAGGTCGTGCTTGTCGCAGATCTCGCGCAGGAAGCGCATGAACTCGGTGGAGACGGGGCGAATGCCACCCTCGCCCTGCACCGGCTCGATCAGGATGGCGGCGGTCTCGGGGCCGATGGCGGCCTCAACAGCCGCGCGATCATGCAGGGGCACCTGATCAAAGCCTTCAACCTTGGGACCGAAGCCTTCGATATAGGCCGGGTTTCCGGTGGCCGCGATGGTGGCCATGGTGCGACCGTGGAAGGCGCCCGCGAAGGTGATGATGCGGTAGCGATCCGGCTGGCCCTTGGCGAAGAAATGGCGCCGCGCGGTCTTGATCGCGCATTCGAGCGCTTCGGCGCCCGAGTTGGTGAAGAAAACGCGGTCCGCGAAAGAGAGCGCGCAGAGCCTATCGGCCAGCGCCTCGCCCTCGGCGATGCGATAGATATTGGAGACGTGCCAGAGCTTCTGGGCCTGAGCGCTCAGCACATCGGCGAGGACCGGGTTGGCATGACCCAGCGAATTGACGGCCACACCGGAGCCGAAGTCAAGAAAACGTCGCCCGTCTTTCTCATAGAGCCAAGCCCCTTCACCGCGCTCGAACGTCAGGTCCGCGCGGGCAGGCGTCAGCATCATATGATGGTCAGGCACGGCGCTCATGTCTTCTTCCTTAAGTGTTGGTGTCCTCGGATGTGGAGCGTTGCAAAACCGGCCAGCGCCGGAAAAAAGAATGCCGCCCCTCAGGGCGGCTTGTTGCGGGAATGGATCGCAGTTTGCGCGAGAAAAGTCAAGGTTCCACACCTTGGCCATAGTTGGCGCGCAGAAAAACATGGCTCGCGCGGACAAGCATTCCAAGACGTGGATTAATCGCTGTTGAAAACAGGCGTGTTCCCGCTTCGGACTCTTCAAGGAATGCGGCGCGATCCTTAAGTTCGCGGGCGAGGCAAGGCGTGACCCCGGTTGGGCGCGCACCACACAGCCGGTTTTCGGATCCGGTGTTCTCCCCCCTTATATCGGGGCGGCGGCTTGCGGGGCTTCCCGCGAGAGGGAGACGGATTCGGTCGAACGGCAAAACGAGGAGGCGAGGCAAAGGCATGTCTCAAGAGAGCGTGACATGGGATGACCAACGCATCGAACAGCTCAAGAAGCTGTGGGGCGAGGGTCTGAGCGCCAGCCAGATCGCGGCGGAGCTGGGCGGCGTCACCCGCAATGCGGTGATCGGCAAGGTGCATCGTCTGGGGCTTTCGGGCCGGGCGAAATCCAAGCCGGCCGCCGTGGCGCGCCCGCGTGCCAAAGTGAGCACCACCAAGGCCCCGGTGCGCACCACGACAACAGTGGTGGCGCGCGGCAATCTGGCGACGGTGGAAGTGGCGGAGATGGTGCCCGTGATCCTGCCGGTGCGGGAGAATGTCGTGATTCCGATGTCGCGTCGGATCTCGATCATGGAACT
>JAIUNQ010000207.1 GCA_020161475.1 Pseudomonadota bacterium | reverse complement strand
AAAACCCGCACGGAAGAACTGACGCAAGCCAACCGGGCGCTGGCGAAAGCCAAGCTCGATGCGGAGGAGGCCAATGCCTCCAAGACGCGCTTTCTGGCCGCCGCGAGCCACGACATCATCCAGCCGCTCAATGCGGCTAGGCTCTACTCCGCCGCGCTGACCGATGCGCTCGGCACCTCCTCCCATGCGGCGCTGGCCTCGAACCTCGAAAGCTCGCTCAACGCGGTGGAGGAGATTCTCTCGGCGCTGCTGGAGATTTCGCGGCTGGACGCGGGCAAGATGCCGGCCGAGATTTCCGTGTTCCCCATCGCGGATCTCTTCAATGCGCTGGAGATCGAATTCGGCCCGGTGGCGAAAGCCAAGGGGATCCGGCTCACCTTCATGCCGACCTCGCTGGTTGTCTCCTCCGACAGGCGCCTGCTGCGCCGCCTGCTTCAGAACCTCGTGTCGAATGCCATCAAATACACGGTCAAGGGGCGGGTTCTGGTGGGGGCCAAGCGCCATGGCGAGGCCGTACGGCTCGTGGTGGGGGATACCGGCATCGGCATTCCCGCCACCAAGCACAAGACGATTTTCCGCGAGTTCCAGCGTCTGGAGCAGGGCGCGAAGATCGAACGCGGCCTCGGGCTGGGGCTCTCCATCGTCGAGCGCATCACCCGCGTGCTCGGCATGAAGGTGGATCTGCAATCACGGCCCAACAAGGGCTCGATCTTCCGGGTAGATGTGGAGCGTGCCCCCGAATCCGCCGCGCGGGAGCTTGCCGCCCGCGCCGAGGCCTCGCGTCCGGCCGTCTTCTCGCCACTCAATGGCGTCATTGTTCTGGTCATCGACAACGAGGAGACGATTCTCGACGGCATGCGCCATATGCTGGAAGGCTGGGGCTGCCGGGTCATCACCGCCAAGGATGCGACCGAGGCGATGGGCGCGCTCAAGGCACAGAAGACCCGCCCCGATATTGCGCTGGTCGATTACCAGCTCGACCAATCCAACGGCATCGACACCATCAAGAAGCTGCGCTGGCGCCTGCACAAGGAGCTGCCCGCCGCGCTGGTGACGGCGGATCGCTCGACCGAAGTGCGCGACCGTGCCGAAGCCGAAGAGATCATGCTGCTCAACAAGCCGGTGAAGCCTGCGGCCCTGCGCGCGCTGATCACGCAACTCAGCCTCGCGAGCGAGGCCGCGGAGTAAGGTAGTCGCGCGCAGGCTGCGGGTTGCTGCGCCGCCTCTTTGGCCGTAAGACTATGCGCATGCTGCACTTGCGCTCCCTTCGTTCGCTGATCCCGTTGCTGGCAGTGCTTTTTGCTCTGACAGGCGTGGCGAACGCGCGTCTGCGCGGCGAAAACGTGGGTGTTCCCGCAGCCTTTGCCCTTTGTCAGGGAAGCGAGCAATCCAACGGCGGGCATGATTGCCTGGATTGTTGCCTGCCGGGCCTCGCTCTGGCCACCCCCCTCCCCGCATTGCCGACGCTCTGGTCCAGTGTCGCCGCCGTGCTGGCGCCGGAGGGCCGTGATTTCGGCTTGGGCGGTTTCGGGCTGGAGCGCCCGCTCTCGCGCGGGCCGCCCGCGCGCTCGGCCGCCTGAACGCCGACCCGTTTTTCCTTCCAGAACTCAGGACATATCCATGTCGCTTCTCCTGCTGCGCGCTGCCGCGCCGCTCGTGCTTGTTGCCACGAGCTCCATCACCGTCTTGGCCCATACCACCCTCGAACCGCGCGAGGCGGCCCAGAACAGCTACCAGAAGATTGTCGTGCGCGTGCCGCATGGCTGCAAGGGCGAGCCGACCACCGCCGTGCGGGTCGATGTGCCCGAGGGGCTTCTTGGCGCCAAGCCGATGCCGAAGCCGGGCTGGACGCTGGAAACCCAGAAGGCCCCGCTCTCCAAGCCCTACACCTCGCATGGGCGCGAGATCACGGAAGGAGTGAACCGCATCACATGGTCGGGCGGGAACCTGCCGGATGCCCATTACGACGAATTTGCCTTCATGGCGCAGATCTCGGGCGCGCTCCCGGCAGGCAAGCCGGTCTATGTGCCGGTGATCCAGACCTGCCCCAACGGGCAGGCGGCCTGGACGCAGATCCCGGCGGAAGGTGCCAGCAGCAAGCTGGACTCGCCCGCGCCGGCCGTGCGGATTGTCGCGCAGGCCAAAGGTGGCCACGAGCACGCCGGTCATGGCGCAGCCCCGGCTGGCGTGACCGCCTCGCCGATCAAGGTGGAGCAGGTGTGGACCCGTGCCACGCCGGGCGGCGCCAAGGTGGCCGGTGGTTTCATGCGCATCACCAACACCGGCAAGGAGGCAGATCGCCTGATCGGCGGCTCCGCCGAAATCGCCAATATCTTCGAAGTGCATGAGATGAAGCACGAGGGCGGCATGATGAAGATGCGCGCGCTTGAAAGCGGTCTGGAGATCAAGCCGGGCGAGACGGTTGAACTCAAGCCGGGCAGCTATCATGTCATGTTCATCGACCTCAAGGCACCGATCAAGGAGGGCGATGTGGTCAAGGGCATGCTGAAATTCGAGAAGGCGGGCATGGTCGCGGTGGAGTTCAAGGCCGGCGCGATGGGCGGGGCTGCTCCCGCCGCCGGGCACAAGCACGGGCATTGAGCCATGCTGGCCCTCAAGGTTATCCGTTACGTCACCTGGGCGGCCATCGGCATCCTGAGTGCAGCCCTGCTGTACCTGCTGATGACACCGCGCCCCGAAGGCAGTGCCGGCATCGCCATCGGCGGCCCGTTCCGGCTTGCCGCGGGCGATGGTGCCATCGTGGACAGTGAGAAGATCAAGGGCAAACCTTTTGCCCTGTTCTTCGGCTTCACCCAATGCCCGGATGTCTGCCCTACCTCGATGCTGGAGATCACCAATGATCTCAAGGCGCTCGATCCGCTGGCGAAGGACTTCAAGGTCTATTTCGTGACAGTGGACCCCGAGCGCGATACGCGCGATCTGCTCAAGGATTACACCGGCAGTTTTGATGCGCGGATCGTCGGGCTGGTGCCCAAGGACCTTGAGGAACTGGAAAAGGTGGCGAAAAGCTATCGTGCCATCTACCGCAAGGTGCCGACCCCTAGCGGTTACACCATGGATCACACCGCTTCGATCTTCCTGATGGATTCGAAGGGCCAGTTTTTCGGCACGCTCGATTCCAAGGAAAGCCCGCAGGTGCGCCAGGCCAAGCTCAAGCGCCTGATCGAGCGCGGCTGAGCCTCATTCCTCGGGGCCGGCCTTTCGGCGGCCCCGCAGGACTGTTTTTTACACGGGCAGGTAGGGCGCGCGACCGCTGGCCAGCGCTTCTTCCAGCAAAGGCAGACGATCCTGCCCCCAGAAGATCTCGCCGTTGAGCACATAAGAGGGCGAGCCGAAAACATTATTGGCGATGGACCACTCGCCGTGGCCGGCATAGATCGCGCCGATGGCATCGGTTTTCGCCTGCGCCAGCGTGGCTGCGGCGTCATGGCCGCAGGCGCTCAGCACCTCCGCCACCACCGCTTCATCCGCAAGATTGCGATCCTCCACCCAGATCGCGGCATGGGCGGCCTCGATGAAGCGCTGCGGGGTTGCGCCCTGTTCAATGAGCGCAAGGATCGCGCGGTCCGCAAGCGTCACATCCACGGGGAAGAACTTGGGCCGCAGGGTGAGCGGGATCTTCAGATGATCGCGCCAGCGCTGCATCTCGGACCAGCGATAGAGCTGGCGGGTCGTCGGGCGCTGGGCCAGCGGCAGGCCACCGGTTTCCTTGAACACCGCCGGCAGCGACACAGGGCGATAGGTGATGGCATAGCCATGCTTGGCCGCCATGGCGTGAAAACGGGCGGACCCCAGATAAGCCCAGGGACTGACGAGCGAGAAGATGTAGTCGATCTGACGAGTCATGAAGCCTCCATGGGGACCATTGAGGCCGAGACAGACGCGGCGAGCAAGTGCAAAACCTGCCCTTCCGTTCAGCGCGATTGTTTCAGCGCGACCTGAGCGACTCCTCCACCGAGAGAAACGCCTCCAGCTCCGGCGTTATCTCGGGCGATGGCCCGGTATAGCCTGCCATTTCCATGAGATGCGCGGCCTCGACAAAACGCCGGTTCTTCTTGTCGTAAAGGCCGCCGCGCACCCATGCCAGGGCGGCTGTGACCTCCTGCCCGTCCTTCTCGATGATGTAGCGGTGCTCCATCACGAAAGCGGTCGAGCGCCAGCAGACGATGCGACTTTGCAGGATGAAGCGCTGAAAAGGCCTGATTTCGCGCCTATACCGAATCACCGTCCCCGAGAGCATCGGCAGCAGGCCCTCTTTGAGAACCTTGCGCAGCAGCCCGCCGCGCACCAGCAGGTCCATGCGCCCGAGATCCGCCATGGTGAGATAGCGGCCATTGTTGAGATGGAGGTTGGTGTCGAGATCGTGCGGCCAGACACGGAAACTGATCCGCGAAACCTCATGTGGGGGCGTGATCTTCTCGCGGAACAGAGCCGAGAGGAACAGCCAGATCACGCGGAACCAGAGGTTCATGTGCTTTCCTTATGCCCCGCTGCGCATGGGCAGCTTCCCCGCGCAACGGGATTTTTGCCAAAAGCCCGGCTCAGACATGCTGT
>JAIUNQ010000206.1 GCA_020161475.1 Pseudomonadota bacterium | reverse complement strand
CTCACAGGAAGATCCTCCGGATGCGGCCCGAGACAAATTCCGCGATCAGGATC
The DNA here is from genome assembly GCA_020161475.1 of Pseudomonadota bacterium. Taxonomy (GTDB): domain Bacteria; phylum Pseudomonadota; class Alphaproteobacteria; order Rhizobiales; family Beijerinckiaceae; genus Rhabdaerophilum. The sequence goes on along the minus strand of JAIUNQ010000206.1, from coordinate 4,553 downwards.
AGACCGATAATGATCAGGAGGATGGTGAGCACCACGTCATAATCAAAGCGCTGGTAAGCCGTGAACAGGGGCGCGCCGATGCCGCCGCCGCCGACAATGCCGACCATGGTGGAGTTTCGCAGGTTCGAGTCGAGCTGATAGACCGTCAGGCCCACAAAGCGCGCCGTCACCTGCGGCAGCACCGCCATGGCGAGCAGGTTCAGGAAGCTCGCGCCGGTGGCGCGGATGGCCTCCACCGGCTTGGGGCTCATTTCCTCCACCACCTCCGCGAAGAGCTTGGAGACGAACCCCATGGTGGAAACGATGAGTGCGAGAATGCCCGCAAGTGCCCCAAAACCCACCGCTTTGACAAAGAGAATGGCGACGATCACGGGGTGAAACGAGCGAAACACCGCGATCAGCCCCCGCGCCGTCCAGGAGAGCCAGCCGGGCGAAAGGTTGCGCGCCGCCGCCAGCCCCAGCGGCATCGAGAGGATCACCCCGAAAAAGGTCGCCAACACCGCGATCTGGATGGATTCGAACGTGCCAGCTGCAATCAACTCCAGCTTGTCCGCCGCGAGATTGGGCGGAAACATGCGCGAGAGGAACTTCGCCCCGTTATCCAGCCCCGTGAGAAAGCGCGCCCAAGTCAACTCGAGGATCGAGGTGGCGTAAACCGTGTAAAGCGCCAGCCCGATCCACGCGAGGCGGCTCGTCCAGTTGACCGGAAAAGCGGGCGGACGGGGCTTGGCCGCAGCACTCACAGGAAGTCCTCGCCGCCGTAGATCTGCTTGAGGTGCACGTGCTCCAGCCCTGCGGGCGGGCCGTCATACACCACCGCGCCCCCCGTCATGCCGATGATGCGCCCGGCATAGCGTTTCGCCAGCTCCACGTTGTGGATGTTGATGATGATCGGCACCTTGCGGCTGGTGCTGATCTCGGCGAGCAGTTCCATGATCTCGACTGAGGTTTTAGGATCGAGCGAGGAGGTGGGCTCATCCGCCAGCACCACACCGGGGTTTTGCATGATCGCGCGGGCAATGCCGACACGCTGACGCTGCCCGCCCGAGAGCGCATCGGCCCGGCGTGTCGCAAAATCCTGATTGAGGCCCACAGCATCGATCAGATCGAAGGCGCGGGTGACATCTTCCTCTGGAAAGCGCCGCAGGAACGAGCGCCACGCCGGAAGGTATCCCAGCCGCCCGGAGAGCACGTTCTCGATGACGCTGAGGCGATCAACGAGGTTATACTCCTGAAAAACCATGCCGATGCGCCGCCGCATCAGCCGCAGCGCCTTGCCGGAGAGCTGGGTGAGGTCCACCCCCTCGAACAGGATCTCGCCCGAGGTCGGTGTCACCAGCCGGTTGATGCAGCGGATCAGCGTCGATTTGCCGGTGCCGGAGGGGCCGATGATCGCCGTCACCCCGCTGCGGGGGAACTCAAGGTTGATGTCCTTGAGCACCGGCAGGCCGGGGGCGTATTCCTTGCGCAGATGCCGGATCGAGAGCAGCGAGGCGCTCGCACTCTCATCCGTCATGGCTTGGGGGCCGCAGGCTGGGCGGCTTGTTCGGCAGCCTTCTTGGCGGCTTCGGCCTTCTTGGCGGCGGCTTCCGCTTCGCGGCGGCTTTCCGCGTCATAAGCCGCCTTGTTGTAGGGTGTGCCGGATTTCTCGGCCACCTCGCGCACCACTTTCCAGTCCTTCTGGTAGGTGATGGGCAGGAAACGGTCGTCTCCGTTGAATTCCTTGGTCATCGCCGGGGTGAAGCGGAAGGAATAGAAGCATTCCGTGAGCTTTTTCGCGAGTTCCGGCTTCAGGTCATGCGCATGCGCGAAGGACGAGGTGGGGAACACCGGGCTGCGATAAATGATGCGGATATCCTCGCCCTTGATAGTGCCGCGCGTGACCATGCGGTCAAACACGTCAGAGGCGACAGCGGCCATGTCATAATCGCCCGAGACGACGCCGAGGACCGATTTGTCGTGCCCGCCCGACATCACGGGCTTGTAGTCATCATCGGTTTTCAGGCCCAGCTCCGGAAACAGCACGCGCGGGGCCAGATTGCCGGAGTTGGAGGAGGGCGAGGTATGCGCCACCTTCTTGCCCTTGAGGTCGGAGACCTTCTGGTAAGGGCTTGAGGCCTTCACAATCGCGAGCAGGTTATAGCCGCGCACCTCGGTGCCCAGCCCCTTGGCCGCGAAGGGCACCGCGCCCGCAAGGTTCACGGCAAAGCCGGTGGGGCCGGTGGAAAAGCCTGCAAAATGCAGGCGGCCCGAGCGCATGGCCTCGATTTCCGCCGCGTTCGACTGCACCGGATAATAGACCGTGCGCTTGCCGACGCATTTTTCAAGATGATCCGTGAAGGGCTTGAAGATATTGGCGTAAACCGCCGGGTCTTCCACCGGCGTGTAGGCCCACACCAGCGTGGAAGGGTCACGCCACTTCTTGGGGTCGCTCGGGGCATCGGCCACGAGATCGCGGTTGGCGTCGCAGTACTGGGTGTCGAGTTCGCCCCGGTTGGGACAGGCATCCTGCGCTTGCGCACCGGTTGCCAAAAGAGTCGCCAATACCAGCGCGGAAGCGCCGATCAGTGCCTTGTTCATGCCGTTTCTTCCCGTTTGTGCTGTTATCCGCACGTTAGTTTAGGTGCGATCATGCGCCGGCAAATGGCCTTGTCAATGGCGCCCGCTGCCGGGCGGCGCTGCATTGCGCCAGCAACCCGGGGGCAGGGTTGTGCTTTGGCGGGCCAGCGTGCCGTATGCGGAAACGGCGTTTCGAGTCGTTTCGAGTCTTAACGCCGGAAACAACCATGGGTGGTTCTTGGGGTTGCGCGGACAAACGCGCTTTCCACGGGCGGAACTGCCTGAGGCGTTGAATTCAATATTCATTCTCCAAAAGTAGGCGCTCGAAAAAATACACGTAAAAAGTGCAATTCAGCCCCGCCTTAAGGGGATGGTTAATAATTCGGACCCTAACGTCACAAAGCGGATTCTTCTCTCCCTCGGACGATTATCGGGTCGAAAATGGCAAATCCTGAAACGCTTCCCACCAAAGCCTCGCTCAAAAATACAACCGGTGCGGGTGCCGGTGATGGGCCTGCCGCGGTTATCGATCGTCCCCCGCCCGGGGGCTATATCGTTCAGGAGGTCTCGCCCGGTGCCAAGCTGAAGCTCAACTTCAACACCTCGGATGTGCGTGTTGCTGCCCTGGATGTGGATCTGCTGCTGCTCTTCCCCGACGGCGGCAAGATCGTGCTGCCGGGTTACGCCCTCAACATGCTGGGCAGCGCCGGGACCGAGGCGATCTTCCTCGACAAGACCCTTCTCTCGCAGGATCTGCTGGCCTCGATCGCCGACGTGCGCCTGACCGACGATGCCTCGATGCGTCTGGTCGGCCAGCAGGGCGAAACCGAGCAGCAGGCAACCGCGCAGGAGAAAAAGGACGCTTCCGAGGAAGAGGAGAAGGACGAGACGCCGCCGCCCTCCCAGCCGACGCCGGTGGCGACCCCGCCTGCACCCAATTCCAAGTTCACGGGCGTGGCCGATTTCAACAAGCCGCCGGAGGATGCCGCCGATGCGGGCCTGCGCGTGCGGCGTGATGATCCGCTCCCCTCCGGCTCGGGCGCGCCGCCCAACGCCAACAACAATCACACCGGCGACGGTGACGGCAACATCAAGGCCGCCAAGCTGGAAATCACCCTGCTCGGTGTTTCGGGGGATGTGGTGAGCCCGCGCGCGGGCGGGGGGCTGATCATCCGCGGCGGTGCGTCGGTGGCCGATGCCACCACCAACCCGGATTTTGCGGTTCAGCAGCAGGCGACGACGCTCAACGGCTCCGCGCAGGGTGACATCATCTACGCCCGCAACCCGGACCGCATGCCCTCGGGCACCTATGAGCGCCTGATCGACATTGTGGCGGAGCTGCCGGATCAGGGCATTGTCGCCAATTCAGCCACCATCACCAATCTTCCGCCGGGCTTCGCCATCAACAACGCGCGTCAGGACGGTGATCGCTGGATCATCGACATGGACGCGCTGGACCCCAACCACCTTCAGGTGGAGCTGCGCTATATGCTCCCGGCGGATGGTACCCGCCCGGATGTGAACGGCTTCCTGAGCAATTTCGTCCTCAACATCCTCTTCAGTGCGCTCGACAGCGCCGGGGGCATCCATCTCTATTCGGGCAGCCAGACCTTCGTGACGCGCGACGTGCGCACCGAGGATGACGTGGAAATCTCTTCCACCGATGGCGAGACCACCTTCTACGCGCTCAACGCGACCCCGCCGGGCACCATCATCAACGCCGGCGGCGGGGATGACACGGTGTACGCCGGGCCGGGTCACGATGTGATTGACGGCGGCACCGGCACCAACACCATCTCCTATGCGCTCTCGGCCTCGGGCGTCACGGTGGATCTGGCGGCGGGCACCGGGCGCGGGGGCTATGCCGAAGGCGATGTGCTGACCAACTTCCAGAACGTTGAAGGCTCTGCCTTCGCCGACAGCCTCGTCGGCACCAGCGGCAACAACACCTTCATCGGCTCGGCGGGCGCGGATACCATCATCGGCAACGGCGG
>JAIUNQ010000205.1 GCA_020161475.1 Pseudomonadota bacterium | reverse complement strand
CTCAGGCGCGGCGGGCGCATTCTGGGGCTGTGTGGCGGCTATCAGATGCTGGGCAGCGCGATCCATGACCCTGAGGGCATCGAGGGCGCACCGGGATCAAGCCAAGGCCTCGGCCTGCTCGATATCGAAACCGTCATGACCCCGGAAAAACGCCTCGCGCGCATCACGGGCGAGCATGTCGGCACGGGCCATGCGCTGGCGGGCTATGAAATCCACATCGGTCGCTCCGAAGGGCCGGGGCGAATGCGACCCTTTGCCCGCATCGAAGGGCAGGACGAGGGCGCTGTTTCCGCTGACGGCCGCGTCATCGGCACCTATCTGCACGGCGTTTTTTCGGCAGATGCGTTTCGCGCCGCGTTTCTCAGCCAGCTTGGCGTTGCGGCGCAAGGCAAAGGCTATCAGGCCGGGCTGGACGCCACGCTCGACGCGCTCGCCGAGCATATCGAGCGGCACCTTGATGTCGCGGGGCTGCTCGCACTCGCGCGGTAATTTTTCGTGTTCCCGAAGCTTCGCCGTGAACACATCCCTCGCATAAGCTCGGCGTCGCTTTGCTCCTACAAAGGCCTAACCGGCCTTTGCATCAGACCTCATCCCAGCGCGTGGGCGTATTTTCCTGCCATCCCAAACGATGCAACAGCGGCGTATCGCTGTTTTCCTCCGCATAGCCGAGGCAGAGATAGGCCGAGAAGCGCCAGCCTGCCGGAGCATCGAATGCGGCCTCGACCGCGGCGGGATCCAGAATTGAAACCATGCCGAGGCCGATGTTGCGCGCACGGGCCGCGAGCCACAGCGTATGAACAGCCATGGCGGTGGAATGCTCCAGCGTGACCGGCATGGTGCGCCGCCCCAGACGATGCCCCGCCTCAGGGTCCACCACCGTAAAAACGGCGAGCTGTTCAGGCGCAGCGTCCAGCCCCGCGAGCTTCAGGCGGGCATAGTCCGCAGCTTGATCACCGGTATAGGTCGCAAGCGCAGCGGCATTCTCGGCTTCGAAAATCACGCGGAGCGCCGCCCGCTTGGCCACCGTTTTCACCCGCAGCACCCGCCAGGGACGCGCATTGCCGACCGAGGGCGCAAAATCCATTGCACGGCACAAAGCCTCGATCTCCGCCTCCGGCAGCGGATCAGGGCGGAAATGGCGCACATCGCGCCGCCAGCGCAGCACGCTTTCCAGCGTAGCGGCGGTGGCCACATCGAATATCACGTCAGGTCCTTTGCGGCGGCTTCGACGCGCTGCCATTCGGCTTCTGCGCCCGGCAGGCCAAGACGCAGCCACCGAGGCTGATAGGGGAAAATGCGACTCCAGATGTGATGTTTGGCCAGTGCCACCTGTGCCAGCGCCGCATCCGGCGTCTCATACAGCCGGAAAAGCGATGTTCCCCCCACGAGCGGGAAAGGAACAAGCGTATCAAGCCGGGCAGCTTCCCTTTCGAGCCGTGCGCGGGTGTGGCTCTGCCAGGTGGTGTCTTCCAGTGCCGCGCAGCCAATTTCGATCGCGGCACCGGAGACCGGCCATGGCCCTGCCAAGGCACGCAACGGCGCAAGATCATCCGAATGCCCCAGCACGAAACCAAGGCGCAGCCCCGCCAGACCGTAGAACTTGCCGAAGGAGCGCAGGATGAAAAGCCCGCGCTGCCCCGCCTGCGGCGCAAGCGAGAGCAAAGGATCTGGCTCGACGAAGCTCTCATCGACAATCAGCGTCCCGACCTTCTCGCGCAGCGCCATCAGCGCTGGAGGGGTCCAGCGACGCCCATCCGGATTATTGGGGTTGACGATCACGGCGAGATCCGCACCCGCGCACGCCTCCGGCGTCGCCACCGCCTCAACGCGCCAGCCCGCAGCCGCAAGGCTGGCCGCGTGCTCGTTGTAGGTGGGTGAGACAACGCGGGCGAGGCCCGGCCTTATGAGGCGCGGCAGCAGCTGGATCGCCATCTGCGCCCCCGCCACCGGCACGATGGACGCTGTGGTGCCGTAAGCCATGCGGGCGGCTTCGATCAGACAGCTCTGGGCGGCGCGCGTCGGCAGATTGGTCCAGCAGGAGCTTTCCAGCGCGGGAACCGGGTAGGGCAAACGGTTGATGCCCGTGGACAGGTCGATCCAATCCCCCGCGCCAAAATGCACGCGCGCCTCATCGAGATTGCCGCCATGGTCCCGCGCTGCGCTCATGCCGCCCCTCCTGCCACGCTGATCACGACCAACAGCCACCAGACTGCCACCATCGCGCGGCGATAAAGCGCCAGCGCCGCAACGATATCCTCGGCGCCAGCCTCGCGCCCCTGCGCATTGACATAGGGCTCCTCGGCCACGCGGCCCTCATAAGCGCGCGGGCCGGAAAGGCGCACACCCACGGCATCGGCCATCGCCGCTTCCGGCCAGCCCGCATTGGGCGAGCGATGCTTCGGCGCATCGCGCAGCATCGCGGTGCAGCCTGACCGCAAACGCCCTGCCACCAGCGCAAACAGCACCCCCGTCAACCGCGCCGGGATCAGATTGACGAGATCGTCCAGCCGGGCCGAGGCCCAACCGAAAGCCTCGAAGCGAGGTGTGCGATGCCCTACCATGGAATCGAGTGTATTGATCGCCTTATAGGCGAAAAGCCCCGGCAACCCGAGCACAGCCCCCCAGAACAGCGGTGCGGTGACGCCATCCGAGGTGTTCTCCGCAAGGCTTTCGATCGCGGCGCGGGCCACCCCCGCAGCATCAAGCTGGTTGGGGTCACGCCCCACAATCATCGACACCGCATGGCGCGCACCTGCAAGATCTCCCACAACCAGCGGATCTGCCACAGCCTTGACGTGATCATGAAGCGAGCGCGCCGCAATCAGCGGCCAGCCCAGCACCCCGAGCAGGATCACCCCCGGCCAGCCCTCGGGGGCGAGCCGCGTCAACAGCACACCCACCAAGCTCGCCAGCCCCACCACAATCACCACCAGCACAACACCGCCCGCGCGGCGCAAACCCACGCTACGCTCCGGACGATTGAGCCGTGCTTCCAGCGCATCGATCAACGCCCCCAGCCACACCACCGGATGGCGCAAACGCGCGTAAAGCGCACTCGGCCAGCCGAGAGCCGCATCAATGCCCAGCGCCAGCGCCATGACAGCCGCACTGGTCATCGGAGCGGGCTCGCAAGGGAGAAGGCGCGGACCATCAAAGCGTTTCTTTCTCGCCGTTGTGCTGTGGCGCGCGTTTGTGCTTTGTCTTGCGCCTGCGAGCAAGGGCGAGGTGACCCCGTTGAGTAAGAAGATTGTCTTGGTGACGGGCGGCGCGCGCTCCGGCAAGAGCCGCTTTGCAGAGCTGGAAACGCTCAAATGCGGTCCGAAGGCGCTCTATATCGCCACAGCGCAGGCCTTTGACGGCGAGATGACGGCCCGCATCGCCACCCATCGCGCAAGGCGAGGGCGCGAGTGGGAAACGCTCGATGCCCCGCTCGGCTTAAGCGAAGCGCTGGAACAAACGGATGGGAGCGGCCCGCGCCTTGTCGATTGCCTCACCCTCTGGCTGACCAACCTGATGCTCGCCGAGCGCGACTGGGAGGCGGAAGTGGCACGCCTTGCCACCACCCTTCAGGCACAAAAATCCCCTGTCGTGCTGGTGACCAATGAGGTCGGCGCTGGGATTGTGCCCGAAAATGCGCTGGCGCGCGCCTTCCGTGATGCGGCGGGGATCACAAACCAGCGCATCGCCCAAGTGGCCGATGCGGTTTATCTCGTCGCCTGTGGGCTACCGCTCAAGCTGAAATAGCCGCGCGGCCTTACGAGCGACGCGGCGGGCCCTTCTTCTTGGGCTTCTTGCCGTCCGGGTTATCGTTAAAGCGCTCGCGAGCAGGCTTGGCACTACGCTCGCCCTTGCCGCCAGCCTCTGCGCGCGGCGCGAATTTGTCGCCCCGGTCCTTGGCAAAGCGCTCCTTCTTTTCCCAGCGCTTTTCACTGAAGGGCTTGTCGGCAAAACGCTTGCCCTCCGCCGGCCTTTCACCGGCATGGGGCGCGCGATCCTTCTTGTCCCCACGCGGCGGTTTATCTTCCCCCGTCTTGCCTTGCCCGGCCTTGTCACGGTTTGGCTTATCCCGGCCCGGTTTGTCGCCAAAGCTGCGCTTGGGCTTGGGGGCGGCCTCCTCGATGGCGCGCACACGAATATCGTCCGGCGCAGGGTTGGCGTGGCGGCGCTCGAACCGCTCGGCAACTTCTGCGGCAATCTGCACATGGCAGGTCGCATCATGGATGCGGATAGCCCCGATGAAGCGCCGCTCCACGCCGCCCGCACGGCTCAGCATGCGCAGGATGCCCTTGGGTTCGGCCTTGTCGTGACGGCCCACATTGAGTTCGAACCAGCGGTATTCCTGCGGCTGATCCACCACCAGCGGTGCCTTGCCCTTCTTGGTCGGGCGCATCTCATGCACGGGAATGGGGTCGATCTCTTCCGGCTCCGGCAGGCGCGAGCGGAAGATCGCGGCCAGCGCCGCGGCAATATCCTCCGCCGGACGCCCCGCCATCAACGCCGCGCCCAGCTCGCGATCATGCTCGTTCAGCTCGGCGAAGGGGGCTTCATTGGCAAGAATGCGGGTGCGATCGAGCGCGCGGATCTCATCGGCAGTGGGCAGGGCCACCCAGGTCGG
>JAIUNQ010000204.1 GCA_020161475.1 Pseudomonadota bacterium | reverse complement strand
ACCGCGCGGAAACCGGGGTTGTTCACATCCGGCGAGATCGAGGCGGTGCGGTTGGTCGGGCCGACAGCGCCCGCCACAAAGCGGCGGCGACCATCGCGCGCCTGCGCGATTTGCGCGGCCTCGCGCGCCAAGCGCGCGCCCTCCACGTTCATCTCGTAGGCGAGGCTCTCCATCGCGTAATCGGCCTGCGCGATGGTGGTGGAGGAGAAGGTGTTGGTCTCGACGATATCCGCCCCGGCCATGAAGTAATCGAGGTGAACCTCGCGAATGGCATCGGGCTGCGTCAGGATCAGCAGGTCGTTGTTGCCCTTCACCGGGTGCGACCAATCCTTGAACCGCGCTGCGCGGAAGTGCTCTTCCTCGAACTTGCGGTTCTGCAACTCCGTGCCCATCGCACCATCCAGCACGAGGATGCGTTCGGAAGCGGCCTTGAGCAGGGCAGCGCGGATTTCAGCACCGTTGGCGGTGAAGGACATTGGCTTTTTCCCTTTGTCATCCCCGACGCAACCTTGCTGCAAAGCGGGGATCAGTCTCGTTCAGAGCAGGTCGGGCTTAGGTCAAAATGGGTCCCGGCGCGGCGAAAATGACGATGTGCGAGCACCGGAGCGGAGCGTACTTGAAGTACGTGAGCACCGGAGCACCGAACAGCGACATTTGCAGACCGCCGGGGCGCATTTGGATCAAGTCCGAAGCCCGAGCATGTGGCAGATGGCGAAGACGAGATCCGCCTTGTTCATGGTGTAGAAATGGAACTCGGAGACGCCACCATCCAGAAGGTCATAGACCTGCTCGATGGCCACAGCCGCCGCGACCATGCGGCGCGTCTCGACATCCTCATCCAGCCCCTCGAAGCGCTTGGCGAGCCACTCCGGCACGGAAGCCCCCGTGCGCTGGGCGAAGTTCGCGGCCGCCGTGAAGTTCTGCACGGGCAGGATGCCGGGGATGATCTCGATGTTGATGCCCGCCTTGCGCACGCGCTCGAGGTAGCGGAAGTAATGCGCGTTATCGAAGAAGAACTGCGTGATGGCGCGGTTCGCCCCGGCATCGACCTTGGCTTTCAGCAGGTCGATTTCCGCTTCGATCGAAGCGCTTTCCGGGTGCTTTTCCGGGTAGGCCGAAACGCAGACATCGAAATCACCGATTTTCTTGATGCCCGCCACAAGATCCACCGAGGACTGGTAGCCCTCGGGGTGCGCCTCGAATTTCGTGCCGATGCCGGTGGTGGGATCGCCGCGCAAGGCCACGATATGGCGCACGCCCATGTCCCAGTAATCCTTGATGATCTCGTCGGTTTCCGCCTTGGTCGCGGCAACGCAAGTGAGGTGCGCAGCGGGCTTCAGGTGGGTCTCGTCGAGAATGCGCTTCACCGTCTGGTGGGTGCGCTCGCGCGTCGAGCCGCCGGCACCATAGGTCACCGAGACGAAGCGGGGCTTGAGCGGAGCGAGCCGCTGCACGCTCTCCCACAGGTTTTCGGCCATCTTGTCGTTCTTGGGCGGAAAGAACTCGAAGGAAATACCGAGCGGCAGAGCCTGCGGCTGGCGGGACCGGGCGTTGAACGCGCTCATGTCGCGGTGACCTCATGGTTGGCAGAAAAAACAGAAGACGGTGTGTTCAGCGGAAAATCGCCGCGCAACCGCGTATCCCCGGCAAGCCAGAGCGAGACGGCGAGCTTCGCCCCCTCTCCCTTTTTCGGCTGCAAGGTTGTGGCGGCAAGAGGTTTCAATCCGGTATCGGAAAGGTGCTGCATCACTTCCGCTTCGGAAAATCCGAGGCGGCGATGTGCATGCTCGATCCGCAGGCTCTCTTCCTGATGCGGTGCGAAATCGACAATCAGCAAACGCCCGCCGGGGTTGAGCGCGCGCGCCGCCTCGCGGATCGCGCGGGCGGGATCATCCAGATAATGCAGCACCTGATGCAGCAGCACGAGATCGAACCCCGCCAGATCCGGCGGAATGGCATAGGCATCGCCTTGGCGCAGCTGAACCTGCCGCAGGTTGGCGGCATCGAGGTTGACGCGCGCCACATTGAGCATGGCCGGCGAAACATCGAGACCCACGGCGCGCACCGCACGCGGCGCCAGCACCTCCAGCATGCGACCCGTGCCTGTGCCCAGATCCAGCAGACTGTCGAAGCGTTTCTCGCCGATCAGCTCCAGCACCGCCGCCTCGACCCGCGCCTCGGGGATGTGCAGCGCGCGGATGCGGCTCCAGTCCTCGGCGTGCTGGGTGAAATAGCTCTGCGCCTGAGCGGCCCGCTCGGCGCGCACGCTTTCAAGGCGGCGCTTGTCGGCGGCCACCAGCGGATCATCCGGCGTGATCAAACCGACGACACCTGTCCGCAGCGCCTGCGCCAGCGCCCCTTCGGCAAGGCGGAAAAACGCCCAGGCGCCCTCGCGATGGCGCGACACCAGCCCGGCTTCCACCAGCAGCTTGAGATGGCGCGAAACGCGCGGCTGGCTCTGGTTGAGGATCGTCATCAGTTCGGTGACGGTCAGCTCGCCCTCGGCCAGCAGGGCAAGGATGCGCAGGCGCGTGGACTCGCTGGCCGCTTCCAGCGCGGCCAGCAGGGTCTCGAAAGCAAATTGGCGCTCGGGCAAAGGCATCAAGGGCACCGCAAATCACACGGCACCTGCCGCCCGAATGATATAAAGATATGTTTATATCATTTCAAGAGCCAAGTTGCAGATCAGCATGGCGGCAGGTGCTCCGCAAGATCCACCCCCCGGTTGGCCAGCTCGCTCCGCAGCTCCAGCCGCTTGAGCACCACAAAATAGGGCTCCTGCGGCTCGATCCGGACAATCAGATCCGCATGCAGCGGCCCCGGCGGCAGCGGGCGGGCAAGGCACCCCTTCGGCTCCGGCTTGATCTCGACATTGGCTTTCGCGCCGGATTTCGAGCGCGCCTTGCCCTCTTCCTGCAACGCCCGCACCCGCGCAACATCCTTAGGCGCGATGCGATAGAGGTAGAGCTTCTCGCCGCTTTGGTTGAAGCTGCCGAGCGGCGCCAGCTCACCAGCCTCCGTCACGCTTTCCATGGCAATCTCCTGCACGCGGCGGCTGGCCTCTTCGCCACTGAAGACAGTCTCGATCTTCACGACAGCGCCGGGCCGACGCTCGACGGCATCGCTGATGCGGATGGCAATGCGCAGCGCTGCCGGATCGAACGCACCCAGATCGAAGGACTTGAGCCGATAGAGCGAGGACAGCGGCACATAGGCGCAGGCGCCCAGAAGCCCGGCGAGGGCCATCGCCGGCGCAAGAGGACGAAGGCGGGAAGAGACAGCGCGAAAAGGCATGGACACTCCAGAGCGGCACAAAGCGTAAGATTGATTTTTTATTGTTTGACATTAAATTTTTGTCGTGTCAAACGATGTCTCGGTTCACACGGAGTACGCCATGTCGCCTGATCTCGCTCTCGACACCCCCGGCTTTGATCCCCTGCGTCGCCAGATCGGCTGGCTGTGCCATGCGATACGCCTGATGGCACTCGCCTATCCGACCTGGGTGATCTTTACGGTGGTTGATCTTTGGCTCGACAAGCCGGACGTCGCGCGGCGCTATGGTGCTTGGCTGAAGGCGGATCTCTCCGGCATCACCGATGGGCAGCGCCTTGCGGGCTTTGCCCTGCACGCCATCATCTGCGTCTTCATCGTCGCAGCCTGCTGGTCGGTGTGGCAGCTGGCTTCGGGGTTTCTCAAGGGGCGCATCTTCACTGCGGATGCGGCGCTCTGGCTGCGCCGCGCGGGCATGTATGGCATCATCGCGGAGCTGTGCGACATTGCCTTCCGCCCACTCATGTCCATGGTGGTCAGCGCGCATATGCCGCAAGGGCAGCGTCACATCGGCATTGCCGTCAACCAGAACGATCTGGCGTTTCTCATGTTCCTGACCGCGCTGGTGGCGCTGGCCCACATCTTCAAAAAGGCGGCGGAAATCGCTGAAGAGAACAAGGGCATCGTCTGATGCCCATCATCGTCAACCTCGATGTGATGCTGGCGAAAAGGAAGATGCGCTCGCGGGAACTTGCCGAGCGCATCGGGATCACCGAGCAGAATGTCTCGCTGCTCAAAAGCGGCAAGGTGCGCGGCATACGCTTCGAGACATTGGAGAAATTATGCGAAGTGCTCGATTGCCAACCCGGCGATTTGCTGGAATTTCGAGCCTCGGTGGATGAATAGACTTGTCGTGTCGGTCGTCCCGCCGACACTCGCACCGACGATCATCCCCCGTTGTTGCGTGCGAATGCCCGGCCAAAAAGCCGGGCATGACGCGTTTTGGGAGAGATTCGCCCCCGGTTGCGCTACTGGCACACTTTCGGGCGCTTTTCATCCGTCCAAGCGCTTACAGGCACAGGCTTGAGCACGAAGCTCACTGCCCGCTTGCGTTTGCCTGTCCCCTTGCCGGTCGCAAGGTTGAGATCGCAGGCGCTTGCCCCCTTGTCCTCGTCCTCTGCAATCGAATCGTAGCTGGAATAGGTGATCCCGAGCACCACAAGCCGCCCGCCGCGCCAGGCCAGCGTCAGCAGCTGATCCCACTTGTAGCGGCCCTGCGCATTGCCGCTCTCCACCGTGATGATGCCCTTGCGCGGCTCGGCGACATCATAGACGCCGTAGCTGAACTCAGGCGTTTTCGA
>JAIUNQ010000203.1 GCA_020161475.1 Pseudomonadota bacterium | reverse complement strand
GCCTTGCGGCGGAAGTCGCCCTTGTACATGGCGCCGATCTGCGGAACCGTGACATGGCTCTCGTCGGTGAAAACCAGCGCGTTGTCGGGCAGGTATTCGAACAGAGTCGGTGGCGGCTCGCCGGGGCCGCGCCCGGTGAGGTAGCGCGAGTAGTTCTCGATGCCCTGACACACGCCGGTGGCCTGAAGCATCTCAAGGTCAAACTGGGTGCGCTGCTCCAGCCGCTGCGCCTCGATGTAGCGGTTCTGGGCGTTCAGCTCCGCCAGACGCGCCTTCAGCTCTTCCTTGATGCCCTTGGCGGCCTGATCCAGCGTCGGGCGCGGCGTGACATAGTGGGAGTTGGCATAGACCTTCACGAACTTGAGGTCCGCGGTCTTGTGGCCGGTGAGGGGATCGAACTCCGAGATCTGTTCCACCTCGTCGCCGAAAAGGCCGATGCGCCACGCACGATCTTCCAAGTGGGCCGGGAAGAGTTCAATGACATCACCGCGCACGCGGAAGGTGCCGCGCGCGAAATCCATGTCGGTGCGGCGATATTGCAGGGCGACCAGATCGGCGATGAGCTGGCGCTGCTCGACGCGCTCGCCCAGTTCGATGGCGAAGCTCATTGCGGTGTAGGTTTCGACCGAACCGATACCGTAGATGCAGGAGACCGAGGCAACGATGATGACATCGTCGCGCTCCAGCAGCGCACGCGTCGCCGCGTGGCGCATGCGGTCGATCTCCTCGTTGATGGTGGATTCCTTGGCGATGTAAGTGTCCGTGCGCGGAACGTAGGCCTCGGGCTGGTAGTAGTCGTAGTAGGAGACGAAATACTCGACCGCGTTGTCCGGAAAGAAGGCCTTGAACTCGGAATAGAGCTGCGCCGCCAGCGTCTTGTTCGGCGCGAGGATCAGCGCGGGGCGCTGCGTTTCCTCGATCACCTTGGCCATGGTGAAGGTCTTGCCGGAGCCGGTGACACCGAGCAGCACTTGATCGCGTTCGTTGTCCAGCACGCCCTGCTTGAGCGTGGCGATGGCGGTGGGCTGGTCCCCCCGCGGCTCGAACGGCGCCTTCATCACGAACTTGATGCCGCCTTCGGATTTGACCGGGCGCTCCGGGCGGTGAGGCGCCCAGATCTTCTTGTCCTTGAACAGCGGGTTGCCGCTCGCGAGCAGGGCTTGGAGCGCCTCATGCGTCGCCTTGACGCCTTGGGTCGAGACGGCATCCTCTTCGGAGAGGCCATCGAGCCCGCCGCCCATGCGGTAATCATCGGGCAGTGCGACAACATTGCCTTGGGCCACACGGCGCGGCTTGGCCCCCGCGATTTCGGCGTAGTGGGTCGGCTCGGTTTCCACCGCGCGCTTGCGCGAGACCGGCTCGCCCGCCGCCTGCGGCAATCCCAGCGTCTTGGCGAGATGCGGATCAGTGATGGTGACGGACCCGGCTTGATAAGAAGCTTGGGGTGCCTCCCCGAACCCTTTCTTTTCTTTTGACAGCGCCGGGTTGAGCAACTGAGCGAGATGCTCATCCAGCGGCTTCAGCGGCGGTTTGGCAGCGCGCGGGCGGCTGGAGGTGTCGGAGGATTTCGGGGTGCGGGCCATGGCCGGAAGATGGTATCAGCAGGAAGAGATGGCAAGCGGCACGATCAAGATGCTGTCAGAACCTGTCAGGAGGAAACGATGATGCGGATCAAGCGGGCAGGGGTTCTGCTGGCCGGGGTGATGATGGCGGGCTCCGTTTGGGCAGCGGGCTTTGAACTCTCCCCCATGCAGAACGATCCGGATTTTGCGGCTGGCAACACGGCGGTCAAAGAAGGGCGCTGGAAGGATGCCTTGCCGCCGCTGCTCAAGGTGGAAGCGCGGGTCAAGACCTCAGCCGATGTCTATAACCTGCTCGGTGTCACTTATCGCAAGCTCAAGGACTACGAGACCTCCAAGAAGCATTACGACCGCGCCTTGCAGATCGACCCCAACCATCTGCCCACCCTCGAATATCAGGGCGAGTGGTTCATCGAGACCGGTAACATGGAAAAGGCGCGCGAGAACCTCGCGCGCCTGAAGCAGCTCTGTGGTGAATGCCACGAATACAAGGATCTCGCCGAGGCGATTGCCAAGGCCAAGTGATCTGGGGGGCGATTACGCGATACGGCGGCTCGCATCGGAGATGAGGCGCGGCAGCGTTTCCGCCAGCGTCGCGGTGGTGTGCTCCATCTCGTTGGCGACATCCTGCACCGAGGCGGCAGAGGTCTGCGCTTCCGAGCCGAGGCGGGCGATGGCATCCACCTGCTGAACCATGGCGTTCACCGTCCCGGCGAGGCTCTGGATGGAGTCGATGAAGCCTTCCGAGGTCATGTGCTGCTCATGTACGGCAGCGGCGATGGCCGAGTTGAGGCCCTGGATATTGCCGACATCATCGGAAAGCGCGCTGGATTGCCCGGCAGCCGAGCGCGCGATCTCCTTGAGTTCACCCACCTTGCTCTCAATGGTGCGGGTCGCCTCCATGGTGCGGGCCGCGAGATCCTTCACCTCGCCCGCCACCACGGCAAAGCCTTTGCCGGCTTCCCCGGCGCGGGCCGCTTCGATGGTGGCGTTGAGCGCGAGAAGGTTGGTCTGTCCGGCAATCGAATTGATGAGGTCGATGATCGAGCCGATGGCCTGCGCCACCTCTTCGAACTGGCTGGCCGCTTCACGCGAGGCGATGGCGCGGGTCTGAACCTCGGAGGCGAGGGTGGCGGTGCGGGAGGACTGCTGCGCGATCTCGGAGATCGACTGGGCCAGCTCCTGCGACAAGCGCGTGACTTCCGACACCGTGGCGCGGGACTGTTCAGCGGCCGAATAGGCCTCATCCTGTGCGTTGCGCACCGCGCCGACGGTGGACATCATGGCGGCAGACTTGGCGTTGAGCGTATGGGCGGCTTCCAGCAGCATGCCGGTGGCCTGGCTGGAGGCGGCGTTGAATTCCTGCTCCATCTGGCTCAGCACGCGGGTGCGGGTTTCGCCCATTTTCGCTTCTGCCGCCTCGCGTTCGCTGATCAGTTTGGAGCGTTCGAGGTTGGCCTCGATGAAGGTGCCGACGGCATTCGAGATCATGGCGATCTCACTCTTGCCGGACATGGCGGGCGGGGCCTGCACGGTCAGATCGCCCATGGCCGCGCGCTGGAGCGCCTGCGCCGCACGGCGGATGGGTGTTGACAGCCGGCTGCCGATCCACGCGGTGAGGCCAATGCCGATGAGAACCGCAATGCCCTGAAGCGCCAGCGTGCTGATCAGCTGGTTGCGGGCCTGATCGCCTTCCCGCAGGGCGGCTTCGTGGAGGCGTTCGCCCAGATGCTTCTCCAGCGCGAAGAGGCCGTTGATGCGATCGGTGCTCACCTGCCACCAGCTATCCGCCGGGATGGGGGCGCCGCCGCCGCCGCGTGCCGCAGCCAGAATGCCGGTTTCGGCTTCCGTCACCGCACTGCGCATGGCGGGGGGGATGAATTTGTCGAACAGATCCTTGCCGGCGTTGCCCATCACGACATTGAAGGTGTGCAGGGCGGCCCGCTGGGTGGCGATCACCGCCAGAAAGCGCTCCACCACCAGTGGATCGAAGCGGTCGCTGGAAAGCAGCGTGTTGCCGGCAGCGCGCTGGATGCCGGCGCTTTCCTTGGCCTGAATCAGCGCGCGATGCGCCTCGCGCATGCTGGCAACGCTGGTGTCCGAGGCGCTGGTGTCGGCATGGGTGGCGTTGTCGATAATCTCGCCGATGAAGCTGGAATAGAAGGCGGTGGATTGCCCGGCGCGGATCTCGCGCTGATCGGCACGTGCGCGGACGGCGCGATGCTCTTCGCTGCGCGTTGCCAATCCCTTGAGATAGTTGGCCATGCGCTGGGGCAGCATGCCGGCGGCGCGGGCGCCTTCCACGCGTTCATCGAAGGTCTTGCGCGCAGCGTCAGTCGCAACGCGGGCCTTGAGCATACGGTCCTTGGCGGCCGGGTTCTCGGTTTCAGCCGCCAGATACCCCGCAGATGCACCGCGCTCGATCTGCAGTGAATGGACCAGCGTGCCGGCAACCTGCGCGAGCGCGATCGATTGGTCGAGGCTTTTGGCCTCGTGCATCTTGTTGAGCGCCGTGGGTGCCAGTTGCCATAAGCTGACCGCGACGCAAAGCACGGGAACGACGAACAGGAGTGCGAGGACCTGCCGGATTGTGAGATTTTGCATCGTGAATACAGCGTGTTAGCGGGGCAATATCTGTAGTTGTGTCCCACGAGGGTAAATAAAGCCCTTAAAATTCAACGCTTCTGCGCAAGGTCAGCTTGGAAAAATGATCTATATCAACCTTCAATCTATGGTTGCTCACCTGCCGGCGAGGCGCGTTGCCAAATGGTTGCGTTTTCCGGTGGTCGCCCCGGCTGTCCCGCAGTGGTCGGCCATGCCGTCTGCGGGCTGTTTCAGGCTGCAGGGAAGCCAAAAGATGCCCCGCAGAGCCTTTTTGCCTTGATGCGGGCGCGAAGCGGACCTAAAGCAGAGCGCCGCCGTTGCCTTGACGGGGCGGAATTGAACATTCCTTCTTTCCTTCGGCTAAATTCCTCAGGAGTGACAGCATCATGGCTTTCCTTGCCGACGCGCTTTCCCGCATCAAGCCCTCCGCGACCATCGCGGTGACCCAGATGGCGCGGGATCTCAAAGCCAAAGGCAAGGACGTGATTTCGCT
>JAIUNQ010000202.1 GCA_020161475.1 Pseudomonadota bacterium | reverse complement strand
CTCACGGGCAAATGATCAGGGCGGGCCGCAGGGCCCGCCTTTTTTGTTTGGCGCGCTGGTAGCGCTCGCTTAGGCTTTCGCCTCCACGTTCCAAGCGGATTCGCCATGACTGCCGAAGGCCGCCCGGGCTTGCTGTCCGGGTTTTTCTCCCGCCCCTATCTTCTGCTCTCGCTCACCGCCCTGTTCTGGGGCGGCAATGTCGTGGCGAGCAAGCTCCTGGTCGGGCATGCCTCGCCCATGGTGGTGGTGTTCCTGCGCTGGCTTATCGTTTTCGCGCTGATGATCGGCTTCGCCCGGCGTGATATCGTGGCCGACTGGCCGGCCCTCAAGCCCAAGTGGCCGCTTCTGCTGGGGATGGGGGCGCTGGGCTTCACGGGGTTCAATGCGCTGTTTTATGCTGCGGCCTACCACACGCAGGCGGTTAATATCGCGATCCTTCAGGGCGCGATGCCGATTGTGGTGATGCTGGTGGCGCTGGCAGTCTTCCACACGCCCCTGCGGCGGCTGGAGGTGATTGGTGCGCTCATTACCATTGTCGGCGTGCTGGTGACGGCGACGCGCGGCGAATGGGCGCGTTTGGCGGCCTTTACCTTCAATCGCGGCGACATTTTCATGCTGATCGCGACCTGCCTTTACGGCAGTTACACCGTCATGCTGCGCGCGCGTCCACAAGTGTCGGCCTTGGGCTATATGTTCGCGGTGGCCTTTGCTGCCTTTCTCACCTCGATCCCGCTGGTGGGATATGAGATGGCTACCGGGGCGGCGCAATGGCCCGATATGAAGGGCTGGCTGGTGGTGCTTTACATTGCCATTGGCCCGTCGCTGCTCTCGCAGATTTTCTATGTCCGGGCCAATGAGCTGATCGGCCCGGCGCGGGCGAGCCTCTTCGTCAATCTTGCGCCGGTGCTGGGGGCCGGGCTTTCGGCGCTGATCCTAGGTGAGCGGATCGGGCTGATTGATCTCGTCGCGCTGGGGCTGGTGCTCGGCGGTATTTTCCTCGCCGAGCGTGCCAAGCGCTGAAGGGCTCAGCCCTTCACGCTCAAGGGGGCCTGCATCATGTAGCCCGGCTGCGGGTACATCGGGGCGGGGGCAGGATCTGCAAAGAGGTAGCGCAGGCCGAATTTGAGGTCATGCGCGCCGAAATTCTTGACCATGGTGCGATAGCCGCAGGCCACATAGGTGGCGGTGCCGGCGTTGTAGCAGTTCATGGTGCCGCCGCGCACGGTGTTGAGGCCGAGGTAGCGATAGCCCAGCTCCACGCTCCAGTTGCGGGCCACCGCATAGGAGACACCGGCATGGACCGCATAGGCGAGGCTGGTGCTGTCGATATTGGTGCCGATGCCCTTGGCATCGGGGTGGTTGTTGCCGGGGCCAACGCCCTTGTTGAAGACATCGCGCACGCTGGTGGCCGCAACGCCCACGCCGAGGCCGAGGAAGGGCGTGAAGCGCTGCCAGGTGCCGAGGTTGGCATAGGCGTTCACCATGGCGACACGCAAACCCAGCTTGCCGCGGACATCGTTGAGGTAATAGTTGGCTGGCGAGCCGGGGTTCTCGACGCGGTCGAGATAGCGGAATTCGCTGCGCCCGCGCTGTTCCAGCGTGATATCGCCGCGCAGCATCGGGTTGATCTGGTAGCCGATGCCCACTGCAACAAGCCCGGAATTCTTCAGGCTGCGCGAGAGCGTGCTTTCCCCCGCGGTATTGGCCGGGGAGTAATAGATGTCGCTGGCGCGATTGAAGCTGTAGCCGAGATCGCCGCGAAGGTAGAGCCCGCTGTCCTCGACGGCCATGCTCATGCTGCTCGGCGCGCCTTGCGAGAGAGGCGGCAACAGCGTACCGCGCATATCTGCGGCCTGCGCGGAAAGGCAGGCCATCGAAAGCCCGCCAGCGGCACCAAGATAACGAAGGAAATTGCGAATCGGTATCGGCTTCATGGGGCGGCCTGAAAGCAAGAAATCCATCCTGCCGATGTAACGCCGCGCCGTTAAAATCCGATTAACCAAGAAAATTAAGAATTTGGTGCAGGCCAAACAGAAAAAGGCGCGGCTTTCGCCGCGCCAGTCTTCTGATGTTCGACGTCCTGCTTGTCAGTACTTGCGAACCAGCGGGCCCGGCATGTAGGCCGGAGCCGGCGTGGCATCCGCGAAGAGATAGCGCACGCCGAAGCGGATATCATGCGAGGCGTAATCCTTGATGCGATGGCCCCAGGTGCAGGGGGTAACCGCACCGGTGAAGCCGTTGGTGCAGTTGAGATTGGCCGAGCGCGGCGTCCCCATGTTGAGGTAGCGATAGCCGAGTTCCAGCTTGAGGTTCGAGGAGACCTCATAGCCGACACCGGCATGGAGCGCCCAGGCCAGCCCGGTGCTGGTTTTGGACGGCGCCGAGCCATAGCTACCCGCACCGGCGGTGGCACCGGCGTTGAGCGGCGCATAATCGAAGATGTCACGCATGGTGACCGCACGGAAGCCGACACCCGCACCGACGAAGGGCGTGAAGCGGTTCCAGGTGCCGAGATCAACGTAGCCGTTCACGAGGCCGACAACAGCGGTGTTGTTGTTGCTCGAGTCGTTGACGTAGGTCTGGCCGCCGTTGACGTTGGTTTCACGGAAGCGGGCATGGGCCGCGCTGCGATATTCCACTGTCACGTCGCCGCGCAGCCAGGAGTTGGCCTGATAGCCCACACCGGCACCGACAATGATCGCGCCACGCAGCGAATCATTGGTGATGGTGGTGGTGCCGGCCGCAGCCGGCCAGCTCTGGAGCTTGTTGTAGGTGTTGTAGCCGTAGCCAACATCGCCGCGCAGGTAGAAGCCCGAGTCATTGGAGATGGCAGCGGCCACCGGAACCGGCGGCGGCGGGGGGGCGCCGCGCAGCATATCGGCGGCAGAGGCGGCGCTTGCGGAAGCGGCCAGCGCGATAATCGCCAGACTCCCTGCGTGAAGCGTCTTGTGGTTCAGCATGGTCTATCCCTTCATGCAATCGGAGCGGCATTCAGGGCCGCAGGATTCGAACAGAGGGGAGAATGACCCAGCTCGGTTAAGATGGACTTAACCTTAAAAATTATCCCTAACTCGTGATGAAGCAGACCTTAATGAAAAGTAAAGCCGGGCAATGTCTCGTTGCCCGGCTCTCAATACATGCCCGAATGCTTGGTGGGTCAGGCGGCTTTGGTCAGGATGTCGCAGACATCATCGACAACTTTCTCGACGAGGTCGGCGTCGTCGCCTTCCGCCATGACGCGGATCACCGGCTCGGTGCCCGAGGGGCGAATGACGAGCCGCCCGGCATCGCCGAGGTTCTCGCGCACCTTCTCGATGGCGGAGGCAACGCCCGCGTTCTGAAGCGGCTGCCCCCCCTTGGTCTGCACATTCTTGAGGATCTGGGGCAGGGGCTCGAAGCGGCGGCACACCTCGCTCGCGGGGCGCTGTTCGCGCTGGACGACGCTGAGCACCTGCAGGGCCGCGATCAGGCCGTCGCCGGTCGTGGAATAATCCGAGAGGATCATATGGCCAGACTGCTCGCCACCGAGGTTGAAGCCATGCTCGCGCATGTGTTCGAGCACGTAGCGATCCCCCACTGCGGTGCGGGCGAGAGAGATGCCCTGCGACTGCAAGCGGCGCTCCAGCCCGAGGTTGGACATGATGGTGGCGACGATGCCCGGCTTGGCGAGGCGGCCATCCTGATGCCAGCTCTCGGCGATGACCGCCATGATCTGGTCGCCGTCGATGACATGGCCCTGCTCGTCCACAATCAGCACGCGGTCGGCGTCGCCGTCGAGCGCAATGCCGAGATCGGCGCGCATCTCGCGCACCTTGGCGGAAAGGGCATGCGGGGAAGTGGAGCCGACATCGCGGTTGATGTTGAAGCCGTCGGGCTTGTCACCGATGGTGATGACTTCCGCGCCCAGCTCCCAGAGCGCTTCGGGGGCCACGCGGTAGCCGGCGCCATGGGCGCAATCGAGCACGATGCGCAGGCCGGAGAGGTCGATGTCGCGCGGTAGGGTTCGCTTGGCGTATTCAATGTAACGCGCCTGCGCATCATCAATGCGCCGCGCCCGGCCCATATCGCGCACGCCCGAGAGCTTGACGCTGGTGGCCGGGTCAATCATCGCTTCGATGGCGTTCTCGATCTCGTCGGAGAGCTTGTAGCCATCCGGCCCGAAGAGCTTGATGCCGTTGTCTTCATATGGATTGTGCGAGGCGGAGATCATCACGCCCAGATCCGCGCGCATCGAGCGGGTGAGCATGGCGACGGCCGGGGTCGGCAGCGGGCCGAGCAGCATCACATCCATGCCGACCGAGAGAAAGCCCGAGGTCAGGGCGGTTTCGATCATGTAGCCGGAGAGGCGGGTATCCTTGCCGATAACGACGCGGTGGCGATGGTCGCCGCGCTGGAAAACGCGTCCCGCCGCTTGTCCCACACGCAGGGCGAGTTCCGGGGTGATCTTGCCATTGGCGCGACCGCGAATGCCATCGGTGCCGAAATATTTGCGAGCCATGGGGTCTCCAAGGGAAAAAAGCCTGTCACTCCTGCCGCAAGATTTGGGGCCGTGCAAGGCGCAATGCAAAACAAGGAAAACGGGCTTAAACACAAAAAACGGGCCATAGGGCCCGTTTGATGTTCGCTTTTCGCCGTCAGTTCTGCGGCTGGGGCTCCATGCCGCCATCCGCCTCGGGCGGGCGCGGCTTGCCGGC
>JAIUNQ010000201.1 GCA_020161475.1 Pseudomonadota bacterium | reverse complement strand
TGCCCCCGCCGCCGCATGCACGAGAATCGTGTCCCCGGCCTTCACCTTGTAGGTGCGGAACAGCAGATACTGCGCGGTCAGCCCCTTGAGCATCAGTGTGGCCGCAACTTCGAAGGAAACGCCGTCGGGAATCTTCACCAGCTGCGTCGCGGCAATATTGCGCGCCTCCGCATAGCCGCCGAGCCCAACGGTATACGCCACGCGGTCGCCCACCTTGAGACTGGTGACGCCCTCGCCCAGCGCCTCCACCACACCGGCCCCCTCGTTGCCCGGAATGAAGGGCAGCTGCGGGGGCGGATAAAGCCCGGTGCGGAAATAAGTATCGATGAAATTGAGGCCAATGGCCTTCTGGCGAATGCGCACCTCGCCCGCAGCCGGCGGTGCCAACTCGATATCGACGAGTTTCATCACCTCCGGGCCACCGTGGGCCGCAATCTGGATCGCCTTTGTCATCGCTTCCTCCGTCAGAATTTTGATAGCGCTACAACTGCACCCCCGGCCTTGATTTTCAAGACGCGGCTTTGATGTATCTCCCTTGCGAAATTCGCTATTTTGCTTTTCGTTGCGCCAACCCCAGCGGAGGCTCGCCATGGAAGTGAAAGTGCTCGACACCCTTGTCGTGGGCGGCGGTGCCGCAGGGCTGGCCACCGCCATTGGTCTGGCCCAGCGCGGGCTGCAAACCGAGGTGATCGGCGTGCCGCAGGAGATCCGGGATGATTCCCGCTCCGCTGCGCTTTTCGCCACAACGCTCGATTTTCTCGACACTTTGGGTCTGGCTGCGCCGCTGAAAAAGGCGGGCTGGCCGCTGGCGGCCATTCGCCTCATCGACATCACCGGCGCGCTGGTGCGCTCGCCCACCACCACCTTCAAGGCGGCGGAAATCGGCCAGCCGCTGTTTGGCTACAACATTCCCAATGCCACGATCCTGAAGCTTTTCCGGGAAGCCGCTGAGGACACACAAAACCTGACCGTCTCGAGCGCCTTTATCGAGGGCTTCCGCGAAACCGGGGATCACCTCCTCGTCACCCTCTCGGACGGCACAGAGCGGCGCACCCGCATCCTGATCGGGGCCGATGGCCAGAAAAGCCGCGTGCGCGAGGCAGCGGGCATCACGCATCGGGTAAAGCCCTATCCGCAAAGCGCCATCACCTGCCGCTTGAAACACACCAAGGACCACGAGGACATCAGCCTCGAATTCCACACGCGCGAAGGGCCGTTCACCTTCGTCCCGGTGGGCGATTACGAGAGCGCGCTGGTCTGGATCATGAAGCCGGAGCGCACCGAGGAAAAGCTCGCCCAATCACGTGAGGCGCTGGCGCAGGAAATCACGCGCCGCTCCGCGGCGGCGCTCGGCACGGTGGAGATCATCGGCAACATTGGCTGCGTACCGCTCCAGAAGCTGGTGGCGGACAAATTGGTTGAGGGCCGCGTTGCGCTTGTGGGCGAAGCCGCCCATGCTTTCCCGCCCATCGGCGCACAGGGGCTGAACCTTGGCCTGAAAGATGTGGAAGCCTTGGTGAAGCGCCTTGGCGAAGCCAAGGGCGCGGGCAAACCGCTGGAGAGTGCCCTGCCCGCCTACGCCAAGGACCGCAAGATGGATGTGGAGATGCGCTCGGCGGGGGTGGATATGCTCAACTCCGCGCTGATTGCGGATCTGCTGCCCTTCGACATCGCCCGCGCCGTCGGCCTCACCGCGATGAAGGACATCGGCCCGCTGCGCCGCCTCGCCATGAAGGTGGGCGGCTGGAACCCGATATTTGGAACCAAGGGCGCGGCCTAACCTTCAAAGCCCCGGCAGCTTCTTCTCGGCAATCAGCCACAGCAGCGCTGTCACGGTGACAATGGAAACCAGCGTGCCGACGAGCACACCCGCAGAGGCCCGCTGGACATAGGTTTCATATTGCCGGGCCATGACATAGGCGTTGAGCGCCGGCGGCAACGCGGCCATCAGCACGGCGGTCGTCACCCAGATCGGCTCGATGCCACCGATGTTGGTCAACACCAGAAACACCAGTGCCGGATGCACCACCAGCTTGATCAGCAGCAGAAACGGCAGCTCGCCGGGCACGCGTGTCAGCGGGCGCAGCGCCACCGTCACTCCCAGCGTGAAGAGTGCGACCGGCGCGGAAGCCCCCTTGAGCAGATTGAGAATGGTGTCCACCGCCACCGGCGGGGTCCATTTGAACCAGGCCGCCGCCACCCCGCAGAAAGTGGCGACATTGAACGGATGTGTGAAAATGCGCTTGGCGACCAGCCATGCCATGGGCAGAAACCGTACCTTCTCGCCCGCTCCGAACGCCATCAGCAGCGGCACGATCGAGAAGAAGAACATCGAATCGAACACGAAGATCAGCGCGGTCGGCACGGAAGACCCCGGCCCCAGTGCCGCCAGCGTCAGGCCCGGCCCCATGTAGCCGACATTCGCATAAGCCCCGACAATCGCCCCGATGGTGGAGTCGCGCAGGTTGCCCCGGTTCGCGTAAAGCCCCATCGCCAGCGAAAGGAAATAGATCATCACCGTGCACAGCGTCGTCATCACGATGAAGCGGCCGTTGGTGAGCTGCTCGAAGGGCGTGGCCGCCACCAGCTTGAAGAACAGCGGCGGCAACGAAACATAGACGATGAAAAAGTTCATCCACGCCAGCCCGGCCTCAGGCAGCTTGACCCAGCGCCCGGCGGCAAAGCCGAGCAGGATGAGCCCGAAAAAGGGCATGGCGAGCGAAACGACTGGGCTCATCGGACAGGAAAGCCTAAGGCCTCGCTTGACGCGAGCGCCGGGGTTCGACGAAAGAGGAACCCGCATAGCACCTTCGGCGCGCACGCCAAAGGGCAAGCCCTTCACTTTCGCCCGCATTCTGGTTCTGCATTCCGGTATTCACACCTTGTCCGACAGCCTGCTTCCGCCCGAAACCTCGCTGTCCCGCGCCCTCAAATGGCGCGCGGAGGCGCTTGGGCTGGGCGTCATGCAAAAGCTGCTTCAGGCGCTGGGGCCGGACCGCGCCAGCGCGCTCTCCGGCGCGCTCTGGCGCCGGTTGGCGCCGCTCAACAAGCGCCACAAGCGCGCTGATGCCCAGCTCGCAGCCGCCATGCCGGACCTGACCCCGGAAGCCCGCAATGCCATCCTGCTTGAGATGTGGGAGAATCTGGGCCGCACCACCGCCGAGAGCTTCCACCTCACCCCACTTCTGGCAGACCTCTCCCGCTTCGAGATCGGGCCGGATACCCGCGCTGCGATCACCCGCGCGCAGGAGACGGGCGCGGTTTTCGTCTCGCTCCATCAAGGCAACTGGGAGCTGGCCGCCCCGCTGCTCAATGCGCTGGGGCTGCCCGTGGCCGGCGTGTATCAGAAGCTCCAGAACCCGCTGGCCGAGGCGCAGGCGCTCGCGCTGCGCGCGCCCCATTATCCGCTGGGTCTCTTTGCCAAGGGGAATGACGCCGCCCGCGCGCTGCTCAAGCTGGTCGGCGCACGCGGCACGGTCGCAATCATGGCGGATCTGCGCGATATGGGCGGGCTCCCCGTCCCCTTCTTCCACCGCGATGCGCCCTCCACCGGCTTTCCCGCCCTGCTCGCGCGCACGAGGGAAGTGCCGCTCTTCGCCGGGGTGGTCAAACGCACCACTGGGGCGCGCTTTGCCATCGAGGTCGTGGAAATCGAAGTGCCCCGAACGGCGGATCGGCAGGCCGATATTCTCGGCGCCACAGCCAATATCCAGCGGTGCTTCGAGGGCTTCGTGCGCAGTGCGCCGGGGCAATGGATGTGGGGCCACCGGCGCTGGGCGCGCTGAGCCGCCGGAAGGGCTTGGCGCGGCGCACCCTTGTTTTGCCCCGCCAAAGGCCTATTCTTAGGGTATTGAGGGTTGCGTCATGAATGAGCGTCACACAAAATCAGGCTCCGCCGCGCCGCCGCGCCTTTCGGGGCTCGAAGAGTTCACCGCGCCCGCCAACCGCTTGGTGGAGGCGAAATACGCCATCGGTCAGGTGGTCAAGCACCGGGTCTATCCGTTTCGCGGCGTCATCTTCGACGTGGACCCGGAGTTTTCGAACACCGACGAGTGGTATGAGTCCATCCCCGAGGCGCTGCGCCCGCGCAAGGACCAGCCGTTCTACCACCTGCTCGCCGAGAACGATCAGAGCGAATATGTCGCCTATGTTTCCGAGCAGAACCTGCTGCCGGATGACAGTAACGAGCCGCTGCGCAACCCGCAGGTGAACGAGCTGTTCGAGCTGGGCGCAGAGGGCTACCTTGCGATGCGCTCCTCCAAACATCTCAACTGAAGCAGCATCCGCCCAACAAAAAACCCGGCTTCAAGCCGGGTTTTTTTATGCTTTCGTGAAAGAGCAAGCCACCAAGGGGTGCCGGTTCAATCCGGCGCCCTGTCGCCTGGCCTTACTGCTTCGGCGCGTTCTGGCGCTGCTTCAGCATTTCCTCGGCGCGCTTCTTCACCTCGTCGGCATTGGGCGCGGGGGCAGCGCTGGCACCCGGGGTCGGCGCACCCTGCGCACCCTGCTGCTGCATCTTGGCCAGCGTCTCCTGATCAATGCCTTCGCTGTCGTAGGCCTTGGAGAAGCCATCGAGCGGCACTTCGAAGTTCACTTCCTGACCGATCTGGTTCTGCATGTCGATCTTCAGGGTCTTGGCCTTCTTCAGGCCATTGATGGTGGCTTCGCTGAACTCACCCTCGACGAAGCAGCCCT
>JAIUNQ010000200.1 GCA_020161475.1 Pseudomonadota bacterium | reverse complement strand
CGCGGCGAGGAACTCTCCGAGCGCCTCATCACCAGCGGCGAAACGCTGGCCGGCACGCTGCACACCCGCGCGCAGGGCATCATCGAGGATGTCACGGCGCGGGGGGCGGAATTCACCGAGCAGATCCTCAGCCGTACCGAGCATCTCGAAAGCGGGCTCGCCAAGGCCACCGAGATCTTGGGCGAAACCCTGCACGAGAAGGCTGCGCTGGTGGAAGGCCATCTGGCCACCGGGCACGAGCGCCTCAATACGCTCTTTGCCGAAGGGCATGATCGCCTCGCCGCCAACCTCGAAGGCATCGTCGGCAACATCGGCGATACCCTGCGCACGCACTCCTCGACGCTGGAGCAGCACCTCGTCTCGCATGGCACCTCGCTGGCAGACCTCATTGCCGCGCGCATCGAGCAGGCGAACGAAGCCTTCGCAATTGCAGGCGAAAGCCTCGCGAGCCTCATCACCGAACGCACGCTCGCGGCCAGCGGCGGCCTGAAGGACGAGATCGGCGGCCTCGCCTCCTCGCTCACCGCGCAGGCCAACGAAGCCACCGAGAAGCTCGCCCATTCGGGCCGCGAAGTCGTCAGCGCCATTGCCGCGCAGGGCGCCCGCGTCAACGAGGCACTGGCCAAGAATGCCATCCGCCTCGCCGAAACCGTCACCGAGCGCACCGCCGGCCTTGCCGAGCGCTTCGACAGCTTCGAGCACAGCTTCGTCGGCAAGGCCGATCAGCTGGAAAACACCGTCACCACGCAGGCCACCCAGCTCACCGAGCTGCTGGGCCAGCGCTCCACCGACATTTCCAGCACGCTGGAAAGCCTCATCGAGCGCATCGAAACCGGTCTCGACAACCGCGCCAAATCGCTGGCCGACAGCCTCGCCCTGCGAACGCTGGAAATCTCCCGTACGCTGGGCGAGAGCGGCAAGGAACTCATCGGCACGCTGGAGGGCAAGGTGGAAGCCTTCTCCACCCGCGTTGTCGATCCGCTGGGCCAGCATATCGAGGTTCTTGATGCCAAGGCGGCAGAAGCCGCAGCCCGCATCGGCCAACACATGGATGGCATCGGCGCGCGTGCGGACAATGCCGCAGCCCGCATCGCCAGCCAGATGGACGCCTTCGACCGCCGCTCGGTCGAAAGCGCCGAAGCCCTCGCCTCGCGCATCGAGCGTTCTGCCGACTCGCTGGCCCTGCGCACCGGCGAAATCGAGCGCGCGCTGGCCTCGCTCGGCAATGAGGTCGGCTCCGAACTGATGACCAAGGCGGATGAACTCGCCCGCCGCATCACCGGCTCGCTGGCGGAACTCGACGCCGCCATCTCCACCGGCTCCGGCGCTTCCTTCGAGCGCATGGCCGCCACCGGTGAAAAGCTGCGCTCGGAAGTGACCGATCTGCTCGCCCGTCTCGCCCAGACCAATGCCACGCTCTCGAGCGTTGTGGTCGGCGCGCAGGCCAGCCTCAACGAGGTGGAAGGCAAGATGGCCGAACGTGTGCGCGGGTTGGAGGCGACGCTCGCCGCCATCATGTCCGCCTCGCGTGAGGGGACCGATGTGCTCGCCGCCAAGGTGGAAGCCATCCGCAACGCTACAGGCGATGTGCTCGGCCACTCCGAAACCGTGGCCAAAGAACTCGAGGAACGCACCAGCGCCCTCAAGAGCCTCACGCAGGAACTGGCCAGCACCCAGAACACCGTCTCGCGCCTCCTCGCCGATCGCCAGCAGGCGTTCGAGGGGATCACCGGCACGCTCGGCTCGCGCATCGAGGACATCGACAACATGCTGCGCTCCTTCACCGGGCTGGTGGACGAGCAGCTCGATGCCGCACAGGCCAAGGCCCGCGAGGCAGCTTCGCTGGTGAACGAGACGGCGGAAGCCGCCGCCAGTGCTATCGGCACCCAGTACGAGCGTGTGCGCATCGAAAGCGGCAAGGAGCGCGAGCGCACCTCCGCCAGCCTGCGCGCCGCCTACGAGCAGGCCAACACCGAGATGTCCACGCTCTTCCAGCGCACGCTGGAAGGCTTCTCGGCCACCGCCGCGCAGTTCCGTCAGGCGGCGATCGAGGTCCAGCGCGATCTGGAAAGCGCCCGTCAGGCGCTGGCCACCGGCGGGCTCGAAATCCCGCGCGAGGCACGCGAGGCCTCCGCCAACCTCAAGCGCGTCGTGGCCGATCAGATGCGCGCCCTGAATGAACTGTCGAGCATCGTCTCGCGCTCGGCCCCCGCTCTCGATATCGCCGAACCGGCCAGCAGCGCGGGCTTGCGCGGCATGACCCCGCCGCCCCCGCCGCCGGCACCGGAGCCGCCCCGCGCGGCCTTCCGCCCGGCAGCGCCTGAGCCGATGACCCCGCGCATCGACACGCGCACCCGTCCGGCCGCGCCGAGCGCGCCGCGTCAGGGTGGCAGCTGGCTCTCGGGCCTGCTGGAGCGCGCAGCTGATGAGCCGGCCGCCCCGCGTGCCCGCCCGCAGGATGCGGCCTCGGCCGCGCGAATCGAGAGTCTGGACAGCCTCTCGGTCGATATCGCCCGGATGATCGACCATGAAGCCGCCGTGGAACTCTGGGACCGCTATCGCCGCGGCGAGCGCAATGTCTTCACCCGCCGCCTCTACACGCTGCAGGGGCAGGAAGCCTACGACGACATCCGCCGCCGCTACCGCCGCGATCAGGAGTTCTCGCGCACGGTCGATGCCTACATCGAGCAATTCGAGCGTCTTCTGGCCGAGGTCGCCCCGGAAGATCGGGATGGCATGGTGGCCCGCACCTATCTCACCTCGGAAACCGGCAAGGTTTACACCATGCTGGCCCATGCGGCGGGGCGCTTCGATTGAGGCGCTTTGCCCTGAAGAAACAAAAAGCCCGGCCAATGGCCGGGCTTTTTTTGATGCGGTGAAGAACAAGGCGATTACATGCGCCTTGAAACCCAAGCGACGATATCGCGCATAATGGCTTGGGCCGCCTGATCGAGCGCCACGCTGGCTCCGGCGGCGGTCGTCCCGCCCGAGGCCGCGACACGGCGCGTGAAGATTTCGCCGGCGCGGATCTGCCCGCTGCGGTCATCGACGATCTTCACCGCGATCTCGACCACCGCCTCGCCGGTTGCCTCCTCGATGCCGAAGCGGCGCAGCTCAGAGTTGAGCTGGGCCACAGGAACAAGGCGATCCCCCGGGCGGCCCACGCCAGCCATGCGGTTGGCATTCTCGAAAGCCTCGATCATGCGGACCTGCAACAGCTTGGGCAGCCGATCCGACCATTGCCCGCCGGGCAGATAGTTGAGCGCGCCGTCACTCGTTGTGATCAGGATGCGGCTGGAATCAAGCGCCGCCAGCGCCTGCGGCTCGCCCACCACTAGGATGCGCTTGGAGCGCGAGGCGCTCAGCCCATCACGCGGGGCATGAAGATCATAGGTCGTCGGCGCCGAACCCGCGCAGGCCGCGAGCAGGGCCACCAGCGAAAAAGCCCCGGACAGACGCGCCGCGCGCCGCACCTTACGCACCATCATCATCCTCACCGCGAATACTCGGGAATGGCGGGCTTGCCACCGAAAAGCAGGCGCTGCGGGTTCTCTTCCAGCGAGCGCACCGCGCGCGAAATATCCGACACGGCCTTGCGCGATTCCGCCGTCAGCGCCTCAAGATCGCGCAGGCCCGGCCCGGTAAAGCGGTTCAGCCCCGTGGTTAGCTGCGCTGTGCGCTTGTCGAGGTTGCCGGCGAGAATACGAATGGATTTTGCCATCTCGTCGAACTCGGCCATCATGCCCTTGAGCTGGCCATCCCCGCCCGAGCCGAAGACCTTCTCGACCCCGGCAACGATATTGTCGAACTTCTGGGAATTGCGCGCCAGAACATCGGAAAACTGGCGTATCCCGGTGAGCGTTTCGCCCACACGCGCCTGTTTGATCTCGCCGGTGATCTCCTCAATGTTCTTGAGCGATTTGACGAGCGAGCCTTGCGAATCCGCCACCGCGCCGTCCACACGGCTGATGACGGTGTCGATCTTGCCGGAGAGACGCTGCACGGTCTCCAGAATATCCTGATAGTCGGAACGCTTGGCTTCAATGCGCGCAACATCGCGCCCCTTGTCGGCCACCAGCGGCGGTGCGGATGCCGCCCCGCCCGTCAAGGCAACGGAGGCCACACCGGTCAGCCCCTGATACTCCAGCTGCGCCAGCGTATCCGAGCGCACCGGCGTTGCCGGATCGATCTCGATGCGCGCGCGCACTCGGCCCGGATCGTTCGGCACAATGTTGATGCTGGTCACCTCACCCACGCGCAAACCGTTGAAGCGCACGGCGGCCCCCTTCACGAGGCCGGAGACCGAGCCCATGAAGTCCACATCGAAGGGTTGGCGATTGGTGCTCTCGCCCCCCCGCTTGAACCAATAGACAAAGCCGAAGGCAGCACCGAGCACAGCCAGCGTGAAAAGCCCGACAAGGGCGTAATTGGCACGGTTTTCCATGCGCGCTCCTTACACCCCCTGCTCGCCCGGCGCACCATGCACATGGCTGGCCCGTGCGCGTGTGCCGTTGAAATAGGCCTGAAGCCAGGGATGTTGCTGTCGTTTCATGTCGTCGAGCGTGCCTTCGTGCAGCACCTTGCCCTCACCGAGGGCGGCAATACGGTCGCAAATGCCCGCCAGCGAGTCGAGGTCGTGGGTTACCATGAAGACCGTAAGGCCCAAAGTTTTCTGCAATGTGGCAATCAGGTCGTCGAATTCCTGCGCGCCGATCGGATC
>JAIUNQ010000199.1 GCA_020161475.1 Pseudomonadota bacterium | reverse complement strand
GCCACCATCGGCACCCGTTTCGGGGCCATCGCCGCGAGCCTGCCCGCGCCGAAGCTGCCGGATCTATCTCTCCCCAAGCTGATGACGGTGCTGCCCGATGCCGGGGCGATTGCGCTGCTTGGCTCGATTGAATCGCTGCTCTCGGCGGTGGTGGCGGACAAACTGGGGCAGGACGAGCATCACCCCTCCGCTGAACTGATGTCGCAAGGCATCGCCAATATCGGCGCGGCGCTATTTCTGGCCATGCCCGTCACCGGCACCATTGCGCGCACCGCCACCAACATCCGGGCCGGCGCCGCCACCCCGCTCTCCGGTGTGTTCCACACCCTGTTTCTGGTGCTGTTCATGGGGCTCGCCGCGCCACTGGCGGGCTATATCCCGCTGGCGGCACTTGGCGCGATGCTCGGTGTCGTGGCGTGGAACATGTCCGAGAAGCATCACTTCATGGAGCTTCTCACGGATACCCGCGCCTCGGCGGCGGTGCTGCTGGCGACCTTCCTGCTGACCATTCTCGAAGATCTGACGGTGGGCATCCTCGCCGGCGTCGCGCTCTCGCTGATCTTCGCGCGCCTCAAGCCTCACACGATATCGTAGGGCAGCGTCTCGCGCGTATCCTGCGACAGCTCGATGCGCCGTGCCAGCGGCGGGGCCGAGCGC
This sequence comes from Pseudomonadota bacterium, assembly GCA_020161475.1. Lineage (GTDB taxonomy): Bacteria > Pseudomonadota > Alphaproteobacteria > Rhizobiales > Beijerinckiaceae > Rhabdaerophilum. The sequence goes on along the minus strand of JAIUNQ010000199.1, from coordinate 4,068 downwards.
TGCACGCAGTCTTCGCGCGCACACAGGCGGCAGGACACACCGATCTTGGCCACGCCGGAACGCCCGCGCAGGTCGATGTCATCGGCATAGGTGAAGTGCTGCGCATCCGAGATCGCGCAACCCAGACCAATGGCGAAGCGCTGCGTCGGCCCACCATGGCGGCGCGGCGGTTTGATGATCGCTTTCGCAAGACACAGGTAGCGCGTGCCGTCCGGCATTTCCGCTTGCTGCACCAGAATGCGGTCGGGCGCCTCGAAGGCCTCATGCACGTTCCACAACGGGCAGGCACCGCCATAACGCGCGAACTGGAAGCGCATGGAAGAGTGGCGTTTGACGATATTCCCCGCCCTGTCGAGCTTGACGAAATAGACCGGCACCCCCTTCGCGCCCGTGCGCTGGAGCGTGGAGAGGCGGTGGCAAACCTGCTCATAGGAGACGCCGAAAAGATGCGTCAGGCGCGTCAGGTCATGGCGCGTGCGTCGCGCCTCGGCGGCAAAGGCGCCATAGGGCATCAGCAGGGCGGCGGAGAAATAATTGGTGAGCGCCACCCGCGCGACCGAGCGCGCCTCGGGCGTGCGCAGCGTGGGGTCTTCTGCCCGCGCATCGATCAGCGCACCGTGCTCAAGGCGTGCGATCTGGTAGGCGAGCTGGAACGCGCGCGTTGCGGGATCGAGCGCCGCTCCGAGCGAAAGAATGCGCGAGCGTGTATCGAACAGGCGCACGCGGGCGTCTTCTTCCGGCATTTCCCGCACGCGCACGCCGTGGCGGCTCTGCAGATAAGCTTCCAGCGTTGCGTTTTCTCGGCCCCGCTGGTCGAAAACCTGCCCGGCGAGGCGTTCGGCGGCTTGGTCCAGCTCATCGATATAGTTGTTGTTGTAGTGGAAAAAGTCGCGCACCACCTCGAAGGGCTGCACGCCGACGGGGCGTCGCGTGTCCTCCAGCTTGGTCTCTTCGAAGCGGGCCCCCTCGCGCCCCGGCTCTCCCTCCACGGGGTCCAGCGCGTGCCGGAAAGCTCCGGCCAGCTCGATGAAGCGATGCGCCAGCCACGGCGCTGAGAGCGCGAGCGCCCGGATATCCACAGCGCTTGTTTCCGAGTGCGAGAACAGCGGGTCGGAGAGCGCCTCGCGCAAATCGGCGGCGAGGCGGTCCGGGTCTTCCGACATCAGATTGGCGGCTTCCGCCCCGAAAAGCTGGGAGAGGCCATAGAGCACCGAGGCCGAGACAGGGCGCTGGTTGGTCTCCATCTGGCTCAAATAGGCCGTGGAGATGCGTAATTGTGCCGCAAGATCCGCCTGTGTCATGCTGCGGCTGTCGCGCAGGCGGCGGATGCCGGCCCCCACGAAGAGCTTCCTCTCACGCATGCCAGCCTCCCGGAAAAATGTGCAAAAGCCAACTGTAAACTAGCTAATATTTGCATATCGCCTTTTTACTATCTTGTCACGCCTCGGCTTTTGCCCAAACGAAAATCCTCCCATTCCTCAGGAGGCGGGGCATCCGTGCCAAGGCTTCCGCATTCAGAACCGGCGCCAAAAACCGGCGCCCAACGGAGAGTGACAACGCCATGCGCGATATCCTCGAAAAACTCGAAGCGCGCCGCGATGCGGCCCGCCTCGGCGGCGGTGCCAAGCGCATCGAAGCCCAGCACGCCAAGGGCAAGCTGACCGCCCGCGAGCGCATCGAGCTGATGCTCGATCATGGCTCCTTCGAGGAATTCGACATGTTCGTGCAGCATCGCTGCGTGGACTTCGGCATGGACAAGCAGGAAAAGCCCCCGGGCGACGGCGTCGTCACCGGCTGGGGCACCATCAACGGCCGCAAGGTCTTCGTCTTCGCGAAAGACTTTACGGTTCTGGGCGGCTCGCTCTCCGAAACCCACGCCCAGAAGGTGGGCAAGGTGCAGGAAATGGCGCTGCGCATGCGCGCCCCGATCATCGGCCTGTACGACTCCGGCGGCGCGCGCATTCAGGAAGGCGTGGCCTCACTCGCGGGCTATGCCGATATCTTCAAGCGCAACGTCACGGCCTCCGGCGTCATCCCGCAGATCTCGGTCATCATGGGCCCCTGCGCGGGCGGCGACGTCTACTCCCCCGCCATGACCGACTTCATCTTCATGGTCCGCGACACCTCCTACATGTATGTGACGGGCCCGGATGTGGTCAAAACCGTCACGAACGAGATCGTCACCCACGAGGAACTCGGCGGTGCCTCGGTGCATACCACCAAGTCCTCGATTTCGGATGGTGCCTTCGACAACGATGTGGAAGCCCTGCTTCAGGTGCGCCGCCTTGTCGATTTCCTGCCCGCCAACAACATGGAAGGCGCGCCGGAATGGCCGTCCTCCGATGATCCGCTGCGCGTGGAAGAAAGCCTTGACACGCTGGTGCCGGACAACGCCAACCAGCCCTATGACATGAAGGAACTGATCCTGAAGGTCATCGACGAGGGCGATTTCTTCGAACTTTCGGAGAAGTATGCCGCCAACATCATCACCGGCTTCGGCCGCATCGAGGGCCGCACCGTCGGTTTCGTCGCCAACCAGCCGATGGTCATGGCGGGCGTGCTCGACTCGGATGCCTCGCGCAAGGCCGCGCGCTTCGTGCGCTTCTGCAACGCGTTTGAAATTCCGATCGTCACCTTCGTGGACGTGCCGGGCTTCCTGCCGGGCACCGCGCAGGAATACGGCGGGCTCATCAAGCACGGCGCGAAGCTGCTCTTCGCCTATTCGCAGTGCACGGTTCCGCTGGTCACCTGCATCACACGCAAGGCCTTCGGCGGCGCCTATGACGTCATGGCCTCCAAGCACATCGGCGCGGATGTCAACTACGCCTGGCCGACCGCGCAGATCGCGGTGATGGGGGCCAAGGGCGCGGTGGAGATCATCTTCCGCGGCGGTACCCCGGAAGAAATCGCCGAGCAGACCAAGCAGTACGAAGACCGCTTCCTTTCGCCGTTCGTCGCCGCCGAGCGTGGTTACATCGACGAGGTGATCATGCCGCACTCGACCCGTCGCCGCATCTCGCGCGCGCTGGCCATGCTGCGCACCAAGGAAGTCGAGCGCCCCTGGCGCAAGCACGACAATATGCCGCTCTAAAATCAGGAATTTCGGAGAAAAAGCATGTTCAAGAAGATCCTGATTGCCAACCGTGGCGAAATCGCCTGCCGCGTCATCAAAACCGCGCAGAAAATGGGCATCAAGACGGTTGCCGTCTATTCCGATGCCGACAAGGACGCGATGCATGTCGCCATGGCCGATGAATCAGTGCACATCGGTCCGCCCCCGGCGGCTGAATCCTATCTCATCATCGACAAGATCATCGACGCCTGCAAGAAGACCGGCGCTGAGGCCGTTCACCCCGGCTACGGCTTCCTCTCGGAGCGTGAGGCCTTCGCCATCCGCCTGAAGGAAGAGGGGATTGTCTTCATCGGTCCGAATCCCGGCGCGATTGCCGCAATGGGCGACAAGATCGAATCCAAGAAGGCGGCGGCGGCGGCGGGCGTTTCCACCGTTCCGGGCTATCTCGGCGAAATCGCCGATGCCGAGCACGCCACCCGCATCGCCAATGAGATCGGCTACCCCGTCATGCTGAAAGCTTCGGCGGGCGGCGGCGGCAAGGGCATGCGCATCGCGTGGTCGGCGGATGAGGTGAAGGAAGGCTTCGAGCGCTCCAAATCCGAAGCGGCCTCCTCCTTCGGCGACGACCGCATGTTCGTCGAGAAGTTCATCGTCAATCCGCGCCACATCGAAATTCAGGTGCTCGGCGACAAGCACGGCAACGTGATTTATCTGGGTGAGCGCGAATGCTCGGTGCAGCGCCGCAACCAGAAGGTTGTCGAAGAAGCTCCCTCGCCGCTGCTCGATGAAGCGACGAGGCAGAAAATGGGCGAGCAGGCCGTCGCCCTCGCCAAAGCCGTGGCTTACGATTCCGCCGGCACGGTGGAATTCGTCGCCGGGCAGGACAAGTCGTTCTACTTCCTCGAGATGAACACCCGCCTGCAGGTGGAGCATCCGGTGACCGAGATGATCACCGGCATCGACCTCGTCGAGCAGATGATCCGCGTCGCTTACGG
>JAIUNQ010000198.1 GCA_020161475.1 Pseudomonadota bacterium | reverse complement strand
CCTGCGGCATAGAGCAGGGTGAGGTTACGCGGCGTGCCGATGCCGTCTTCGGCCTCCTTCGCGCTGGCCAGAAAGCGCGCTTCGAGCGCCACCGCGAGGTTTTCCGCAAAGCCGATGCCGACAAAGCCGCCGGTGGCCACGGTGTCGCCATCACGGATGAGGCGCACGGCTTCCGCGGCTGTGACGATCTTGCTGCGACCGGGCTGGCGGTCCGGCGTGGAGAGGGTGTGAACGGCGTGCGGGTTCTGGCGATGCGGCATCTTGGGCTTCCTGCTGACGGAGACAAACGTGACAGGAAAACCTTCGAAGGCAAGGTTGGTCTGCGCGGAGCGGAAGCCCGCCTTGCGCCTTCTTGCCTCGCGCTTTTTGCCTGGCGCTTCTTGCCCTGAAGCCTCATCCGCCGGGCGTGCGGGCCTCGGGCGCAACTCTGGACCAGGTGAGAACGGCCTTGATCATCACGCCGTCCACACCGTTTTGCGGCCCGACGGTAATCGCCAGGGTGTCACCGGTGATGGCGAAGTTGCGCCCTTGATGTTCGCCGCACCACGTCTGGTTCCATGCCACGTCAATGTCGAACCAGCCTTTGCCGTTTTCATCACAGTGCCAGGTGCCAGCGTAGGCCATCATCGACCGATAGAGCGCGAGTTCCTCCGCTTCGGAAAGATGGCTCAGATCCGAAGGGGTTTTCCGGTCTGCCTCGGTAATAATGACCTGCATCCGCCCATCAGCGCTAAAGCAGATGTAACCGGCCGGTTTTGCACCCATGCGGTCGGAAACTTCTCCGGTCGAGAGGGTATGCTGCTTGAAGCTTTCGAGTTTCCAGCTGCCGACCAAGGCTTCGGCCATGCTTTTTCTTGTCGCGGGTTGGCCCATGGAAAATCCTTTTCGGAAGGGAAGTGAAACACCCAGTCGGATTGCCGATGCCCGCCGACCCTTATTCGGGTGTCGGTGCGGCGGGCGTGAAGCCCGCTCACGCGGAAGGCGGTACCGGCGGACAGTGGCCGAATTCACCCGCGCGATAGCGTGCCTCGGCGGCGCGCAGATCCTCGATGGTCGGGTAAACGAAGGGCCCGTTGCTGACGAGCGGGCTCGGATCATCCGGCCCGGCGAGCACCACGAAATGCGCATCGGCTCCGGCTTCGATCATCAGGGGCGCGGCTGTGTCACGGTTTGTGGCGGCAACAGCCTCTCCTGCTTTCAGCGTCCTGCCATCCGGCAGGCGAACCTCTCCCTTGATCGGGATGATGAGCGCATTTGTGGCAACATCAAGCGGCAGGGCGAGGCGTCCGCCCTCGCCGTCGGCGGTCGCATCCAGCATCAGCACCGGCTGGGGCAGCGGTGCCGGGGAGGTGTAAGCCCCAAGACGCCCTGCCACCACGCGGATGCGCAGCCCATCCTGTTTGACGACCGGCATGTCACGGCCGGAAACGAGGAAGGAGTCGGGAGCCATGTCCTTCATGCCGGGGGGCAGGTTGACGAAGATTTGCAGGGCGTGGATCACCCCCGCCTTTGCGGCGGGCATCTGGTTGTGCGTGATGCCGCGCCCGGCCAGCGTCCAATGCAGGTCTCCGGCGCCGAAGCGTGCCACATGCTTCAGCGAGTCGATGCTCACCATCTCCTGTGTGGTGTCCTCGAACATCAACGTGACAGCCGAAATGCCCGCGTGGGGATGTTCTTCGAACGTGCGCTCATACATCCGGAAGTGATCCACCATGACGAAGGGCGACATGGTGCTGCCGGGAAAATCCGCCGCGCGGAGCTGGCTGGCTTCGAACGCCGGCAACATGCGAAGCGGTTTGGTGGTGGTGATGGCACTGAAATCCATGAAAATTTCCCTGTTGTTGCGGCCTCAGCGGCGGCGCGGTTCAAGCCCGTCCTGAAACTTCATCGAGGCGTGGGTGCCATCACAGAAGGGCTTGTTGGAGGACTGGCCGCAACGGCACAGCGCCTGACGGGTGCGAACCTCGTAGGAGCGACCATCGGCGGATTCCACCCGGATGCCGCCAGACACCATGATCGGTCCGCTGGCATGGATGGCGGGGTCCTCGATCAGGCCGATGTCTGGGGCGACTTCGGTTTCGACCGGCACACCGGTTGCGTTGTCAAACACCAGAAGGCGCCCGGCCGGGCAGTGCTGGGCCATGCGTGCCGTCAGGCGATCACTCTCTTCACCGCCTTCGCTCACCTGATTCCAGATTCGGGCGCCGGCGTCGCAGAAGCGGCCATAGGCGCAATAGGCTTCGTTGTCGGTCAGGGTGAGCGTCGGGCCTTGGATGGCAACCGAGTTTTCTAGCAGCGGGGCGAAAGAGGCGGTTTCGGTGAGTTCCACATCGGCGGCTTTGTGCGAGCCGTCACAGAAGGGTGCATTGCCGGTGCGCCCGCAGCGGCATAGCGCCATCGGCTCGCTCACCTCGAAGGTCTGGCCCGGCTCATAACTCCACGAATGTCCCGCAGCGTTGCGGACAATGAACTTTGTGCCCAGCGGCGGCTTGCCATGCACGATATAGGGTCCGTCCTTGCTCACCTTGATGGAGAAGCTGTCAGGGGCCGGAACGGTGCCGGGTTGGACCGGGGGCTTTTCGCTCATGGGGGGTTCCTTCCTATCGGGAGGAACACGATTAGGGGGTGACGCCGTCGGCCTCCACGCCAGAGTAGGAAACACAGCGTTCCAAATTCGCTGGCATGCCCTGGACCGTCTTTGCTCCGATGGCGGTGCGTGCCCGGAACGCAGTGTTCCGGTGGCGGTGATTGTCGGCTCCGCCTCGATTTTCCACTATCGCGCCGGCTGCATCACGCTTTCCAGGCGTGCGTTCCGTGGCTGTGTCACAGAGCGAACCGAGCCGTCCCCAGCGGAGCCTTTTCTCATGAAAATTGACGTGCATGCGCATTACTGGACCAACGATTATCTCGATCTGGTCGCCGGACTCGGGAAAACGGATACCGATACCCAGCGGAACATGGGGGCCGGGGCGGGGGATGAGCTGGCCGCTCGCCTTGCATTGATGGATCGGGCGGGGGTGGACATGCAGATCCTCTCGGCCTGCCCGCAAATGCCCTACAGCGAGGACCGTGACGCGGCCGTGCGTGTCGCGCGGTTCGTCAACGATCAGTATGCAGCGCTTGTGCGCGCGCATCCGGACCGCTTCCGGGCCTTTGTTGCCACGCCGATGCCGCATATGGCGGAGACGATTGCGGAGATCGGGCGCGGGCTGGATGAGCTCGGCATGGTCGGGGTGTGCGTCAACACGACGATCATGGATCGTCCCCTTGTGGACAAGGCGTTCGAGCCGTTTTTTCAGGAACTCGATCGGCGCGGGGCCATCCTCTACATTCACCCGGCGGGGAACAGCTGCTGTTCGCCCCTGATCGCCAAGCATCAGCTCACATGGCAGGTGGGCGCACCGATGGAGGACACGATCTCCATCATGCATCTGATCACCAACGGCATTCCCTCGCGCTATCCCAATATCCGCATCATCAATTCGCATCTGGGCGGCGCGCTGCCTATGCTGATGCAGCGGGCGGACAACCAATATGGCTGGGAGGCTCCGCAGACCCCGGAAAAGCCGAGCGATGCCGCCAAGCGCATGTGGTACGACACCGTGGGGCATGGCCATGTGCCCGCCCTTTGCGCGGCCATCGAAACCTTCGGCGCGGACAGGCTGCTGCTGGGCACGGATTTCCCCTACGAGAGCGGCGACATCTTCGTGCGCGCGGTCGATTACATCTCGGACCCGCATGTGGCGCCCGAGGATGCAACGCGCATCCTCGAAACCAACGCCGAGCGCCTGTTCGGCTTTTTCAAATGACGCCGCACCGGGAAAGAACCGCCATGGAACCGAAACTGAGCCTGCTGGCCCCTGACAATTGCGCCGTGCTGCTGATCGATCATCAGCCGCAGATGGCTTTCGCCGTCGATCACATCGACCGGCAATTGCTGCTCAACAATGTTGTGGCGCTCGCGAAAGCCGCGCGCGTTTTCAAGATTCCAACCGTGCTGACGGCGGTGGAATCGCGTTCGTTCAGCGGGTTGACATGGTCTGCGCTCGAGGCAGCGCTCGGCGGCCAGAAGGCCATCGAGCGGAGTTCCATCAACGCCTGGGAGGACAAGCCTTTTGTGGAGGCCGTGCATGCCACCAAGCGGCGAAAACTCGTGATGGCCGGGCTCTGGACAGAGTGCTGCGTTGCTTTTCCGGCGTTGGGCGCTCTTGATGAGGGTTATGAGGTTTACGCCGTGGTCGATTGCTGCGCCGGGGCTTCCCGGCTTGCCCATGAGACGGCGGTGGCGCGCATGGTGCAGGCGGGCGTGGTGCCCATCACCTGGCTTCAGTTCCTTTATGAGCTTCAGCGCGATTGGGCGCGGCACGAAACCTATGATGCCATCATGGAGATCGTGGCGGCCCATGGCGGGGCTCATGGCATCGGCGTCGAATATGCCAAGACCATGCTGCCGGGCTAGGCAGCGCCATAATCAAATGTCGGCGGCGCTGTCCTGACAGCCTGAAGCCATGGTGCCCCGGCATTCAGGGTCGGCGAAGTCCCCCCGCCGACCCTGATCCTTTTCAGGGCGTCTTTGCGGGCGCGCTCTTGCCTGCGCCGATCCCCGGATCATGCTGGCATCGGCGCTCATGCCCGCCACCTGCCGTGCAATGAAGGACCGCGACCGGAAAAGGAACGGCTCGCAAGACAGGCCTGCGCCAGCGGGCGTGATGTCTCACGGTCATCAACAGCGCGAA
>JAIUNQ010000197.1 GCA_020161475.1 Pseudomonadota bacterium | reverse complement strand
GGATCTGCTCGGTGAATTCCGCCCCCCGCGCCGTGACATCCTCGATGATGCCCTGCGCGCGGGTGTGCAGCGTGCCGGCCAGCGTTTCGCCGCTGGTGATGAGGCGCTCGGAGAGTTCCTCGCCGCGCGCGGTGACACCATGCACCAGCGCTTCGGCATTGGCCTCGAGGCGGCGGGCGAGGCTGTCGCCATCGGCCAGCAGGCGCTCGGCCAGCTGCTCGGAGCGCACGGAAATATCCTCGGCGATCTTGCCGCCCTTCTCCTCGATGAGCTTGGCGGATTCGATGCCGCGGTTTTCCATCGCGTCGATGAGATCGCCTGCGACCTGACGCATCGCGTCGTTGATTTCCACCGCGCGCGCGCCGACCTGCTCCATGATGGTGCGGCCATTGGCCTCGAAGGCGGAATTGACGACCTGAGCGGTTTCGTCGAACTCGGCTTTGAGGTTCTCGCCCGTGGTGCGGAAGGTGCCGGTGGCCTCGGCGAGGCTGGCGGTGATCTCGCGGGTCGAAACCTGCGTGACATCGCGGAAGCTTTCGGTGGCGGCGGCTGCCGCCTCGTGGAAGCTCTGGGCCACGGTGCGTGCCTGCTCGTCGAGCGAGGCGGTGACGCTGGTGGCGGTATCGGTGAGGGTGCCGGTGAGCTGGCCGGTGGTGGTGCCCAAGGCTTCCAGCACGGCAGCGGTGCGCTCTTCCAGCGTGCCGAGCATCTGGCTGGAGGTGCTCTCGATCGCCCCGGTCACATGGGTCGAGGTGGTGCCGAGAGCCTCCACCATGGCGCGGGCGCGCTCATCAAGCGTGCCGGTCATCTGGGTGGCGGTCTGGGTGATCGCGCTCGTCACCTCCGAGGAGGTGGCGCTCATCGCTTCCACCATGGCGCGGGTATGCTCGCTCAGTGTGGTGGTGACGGTGCCGCCGGTCTGGTTCATCTCGGCGACGATGCCGGAGCCGGCCCGGTTGATCTCGGCCACGAGATCGGCGCGGGCGGTGTCCACGCCGGCGGTCGCTTCCATGGTGATGCTCTGGAGGCGGCTCGCTAGATCCTGCGCGCGCTCGTCGATCACCTGACCGATCATGGCGGCGGTGGTTTCGAGCGTTGCGACCAGCAGGGTCTGCTTGTCGCCCACCAGCGAGTGGACGCGACCGCCCGCGTCATCGACAGCGGCGGTGATCGACTGGCTCACCTTTTCGATGTCTGCCGAGAAGCCCTGATGGGCGGCGTCGATCGTGAGGCGGATGCGCTCGGCGGTGGCCATGATGGCCTCGCGCTCGGCGGCAAGCTCGGTCACGAGCTGGCGCATCTTGTATTCATTGTCGGCGTAGGAACGCTCAAGCGCGGACACCTCGCCATGGACGAGGCCTTCCAGCTCGCCCGCACGGGCGACCGCGCGTTCGATGCCGTCTCCAATCGAGGTGACCTCGCGGCGCACGGCCTGACCCAGCGTGAAGACGGTTTCCGAGCCCGCCACTTCCGGTTCAGCAAGGCGGGCGGCGACTTCCGCCATCACCTGCGCCGAGGTTTTCAGCTCGCGCGAGCGACGCTGCAAGGCCGCCAGCGAGAAGAAGAACAGCACCGGCAACAGCATGCCCAGCAGGGAAAGGGCCAGAAGCCCTTCCGAGCCGGGACGCAGCGAGCCTTCCGCGCTGTAGAGCAGGCCGTTGCTGCGCGTAAGCACGAAGGCGGTGGCGCCGACCCAGAGCGCGGAGGCAAGGCCCGCCCACACCAGCGGCGTGCTGGGGGCAGGGTTCTGGAGCGGGGCCAGCAGCGCCGCCACATTGGCGCGGCGGTCATCGTTCGCGGGCAGGGCGTTGACGCGGGGGGCAACACGCGGCGCTTCCGCCGCCGTATCCTGCGTCTTGTCAGCCTCCGGCATGCGCGGCTTGATGATGGGAAGAACCGGCAGGGTCACTGCCTCGTTGCCGCCCAGATCCTGTCCGAGATCCTGATCCGGCTGTTTCTCGGCGGCATCAAGCTTGAAGATGTCTTCTGCCGCAGCGGCATCCGGCTCGCCGGCCTTGGCTTGTGCGGTGCCCTTGCTCTCGGCCTTGGCTTTGGAGCGCGGCTTTTCGGCCTTGATGATCGGCTCCTCCAAGGCAGGGGGCGGGGGCGCCGCCTCGGTGGCGCTCGCCAGCACTTGCTCGGCGAAGATGTCGAAATCCTCAGCCGGGAGGTTGCTCTTGGTCTCGCTCGGGAGGGCGTTTTCGCTCGACGCGGGTTCCGCGGGGGAAGAGGGCGCGATGCCCAGTGCTTCCTCGATGGCAGAGAGCGCTGCCTCGGCGGGATCCGTCGTTTTCTTTTGCGTGGCCATGTTGCCTCACCCCTCACGCGTGAACCGGGACCACCCATCAGGAGGCTTCAGGCACGCGTTACCCACGCCCCGCAAAACGGGGCGCCTAAAACTTGTCGAGTTGGCATTTTACGGTGCATGGCGCGCAAACGGAACAGAAGTTGTTAACGATTTTCAAACGTCGTTAACGCATCGGAGACTCTGTTTTCAGGTCGTGACTCGTTTTGGGGCGGCCTTAACGCGAAACATGGCTCAATGCCGCCTCGGACGGGCAAAACGCCCGCATTGGGGAGACGGACCATGTATTACGCGATTGCCTCCGAAGGGGCCTGTGCGCCTTCCTTCGAACGACCCATCGATCTCGTGCATCTGGCCAAGCAGACCTTGGGTGACCGCGCGCTGGAGCGCGAAATCCTCGATCTTTTCAGCACGCAGGTGAAAGCCGTGCTGGGGCGGCTGGAGCAGGCGGCGCTGGCCGATGCCCGCCATGATCTGGCCCATACGCTCAAGGGTTCTGCCCGCGCCGTGGGGGCGTGGAAAGTGGCAGCCCAGGCCGAGGGCTGTGAGCAGCATGCCGCTGATCTCGACTGGCCCGCGCATTTCAATGCGCTCCAGCATTCCATCAACGAGGCGCTCGGCGCGATCGAGAGCCTGCGTCAGGGCCGCTGAGGCGCCTGAGCCGGAAACTCCCTCTCGCCAAGCGGCATGGTTTTCGCTATGCGGCAGGCGGGGGTTGCACAAGGAGTTTCCGGCATGACCAAGATTACCTTCGTCGCGCATGATGGCTCGTCGCGCGTTGTTGATGCGCAGAACGGGATGAGCGTGATGGAAGCCGCCATCAAGAATGGCGTTCCCGGCATTGAGGCCGAATGCGGCGGTGCCTGCGCCTGCGCCACCTGCCATGTGTATGTGGATGAGGCCTTTGCCGCCAAGATCGAGCCCGCCAGCTCGATGGAAAACGATATGCTTGACTTCGCCTCCGACGTGAAGCCGACCTCGCGGCTCTCCTGCCAGATCAAGGTGAGCGATGCGATTGACGGCCTTGTGGTGCATACGCCCGAGCGACAGGGGTAACCGCTGCCGCTGCAGGGGCGATGCTCCTGACCCCGTAGGGGAAGGATTGGCCGCCTCCGGGCGGCCTTTTTCATGCGCGTTGTTTATTCTGCGGCCTGCGCCGCCGCGGATTTGGCCGCAAAGATCGTCTCGTTGCCGGGGGCGGGATGGCGCGGCACGAGGAAGGACAAGCCGAGCGAGGTCGAGGCGATCAGCGCCCCCAGCAGGAAGACGAGGCTGGGGTCCTTGAGCCAGATCAGCCCGAAGGTGACCGGGATGAACACCGCCGCGATGTGATTGATGGTGAAGGCGCAGGCGGCGGTGGGGGCCATATCCGCCGCATCGCCGATTTTCTGAATGTAGGTGCGCTGCGCCAGCACCAGAATCGTGAAGACGCCATCCACGATATAAAGCCCTGCCGCCATCCAGCCTTGCGTGACAAACGCATAGCCGAGGAACACGAGGATCAGCGAGATGTTCTCGATGGCGATGGTGCGCCGCTCGCCCCATGCGGCCACCAGCCCGCCCAGACGCGGCGCGGCAAAGGTGTTGAGCGCCGCCGTGGTCAGCATCAGCAGCGCGACTTCCGGCACCGAGAACTTGAAACGCTCCACCAGCAGGAAGCTGGCGAAGGCCGTGAAGATCTGGCGCCGCGCGCCGCTCATCAGGGTGAGCGCGTAATAGAGCCAGTAGCGCTTGCGCAGCACGATGCTCTTGCGCTGAGGTACCTCCCCTTCGAAACGCCCGAAAAAGAAGAAGGCGAGGATGGTGAGCACTACACAGGCCAGCCCGATGATTCCGAAGAGCGAGGGGTAGCTCTTGAGGCCCCCCCACCACAGCAGGGCCAAGGTTCCATAGGCGAGAAACTGTGCCGCGGCCGCTGCGCTGGAGACACGCCCCAGCAGCAGAGGAGCCTCCTTTTTCGAGAAGAGCTGGAGCGCGAGCGACTGGTTGACCGTCTCGAAATAATGGAACCCCACCGACATGATGAAGGTTGTGATCAAAAGCCCGGTCAGGCTGGGATAAAGCCCGGTGATGGCAATGCCGCCCCCCAGTACGATCAGGGCGATATAAGCCAGCACCTGCTCGCGCATGATCAGGAACCAGAGAATGGCCGTGAAGGCGAGAAAGCCGGGGATTTCGCGCACGGTCTGGGCGAGGCCAATTTCCGCGCCGGTGAAGGCGGCAGCATCCTTGGCGAAATTGTTGAACAGCGTGTTCCAGCCGGCAAAGCCGAGCATGTTGATGAAGGCCAGCGCCATGAGAAACTTGACCGGCTCGGATCGCCAGCGGGCGATGTGGTCGGCGAGCGGAGAGGCGCTGGACATGGTGGCTCCGGGCTGGTGTTCGGCCTTCCTTCGTGGTGCCGCCTTGCGGAAGGGGTCAAGGTGAAATCGTGCCGCAGATCGATCAATTCTTGGAATGCA
>JAIUNQ010000196.1 GCA_020161475.1 Pseudomonadota bacterium | reverse complement strand
ATTGCAGCGGGCGCCACCACCATCAACCTGCCCGATACCGTGGGCTACACCACGCCGGACGAATACCGCGCGATGTTCGAGATGATGCGCAACCGCGTGCCGAACGCGGACAAGGCGATCTTCTCGGTGCATTGCCACAATGATCTGGGCATGGCTGTCGCCAATACGCTCGCGGGCCTGATGGGCGGTGCGCGGCAGGTGGAATGCACCATCAACGGCATCGGCGAGCGTGCGGGCAATGCGGCGCTCGAAGAAGTCGTCATGGCGATCAAGACCCGCAACGATGCCTTCCCCTTCGTCACCGGCATTGAGGCGACGATGCTCAACCGCGCTTCCAAGCTGGTGTCGGCGGCAACCAGCTTCCCGGTGCAGTACAACAAGGCGATCGTCGGCCGGAACGCTTTTGCCCATGAGAGCGGCATCCATCAGGACGGCATGCTCAAGAACAACCAGACCTATGAAATCATGCTGCCGGAGTCGGTCGGCGTGACCAAGACCTCGCTGGTGATGGGCAAGCATTCGGGCCGCAACGCCTTCCGCGACAAGCTGAAGGGCCTCGGCTACGAGCTGGGCGAGAACCAGCTGGAAGACGCTTTCGTGCGTTTCAAGGCGCTGGCGGATCGCAAGAAGCACATCTACGACGAGGACATCGAGGCGCTGGTGGACGAGAAGATCGCCACTGCCGAGGACCGCGTGAAGGTGCTCAACCTGCTGGTGGTGGCGGGCACCAATGGTCCGCAGTCGGCGGTGCTGACGATTGCGATGGACGGGGTGCATCACACGCGTCAGGCCACCGGCAACGGCCCGGTGGATGCCACGTTCAATGCGATTCACGAGCTGATCCCGCATAGCGCCAAACTGGAGCTGTATCAGGTGCATGCCGTGACCGAGGGGACGGATGCGCAGGCCGAGGTTTCGGTGCGCCTCGCCTCCGAGGACGGCAAGATCGTCACGGGCCGCGCGGCAGACCCGGACACCATGGTCGCCTCGGCCAAGGCTTATGTCGCGGCGCTCAACAAGCTCCAGCGGGGCGTGGGCGCGACCGATGGCGCGCGCGTGCACGCGCATCACGGCGCAGCCTGAGGGCAAGCCGCTAGCGCCTGGCTTGGTCGAATCGTGTAGGACTCCCGTCGTGTCCGCTTTTGCGCGGAGATGACGGGAGAGAGCATCGTGCGCTCAAGATCAGCCTGCTGGGTGGTGTGCGTTCTGCTCGCGATGGGGGCTGCCCCGTCCGTGCAGGCGGAGGTGCGCTTCGGACGCAATGTCCGCATCGGCGGGCATGACGTTTCGGGGCAGACGTTCAACCGCCAGCGCCGCGGCGAGTTTCATGTTCACCGCCAGCAGCCTGCTCGCCCCGGATGCGTCTGGCGGGCGAATGGCGATGGGTCTCGCACCAAGGTCTGCCACTGGAAGCGCCGCCGATGAGACTGGGTGTTGATCTTGGCGGCACGAAGATCGAGATCATCGCGCTGGATGAGCGCGGGGTCGAGGTGCTGCGTCGCCGTGTGCCGACGCCGCGCGGCTCATATCACGGCATTATCGAGGCGGTGGCCGCGCTGGTGACCGGAACGGCGCTCTCGCTGCGCTCGGGGGGCTATTCCGGCCAGTTCACGCTCGGGGTCGCGCATCCCGGCGCGATTTCGCCGCAAACCGGCAAGGCCACCAATTCCAACTCCGTTGAGCTGAACGATCAGCCGTTTGATCGCGATCTGGCGGCGCTGGTGGGCATTCCCACGCGTTTTGCCAATGATGCCAATTGCCTTGCGGTCTCAGAGGCTGTGGATGGCGCGGGCGCGGGCCAGCCGATGGTGTTTGCCGCCATTCTCGGCACGGGCGTTGGCGCAGGCATCGCCATCAATGGCGCGGTGTGGGAAGGCCCGCACCGTATTGCGGGCGAGTGGGGGCACAACCCGCTTCCTTGGCCGAGTGTGGACGAGGTGAGAACCGCACCGCGCTGCTATTGCGGGCAGCAGGGCTGCATCGAGGCATGGCTTTCCGGCCCCGGCTTTGCGGCAGACCATGCGCGTCATGCCGGGCTTTCCATGCCTGCCGAGGCGGTGATCCATGCCGCGCAGGAGGGCAATGAAGTCGCGCAGGACAGTTTTGATCGCTACTGTGACCGCCTCGCGCGATCCATCGCGCATGTGGTGAACCTGCTCGATCCGAGTGTCATTGTTCTGGGCGGCGGCATGAGCAAGATCGGCGCACTTTACGAGCGGTTGCCGCGGCTGGTGGCGCGCCATGTCTTCAGCCCGCATTTCGCCACGCCGATCCTTCCCGCGCATCACGGCGATTCCTCCGGCGTGCGCGGTGCCGCTTGGCTGTGGGGAAGATAGGATTTTTGCGCCCGGCCGCTTGGCCCCGCCTCACTACGCAGATTAAATCCGTAGCGGGGACTTTCCAACAAAGGGGCATTTCTGAATATGCGTATCTCGGGTCTTGTGGTCGCGGCGGCGACCGGTTTTCTTCTGGCAGGCTGCGCCACGGTGACGCGCGGCACCACCGAGAAGGTTGAGTTTCAATCCGATCCGCCGGGCGCCCATGCCAAGACGGACATCGGCTTCGAGTGCACCACGCCGTGCAGCTTTGAAGTGAGCCGCAAGCAGGATTTCTTGGTCACCTTCTCCCTGCCGGGCCATGAGAGCGTGAGCGTGAGCGTGACGAGCGATGTCGCCCCCGCCGGTGCCGTGGGTATTGCGGGGAACGTGCTGATCGGGGGGGCTGTCGGTATTGTGGCTGACGCGGCCTCCGGTGCGACGCTGAGCCACAAGCCCAATCCTGTCGTCGCCACGCTGCGCAGGCTGGGGCCTGCGCCCAAGGCCGCGCCTGGACCCAAGGGCCGCAAGGCAAAGGCTGCGCCCAAGGCCCAGCCGGTTGCGCCAACGGCCGAGGAGCCCGCCGAAGCGCCGGCCGAATAACTTTTTTGAAAAAGGTGCTGGACAGCCCCGATGGGATGGGGTACCAGAGCGCTCTCTCGCGGGGGGAACACCCCCGCGTTACCTTTCAAAGGCTTGGGTGATTAGCTCAGTTGGTAGAGCAGCTGACTCTTAATCAGCGGGTCCAAGGTTCGAATCCTTGATCACCCACCATTGAAAGCAAAAGCTTCCAGACAAATCTGGTGAATAGGCATCAAGGCGCTGCGGCTGCTTTGCCGGTGCTTGTGCTTTTATCCTTTCATTCTTTCACGCATCCCGGAATGCTTTGAAAAGCTGCCCGCTGGCGTCTTGTGCCGACAACAAAAAAACCCCGGCGGTGAAGCCGGGGTTCGGTGTTTCTGCCGAGGCGAGGGGCGATGGTCCCTGCGCGATCAGAAGCGGTAGTTCAGGCCCGCGCGGATGATGTGCGCCTTGGCCGGGGTCTTGATCACGAAGCCGGTGGCCGGGGGGGCATAGTTGAACTTGCCCAGATCGGCGTAGAGGTATTCCACCTTGGCGGTGACGTTGTTCCACACGGCGGCTTCGAGGCCGGCACCGAGGGTCCAGCCGGCGCGGAATTCCGAGCCGGTCAGGTTGCCGCCAGCACTGCCGCGCACGTCGCCGAGGGCGAGACCGCCGGTGATGTACGGCATGAAGCGGTCGATGGCGTAGCCGACGCGAACGCGGGCGGTGCCGAACGAACGGATGTTGGTGGAGCAGCCAGCGGCGCAGCCGACGAAGGTGGAGCCCTTCACGCCCGACCAGGCATAGTCACCCTCGGCGCCGAGGACGATGTTGTTGGCGAGCTGGTAGTTGTAGCCGATGGTGCCGCCGACGAGGCCGCCCTTGAGCTTGAACGAACCGCTGGAGGCCGGGGCCGGGGCGGTCTGGTCGTGGCGGATGCCGTCGGAGAAGCCGTAGCCGCCCTGGATACCGACATAGAGGCCGGTCCAGTTGTACTTCGCCATCACCGGAACCGGCGAGGGCTTCTTGTAGCCGAGGTCGGCAGCAGAGGCGGAGACGGTGAAGCCGGCAAGGGCGACGGCCGCGAGGAGGGTCTTGTTCATGGCCAATTCCTTCTTGGTCGATCAAAAAAGCGATGAAGTGCTCATATAGCGGGCAGGGTGCTCCGCGTCATTGGCAAATGTGCAACAGAGGACGTCAGGTTGCCTCTGGTTCGTAAAATTCGGGGCACATTTTCGTGAGAATCTCTCTCCCGACTAAGTTTGTGGCAAGATTTGGGCAGCGCGCGGTGTGTTTTCACCGGTGTTAGACGGGATTTGGTAACCTTCGTGCTTAACCGGACCTCTATTCCTTGGTGATAATCCTGCACAGGCAGAGACAAGACATCCCTCGGGACCAACACATCCTGAAGGGACAAGATCTGGAGCAGGGAATGGCACTGGGTGCGGTGGAAACCATCCACCATCGTGGAGGCCTCGAAGAGGCGATCTACGGCTGGATGCGGCGCGTGAACAAGCAGAAGATCATCGGCTATGTGCTGAGCCTCGATCTCTTCCTGATGCTGGCCAGCGGGATTGCGGCGGCGATATTCCTGCTGCCGCCGACGCATGAGTTCGGTTGGGTCGTGATGTGCGACCTCCTCGGAACTGCGGCGGTGACCATCTATTTCCTGCAACGCTTCTGGGCTTACACCATTCCCGCTCTGGGGGCGCAGGTGCGCCAGATGCGCGCGTTGCTCGGTGCACTTGTCGCTGCCTTCGTCACCGTGACGGGCGTGATGTTTCTGCTGGGCATTGATGTCATGCCCTACCGGCTCTGGCTTCTGGGCTGGATGCTGGCGATGCTGATCATCCTGCCGACCTTCCGCATCGTGCTGGCGCGGCTGATCGGCAC
>JAIUNQ010000195.1 GCA_020161475.1 Pseudomonadota bacterium | reverse complement strand
GCTGATCAGAGCACGCGCAACTGACCGGAGCGCACATCGAACATGGCGCCGTGCAATTGCAGCTTGCCGCGCCCATGCAGGATGTTGATGCAGGGGAAGGTCAGCAGGTTCTCGATCGAATTGCGGATCGAGCGCACGGCGAGGCGCTCGGCGTAATCGAAATCGCTTTCCCCCTCCTGCGCGGGCAATTCCTCGGCGGCGGGGGAGACGAGCGTCATCCATTTGCCGATGAAATCGCCGGGGGAGAGTGCATCTTCCGCCGAGGGGTTGCGGGTGCGGCGGACCCAGGCGTGAACGCCGCCGCAGGAGCCGTGGCCCATCACCACGATATGTTTGACGCGCAGCGCCTGCACGGCGAATTCGAGCGCGGCAGAGGTGCCGTGGAGCTTGTCGTCCGGCGAGAAGGGCGGCACGAGGTTGGCCACATTGCGCACCACGAAGAGTTCGCCCGGGCGCGCATCGAAAATGACTTCCGGGGAGACGCGGCTGTCGCAGCAGGCGACAATCATGATCTCCGGCTTCTGGCCGGTTTCGGCCATCTCCTCGAATCGCGCGCGTTCGCTGGGCAGGCGGCCGGAGCGGAAGGTCTCGTAGCCTTCCATCAGGCGCTGCGGGAAGGTCGCATGCGGGGGCAGGCTGGTCGTCTGGTCGGCCATGGGAACTCCTGTCATCGGGCGCGGGATTAGCCATGAAGACGCCTGTTCCGTCAATGCGGCTGGCGCTCGCTGCTCAGCACACTATGGTAGCAAGCCAGATTGCCAACAGATTATCTCTGCAATGGAGACCGCCTATGTCCGCGCCGCCGCGCTATCGCTCAGTCCTTTATGTGCCCGCCAGCAATGCGCGCGCCATGGAAAAGGCGGCGGGGCTTGCGGCCGATGCGCTCATCCTCGACCTTGAGGATGCGGTCGCCCCCGAAGCCAAGGCGCTGGCGCGTGAGCAGGCGGCTGCCGTGCTCTCTAGCGGCGTGTTCGGCGACAAGCGTGTGATTGTCCGCGTCAACGGTTTTGGGGCCGGGGGCGAGGAAGAGTGGCTGGCCAACGATCTGGCGCTGCTTGCGCCCTTGGCCCCGGCGGGCTTTCTCTTCCCCAAGATCAGCACGGCGGAGGAGGCGATCCGCGCGCAGAGTGCGTTGACCACGCATTTTGTGGAGGATGATGTTGCGCTCTGGTTGATGATCGAGACGCCGCTCGCGATCATGAATTTGCCCGCCATTGCCGCCACCAAAGGCGAGGACGCGCCCGCACTCACCGGCTTTGTGGTGGGCACCAATGATCTGGCAAAGGAGATGCGAATCACCCCCACCCCCTCGCGCACAGCAATGCTTACGGCGCTCTCGATGAGCGTGATGGCGGCGCGCGCGCATGATCTGGTGGTGATCGACGGTGTGTTCGGCGGCATCTCCGATCCTGCTGGTTTTGAAGGCGAGGCGCTTCAGGGCAAGGGGCTCGGCTTTGACGGCAAGAGCCTGATCCACCCGTCACAGATCGAACCGGCCAACCGTATCTTCTCACCGTCTGAGGCCGAGCTTGCCGAGGCACGTGCGATCATCGCGGCCTTCCATCTGCCTCAGAACGCTGGCAAGGGCGTGCTCAGCGTCAACGGCAAGATGGCCGAGCGGCTGCATTACGAGATTGCCCTGAAGGTGGTGGCGCTTGCCGGCGGCTGAGCCCCCCGAGTCTGCCGAGGCTCGCCCCGAGCGCAAGCGCCTTGCCCGCCGCGTGGGGCTTTGGCTGGCGCGCTACATTGGTTTGCCGCTTGCCGCTTTTCTGGCCGTGTCGCTGCTGTTGGGAGCCTTTCTCCCCGTGGCCTCCACGCTGATGATCGGGCGCTGGGTTTCCGGCCAGGGCGTGGACCGCGCCTGGGTGCCGCTGGAGCAGATGGCCCCCGCCCTGCGCCGGGCGGTGATCGCCTCAGAGGACCAGCGGTTTTGTCAGCATTGGGGCGTGGATGTGGAGGCGCTCGTCGAGGTGCTCTCGCAGGAGGGCGGGCCTTCGCGCGGGGCTTCCACGGTGTCCATGCAGGTGGCCAAGAACCTCTATCTCTGGCCGGGGCGCTCCTATGTGCGCAAGGCGCTCGAGATTCCGCTCGCCTTTGTCATCGACAGGGTCTGGGGCAAGCGCCGGGTGATGGAGGTCTATCTTAATGTCGCGGAATGGGGCGACGGGGTCTTTGGCGCGGAGGCCGCGGCGCGGCGCTACTTCCGCAAGACCGCTAACGCTTTGGAGGCAACGGAGGCCGCCCGCCTTGTTGCGGCGCTGCCCAATCCGCTGGAGCGCGAGCCGGACCAGCGCTCCGCCCACTCCAAGCGGGTGCGCGGGCGCATGGAGGGAATAGAGCCTCTCGCGCGTTGCGTGCTGGATTGAATGAAAAACCCCGCCAATGGCGGGGTTTGAAAGGTCAGCGCTGCGGCAAAGCGATTTGCCTTGGCTTAGTTCTTTGGCCTTGGCTTACTTCTTGGCAGCCTTGGCGCGCTCGATGGCTTCCAGAATCAGCTTCTTGGCTTCCTCGGCGTCGCCCCAGCCCTTCAGCTTCACCCACTTGCCGGGTTCCAGATCCTTGTAGTGCAGGAAGAAGTGCTCGACCTGCTTCCAGGCGATTTCCGGCATGTCGGTGTAGTTCTTCACGTGGGCATAGCGCGGGGTGAGCTTGGGCACCGGCACCGCGATGATCTTCTCGTCGCCGCCGCCATCGTCTTCCATCTTCAGCACGCCGATCGGGCGCACAGAGATGATCGCACCCGGAATGATCGGGCGGGTGTTGCAGACCAGCACGTCGATGGGGTCGCCGTCGTCCGAGAGGGTGTGCGGCACGAAGCCATAGTTCCCCGGATAGCGCATCGGGGTGTAGAGGAAGCGATCGACCACCAGCGTGCCGGAATCCTTGTCCATCTCGTACTTGATGGGCTCGCCGCCGATCGGCACCTCGATGATGACGTTGATCTCTTCGGGCGGGTTCTTGCCGATGGAAATGGCGTCGATACGCATGGGGCGTGTTCTCCGAAAGGGTTCTGTTGATCCGTGCCTTATCCTCTCCTTGCGCGGCGCACAATACGCCGAAGGACGGGAGGTCCGTGTCGGGCGGCCAGAACCGTCGCGCCGCGTTTCTGCCCCGGGCCTGAAAAGCTATGCAGAAATTTGTCTCAAGCCCGCGATCGGGGGGCGGGACGACAAGGCGTTGTGGGGCGAGGGCCGTTTTGCGCAAGGCTTTTCCTCGCGGCAGGAGGAGATGAGAATGTCTTTCCGCCGCGCATCGGGCGTTGCGAGACGTGAATAAGCTTCCCAGAATTTGATGGTTCGAAAACGGGCTGCACGCTGCTCCTCTGAGGGCCGTTCAACGCGGCCTTTGTGGGCCAAAGACGGATTTTGCCCATGTCACTCTCTCTGGTTTCGCCCGTGCCGCTTCAGGCGGCGTTTTCACCCAAGCGCGCTGTCGGTGGGTCCGATGCGCTCTCCCATGATTTCAAATCCGCCCTGCGCCACCTTGCGAGCGGGGTGAGTGTCATCACCACCGGCCTTGCGCCGCATCGTACGGGGTTCACCGCGACCTCGGTTTCCTCCCTCTCGGTCGATCCGGCGCGGATTATCGTCAGTGTCAACCGCCACTCCTCTTCCCATGATGCGTTGCGTCGCTCCGGCGTTTTCGCCGTCAATTTCCTCAGCGCGGATCAGATCGACATCGCCCATGCCTTCTCCGGCTTCGGGGGCCTCAAGGGTGAGGCGCGCTATGCGGGGGCTGAGTGGTCCACGCTCGATAGCGGCGCCTCGGTGCTGGAAGGCGCGCTCGCCAATATCGACGCCGAGATCGAGGAATTCATCGACCGTCACTCGCATTCCATCGTCATCGGCCGCGTGCTGGCGGCGCGCAGTGCCCGGAGCGGGGATGCCCTGACCTATTGGCGCGGCCGCTATGACCCGCTGATCGCGAGCGATTCCGCCGCCATCGCCTGACACAGTCTTTTTCCCGGAGTTTTCAAGATGATCACCAAACGCCAGTTTCTGGCCACCCTTTCGGCTGGCCTTGTCACCCCCGCGATCCTTACCCGTGCCATGGCGCAGGAGCCACCGAAGGAAATCCGCATCGGCTACCAGAAGACCGGCGTGCTGCTGGTGGCGAAAGCGCAAGGGCTGTTGGAGAAGCGCTTTGCGGCTCTCGGGGCCACCGTGAAATGGGTGGAATTCACCTTCGGCCCGCCGCTGCTTGAAGCGCTCAACACGGGCAACATCGATTATGGCTACACGGGCGATGCCCCGCCGGTCTTCGCCCAGGCGGCGCGTGCCAATCTCAACTATGTCGCCGCCCTGCCGGGGCGGGGGGATACGCAGGGCATTCTCGTGCCGAAGGATTCGCCGATCCAGAAGGTGGAAGAGCTCAAAGGTAAGAAAGTCGCCATCGCCAAGGCCTCTTCGGCGCATAATCTCGCTATTTCCGTGATCGAGAGCGTGGGGCTGCAATTCTCGGAGATTGAACCGGTGTATCTGCCGCCGGCCGAGGCCGCCGCCGCCTTCACGCGCGGTGCGGTCGATGCCTGGTCGATCTGGGACCCGTTCTTCGCGCTGGCGGAACTGAACCGCGGCGCACGCCCCTTGGCGCTCAAGCCCGAGGCTTCGCGCCAGAACAGCTATTTCCTCGCCAACAAGGAATTCCTCGGCAAGCACCCCGGCATTGTCGCGGCCATCAACGAGGAACTGGCAAAAGCGACCCAATGGGCGGCCACCAACCGCGACAAGGTGGCCCAGCTCTACACCGAGGCGAGCGGGGTGGAGCTTGCCGCGCAGGA
>JAIUNQ010000194.1 GCA_020161475.1 Pseudomonadota bacterium | reverse complement strand
GTGACCGGCGTGGTACTGGCGAACGCCGGTGCGGACCGTGTGCTGCATGACACCTACTACGTCGTGGCGCACTTCCACTACGTGCTCTCGCTGGGTGCCGTCTTCGCGATCTTCGCGGGCTGGTACTACTGGTTCCCGAAGATGTTCGGCTACAAGATCCCGGACTGGATCGGCAACCTGCACTTCACCATCGCCTTTATCGGTGCGAACGTGCTGTTCTTCCCGCAGCACTTCCTCGGCCTCGCCGGCATGCCGCGCCGCTATGTCGACTATCCGGATGCCTACGCGGGCTGGAACTACATCTCCTCGCTCGGCTCCTACATCTTCGCTTTCGGCCTGATCGTGTTCTTCTACGGCATCTTCTATGCCTTCACGAAGAAGGAGCCGGCCGGCGACAATCCGTGGGGCGAGGGTGCGACGACGCTGGAATGGACCCTGTCCTCCCCGCCGCCGTTCCACCAGTTCGAGACCCTGCCGCGCATCACCGGCGGCGACGGCCACTAAGCGCCGCATCAGGATTACCGGGGGTGCTTTGGCACCCCCGGCCATCGGCAAGGGGCGAAAGCGCGCCGCTTCCCGATGGCCGGGCTGGAAACAGCCGGTCGGTTCAGCCACCAGACACGTTTCAGGTGACCTATCGTGAGTGACATCGGTGCCGATATCCGGCAGCAGAGCCTGATCTCCAACGCGGATCCGCAGGATTTCCTTGCGCTGCTCAAACCGCGCGTGATGTCGCTGGTCGTGTTCACCGCGCTGGTGGGCTTGGTCATGGCGCCGGGGACCATTCATCCCGTTATCGGCGCGATTGCTATCTTCGCGATTGCGGTGGGGGGCGGTGCTTCGGGCGCGCTCAACATGTGGTACGACCGCGACATTGACGCGGTGATGAAGCGTACAGCGAACCGGCCCATTCCCGGCGGGCGCGTCAGCGCCGGTGAGGCGCTGGCCTTCGGGCTGTTCCTTTCGGTCTTTTCCGTGATGGTGCTGGGCCTTGCCACCAACTGGGTGGCGGGCGGCCTGCTGGCTTTCACCATTTTCTTCTATGTCGTCATCTATTCCATGCTGCTCAAGCGCCGCACCGCGCAGAACATCGTCATCGGCGGTGCCGCCGGTGCGCTGCCCCCGGTTGTCGGCTGGGCCGCCGTAACCGGCGATGTAACGCTGGCGCCGATGGTGCTCTTCGCCATCATTTTTCTGTGGACTCCGCCGCATTTCTGGGCGCTCGCGCTGGTGAAGTGCGAAGATTATGGTCGCGCCGGGGTGCCGATGCTGCCCAATGTTGCCGGTGAAGCCGCGACCCGCCGCCAAATCCTGCTCTACACCCTGATCCTGGTGCCGGTGGCTTTCGCACCGGTAGTGCTGGGCTTCGGCGGGCTGGCCTATGCCGTGGCAGCAACGCTCGGCGGAGCGGCCATGATCCTCTTCGCGCTGCAGATCCTGCTCGCCAAGGGGACTGACTTTACGCGGGCCTGCTGGCGCATGTTCGGTGGCTCCATCCTTTATCTCTTCGCGCTTTTTGCGGCGCTGCTGGTGGAATGGGGCGTGGCCAAGTTTGGTGTCCTCACCTTCATCCGGGGGTTGTGGTCATGAGCGCCCTGCCGGAGAAGAATGACGGCATCCGCCTGACTGAAGAGGAAAAGGCACGACGTGCCCGCCGTTCCAAGGCCATTGGCTTTGCCGTGGCGGGGCTGTGCCTGCTGTTTTATGTGATCTCGGTGTTCAAGATGGGCGCCGGTGTTGTGAAGCGGCCGATGTGATGATCGAAAAACGGGCTCCTGAACCTGTCGTGATCGACGAGCGCCGGAACAAGCGCGTGGCGATCTACGCTGTCTCGACCTTCCTGTTCATGCTGGGGGCGAGCTTTGCGGCTGTGCCGCTTTATGATCTGTTCTGCCGGACCACGGGCTTCGGCGGCACGCCGATGATTGCCAAAGCCGCCCCCAAGACCATTTCCGAGCGCATGTTCACCATCCGGCTGGACGCCAATGTGCAGGCCGGCATGGGGTGGAAATTCACGCCCGAAGTGGAAACCCTCCAGGTCCGCGCGGGCGAGGTGAAGGCCGTTAGCTACACCGTGAAGAACCTGAAGTCCGAGCCGGTGACGGCTGTGGCCTCCTACGGTGTCCTGCCGGAGCAGACCGGCGCCTTCTTCAACAAGCTGGCCTGCTTCTGCTTTACCGACATTACCCTGCAGCCGGGCGAAGAGAAGCGCGAAGAGGTGGTGTTCTTCATCGACCCCGCGATTTCCAGCGAACCCGCTCTCGATCCCGTCAAGGTGATCACACTGTCCTACACATTCTTTCCGTCGAAAACCCAGCCCAAGCCGCTGGCCGACGCCGGAAACCTGATCAACGCGCGCAGCGAGCCGCGCGACAGCATATCCAAATAGGAAGGGGCAAGCCCATGGCTGATGCACACGCCAAGAATCATGACTATCACATCCTGCCGTTGAGCCCCTGGCCCTTCGTCGGCTCGCTGTCGGCCTTCATCATGGCGGTGGGCGCCGTGATGTGGATGAAGAAGATGCCGCTCCTCGGCCTGCCGATGGGCTCTTACATCTTCTTCGCCGGTTTTCTCGGCGTGCTCTACACCATGTACGCGTGGTGGGCCGATGTGGTGACCGAAGCCGAAGCGGGTGACCATACTCCGGTCGTGCAGATGCACCACCGCTACGGCATGATCCTGTTCATCGCCTCGGAAGTGATGTTCTTTGTGGCGTGGTTCTGGGCCTATTTCGACGCCGCCTTCTACACCAACGAAGCCGTGCAGTATGCCCGCACCGAGCTGACCGGCGGTGTCTGGCCGCCCAAGGGCATCGCGGTTTTCAACCCGTGGGAGCTGCCGCTCTTCAACACCCTGATCCTGCTGACCTCGGGCACGACTGTAACCTGGGCGCACCACGCCATGCTGGAAGGCGATCGCGAGGGTCTGAAGAAGGGTCTCTGGGCGACTATCGCGCTCGGCGCGCTGTTCTCCTGCGTGCAGGTTTTTGAGTACAGCCATGCCCACTTCGGCTTCTCGGGCCACATCTATGGCGCGACCTTCTTCATGGCGACCGGCTTCCACGGCTTCCACGTTCTCGTCGGCACCATCTTCCTCGCCATCTGCCTGATCCGCGTGTACAAGGGTCACTTCACCCCCAAGCAGCACCTCGGCTTCGAATTCGCGGCCTGGTACTGGCACTTCGTGGACGTGGTGTGGCTGTT
Organism: Pseudomonadota bacterium; assembly: GCA_020161475.1. Classification (GTDB taxonomy): domain Bacteria; phylum Pseudomonadota; class Alphaproteobacteria; order Rhizobiales; family Beijerinckiaceae; genus Rhabdaerophilum. Next base: position 1,583 of record JAIUNQ010000194.1, on the reverse strand, counting down.
CCTCTTCGCCGCCATCTATGTTTGGGGCTCGAACTATGGTGCCGCCGCCGCTGCGGTGGCTGGCCACTGAGGCACGAAGCGGTTAAGTGTTTCCGGGCGGCCCATGGGCCGCCCTTTTTTCGTTCAAGGGGTCGCCATGCAATACGATGGTGTGCAAGCCGATGCAGGTTCGGCGGGGCTGGCCGGGCGCTGCCCGCGCTGCGGCGAGGGCAAGCTGTTCGAGGGCTTCCTGAGTGTTGCCCCGAAGTGCTCGAACTGCGGGCTGGATTACAAATTTGCGGATTCGGGCGATGGCCCTGCAGTGTTTGTGATCCTGCTGGCGGGCTTCATCATCGTTGGTGCCCTGCTTTGGACCGAAATTACCTATGAGCCCCCTTTCTGGGTGCATATGGTGATCTTCCTGCCCATGACGGTGGTGGTGTGCCTCGGGATGCTGCGTCCGCTCAAGGGGCTGCTGATTGGTCTCCAGTATCGCAACAAGGCCGAACAGGGGCGGCTCGATTCATGAGCCTCAAGCTCAAGCTGTTTGTTGCCTTCATCCTCGCGACCAGCGTTGTCGAGGGCGGGCTTGGGCTATGGCAATGGAACCGTCGGGCGGAGAAAACCGCCTTCATCGCCGCCATGCAGAAAGCCGCAAGCAGCCCCGCGCTGCCTTATGCCGGTGCTGGCTTGTGGCACCGCGTCGAAGTGACCGGCAAGTTCCTCAACCAGCATACCGCCTATGTGCGCACCTCGCAGAAGCGGGGGCCAGACAGCGTGTTTGGCGTGCTGGTAATGACTCCGCTGGCGACGCGTGTGTGTGGATCAGACGGCCGCTGCGCACTTCAGACGATCTATGTGAACCGAGGCTTCCTGCCCACCGCGGCGGATGGCAAAATTCCGGCCTATGAGCGCCCCGATGAGCCCGTGACGCTCGTGGGCATTCTGCGTCCGGCGGAGACGGCTTCGCTGTTCCAGCCCTCGAACGACCCGGCCAAGAAGGTTTGGTTCAACCGCGATGTCGCCGCCATGGCCAAGGTGGCGCAGTTGCCGGGCGCGGAAGCGCCCTCCGGCTCCCCCTATGACCGCTTTCTCGACCGGGAGGCGGTGAAGGGCGAATCGCCGCCCTTCGGCACCGATGCACGCGCATTGGTTGCGGCGATCCCCGACAACCACTTTACCTATGCGTTGACCTGGTGGGGGCTGATGCTGACCAACCTTGTTGTCCTCGGCTTTTTCCTGTTTCGACGCAAGGACGAGGATGCGACGCGCTGACAAAGCGCGCTGAATTCGATAGAGCGAGATATGCGTTACGTTTCGACCCGGGGCAGCGCCCCTACCCTCGATTTTTCCGAATGCCTGCTGGCGGGCCTTGCCCGCGACGGTGGCCTTTATGTGCCCGAAAGCTGGCCGCAGATCAGCGCGGAAGAGATTTCCGCCTATGCCGGCCAGCCGTTCCATGCCGTGGCCTTCGATGTGATCCGCCGCTTTACGGGCGGAACGATCCCTGATGCGGTGCTGCGTGAAGCCACCAAGGCTGCTTATGCCAGCTTCGCGCATGAGGCGACGACGCCGCTTCAGCAAATTGCGCCGAACCGCTTCGT
>JAIUNQ010000193.1 GCA_020161475.1 Pseudomonadota bacterium | reverse complement strand
CGCTGTTTCTGGTCGCCTTCGTGCTGATCGGGATGGCAGCCGGGTTCTGGAACGTTTATCGCCTCACCGTGCCGATGGCGCGCAAAAGGCAAGACGATTGATAGCCGGGCGACCGGCAAAAGAGGAAGACGAGACGTGGCGAGCGGCACCGAAATCGATCCGATCCACCAGTTCGAGCTCCAGAAGGTGTTCGAATTCAAGCCTTTCGGGCTCGACCTGTCGTTCACCAATTCCTCGCTGTGGATGATCATCGCGGTGGCGGTGATCTCTTTTGTCACCATCATCGGCACCTCGAAGCGCTCGGTTGTTCCGGGGCGCCTCCAGTCGCTGGCCGAGATGGCCTATGAGTTCGTCGCCTCCACCCTCACGGGTGTGACCGGCAAGGAAGGGATGAAGTTCTTCCCCTTCGTCTTCTCGCTTTTCATGTTCGTCTTCACCGCGAACATGCTCGGCATGATCCCGGGTGCCTTCACCACCACGTCCCACGTCATCGTCACAGCCGCTTTCGCGGTGCTGGTGATCTCCGTGGTGCTGATCGCCGGCATCGTCGGCCATGGCTCGCACTTTTTCGGTCTCTTCGTGCCGTCGGGCGTTCCGGGCTGGCTGCTGCCCTTCATGGTCGTGATCGAGGTTGTCTCGTTCATCTCCCGTCCGATCAGCCTCGCGCTTCGTCTTTTCGGCAACATGCTGGCCGGCCATATCGCCCTCAAGGTGTTCGGCGGCTTCGTCGCGGCCCTGATCGCCGCCGGTGCCGCGGCGGTTCTCGCGCCGCTGCCGCTGCTGCTGGCCATTGCACTCACCGCGCTGGAATTCCTGGTTGCCTTCCTGCAGGCCTATGTCTTCACGATCCTGACCTGCGTGTACCTCAACGACGCGCTGCATCCGGGCCACTAAGCCCGGATCGGTCTCAAGCCTTTCCACCTATCTCGTCCATCCACCTCAAGGAGAATCTCGATGGAACTCGCTGCTGCTTCCGCCCTCGCCAAGTACATCGGTGCCGGCCTCGCCTCGCTTGGCATGGGCCTCGCCGCCATCGGCGTCGGCGCCATCTTCGGCAACTTCCTCTCGGGCGCCCTGCGCAACCCGTCGGCTGCTGACGGCCAGTTCGGCCGCGCCTTCATCGGCGCCGCTCTCGCCGAAGGTCTGGGCATCTTCTGCTTCGTCGTCGCGCTGGTCCTGCTCTTCGTCGTGAAGTAAGGCCGAGGCGGTCTTCAGGCCGCTTCCCTCAAGCGAAACGATACCGGAATGGCGGACCCCTGCCATTCCTGCCCGTTTTAAGATGCGGGCAGCCCGTTCCCCTTTTCAGGAGCGTTCGATGCGCCTCATCGCTGTGCCATTCATGATGGCCATTGGCTCTGCCCCGGCTCTGGCCGCCGGCGGTGCCTTCCCGCCCTTTGATTCGTCGACCTTTGCCGGCCAGCTCTTCTGGCTTGCGCTCAGCTTCGGCCTGCTCTTCCTGCTGATGAGCAAGGTTGCGGTTCCGCGCATCGGCTCGGTTCTCGCCGAGCGCGAAGGCACCATCGAAACCGCACTCGCTGCAGCCGCCAAGGCTCAGGCCGGTGCGGAAGAGCAGGCGCAGGCTCTCGAAGCCTCGCTCGGCAAGGCCAAGGCCAATGCGCAGTCGATCGCGCAGGACGCCCGTGCCAAGTCGAACGCCGAAATCGATGCCAAGCGCAAGGCGGTGGAAACCGAGCTTGCCGCCAAGATGAGCGCCGCCGAGGCGTCCATTGGCGAGATGAAGGCCAAGGCCATGGCCAATGTCGAGGACATTGCCAAGGAAGCGGCCTCTGCGCTCGTCGAACAGCTCACCGGCAAGGCCCCGACGGCGGCTGCGCTGACCAAGGCCTTCAAGGCCGGTTCGGAAGCCTGAGGAGGGTCCCATGGGTGCTGAATTCTGGGTTGCCGTATCTTTCTTCATCTTCATCGGCATTCTGGCTTTTGCCGGTGTTCCCAAGAAGATCCTCGGTGCGCTCGATGCGCGCGGTGCCAAGATCGCCGCGCAGCTTGCCGAAGCCGACCGCCTTCGCAATGAGGCTGCCGCGCTGCTGAAGTCCTATGAGGACAAGCGCAAGGCCGCTGAAAAGGACGCTGAGGCCATTGTTGCTGCCGCCAAGGATGAGGCCGCGCGCCTTGAGCTGGAGGCGAAGGCGAAGCTTGAGGAGTTCGTGAAGCGTCGTACGGCGCAGGCCGAGCAGAAGATCGCTCAGGCGGAAGCGCAGGCGACCGCCGATGTGCGCGCCGCTGCGGTGGAACTGGCCACCAAGGCTGCCGGCTCCATGCTGGCTTCCGCCAAGCCGGAAGCGGCTTTCGAGGCGGGCCTCGCGCAGGTCAAGGCCCAGCTCAACTGAGCGAACGGGACAATAGAAGCATTCAAAGCCGCCCTTCGGGGCGGCTTTTTTATTGCCGCCATCGCCGCCAAGTTGATTGCCAGACGGAAGCAGCGGATGGCGACATCGCAAGGCCAGCCAGAACTGGCCTGGGACTTGAGCCGTCACACCGGTTTTTTAAGGTACCACGACATGGAAAAGGCCGGGTTCAACCCGACCTTTTCCATGTCGCAACCACTTGAAACTATGGGGGCGCGTTTACTCCGCCGCCTTGGCGACAGGCTCACGCGGGGTCCACTTCAGGATCGGGTTACGCGCGGCGCGCGTTTCATCCAGACGGCGGCGCGGAGCATGGAAGGGCGCATTGGCGAAGCGCTCGGTTTCCCCACGCTTGGCGCGCATGGCGAGATCCCGCAGGCTCATGATGAAGAGATCGAGCGAGGCGCGGCTTTCGCTCTCCGTCGGCTCGATCAGCATCGCGCCGTGCACCACCAGCGGGAAATACATGGTCATGGGGTGGTAGCCCTCATCGATCATGGCCTTGGCGAAATCGAGCGTGGTGACGCCGGTATCCTTGAGCCATGAGTCGTCGAACAGCGCCTCGTGCATCGAGGGGTGATCCGGGAAGGGAACGGACATGAGATCCGAAAGGCCCGCGCGGATATAGTTCGCCGAGAGCACGGCATCTTCGGATGCCAGCTTCATGCCGTCCGAGCCGTGGCTCAGCATATAGGTCAAAGCGCGGACGAACATGCCCATCTGGCCATGGAAGGCGGTGACGCGTCCGAAGGCCTGATCACCCTCGCCCTTGGCTTCCACCAGTTCGAGCTTGCCGTCCCCCTCGCGGATGAAGGGCAGCGGCGCAAACGGCGCGAGGCGGTCCGAGAGGACCACCGGGCCAGCACCGGGACCACCGCCCCCATGGGGAGTCGAGAAAGTCTTGTGCAGGTTGATGTGCATGGCATCAATGCCCAGATCACCAGGACGCGCCTTGCCGACGATGGCGTTGAAGTTGGCACCGTCGCAGTAGAAATATCCGCCCGCGTCATGGATCACGGCGGCGATCTCGACGACCTGAGGCTCGAAGATGCCGCAGGTGTTGGGGTTGGTGAGCATGATGGCGGCGACATCCGGCCCCAAGAGCGCTTTGACGTCCTCGACATGCACCGTGCCATCCTTCTGCGCCGGCACCGTCTTCACCTCGAAGCCTATCAGCGCGGCGGTGGCGGGATTGGTGCCATGGGCGCTCTCGGGCACCAGCACGGTCTTGCGGGTGGCCGCTTCGCCCTTGGCTTCAATCGCCGCCTTGATGGCCATCATGCCCGCCAGCTCGCCATGCGCGCCCGCTTTGGGCGAGAGCGTCACGGCGCGCGTGCCGGTCAGCACCATGAGGTAGCGCGCCAGCTCCTGCATCAGCGCGATCGCGCCCTGCACGCTGGACTGCGGCTGGAGCGGATGCACATCGGCAAAGCCGGGCAAGCGCGCCATCTTCTCGTTGAGGCGCGGGTTGTGTTTCATCGTGCACGAGCCGAGCGGGAACAGCCCGGTGTCGATGCCGTAATTCTTCTGGGAGAGGCGCACATAATGGCGCATCGTCTCCGGCTCGGAGAGGCCGACAAGACCAATATCGTCCTTGCGGGCGAGGCCGCCGAGACGGTTCGCGGTCAGTTCAACATCCTCGATGTCCACACCGCTGACATCGGCACGGCCGATCTCGAACAGCAGAGCCTCTTCCACCTGCAACGCCTTGTTGCAGGTGAAGGTCTCGGGCGCTGCGGGCTCGGCATTGCCGGCGGCGGTGGGACGTCCCTGGTTGTTGAGCATCGCTCTCTCCGTTTGGGTCGAAAGGGTGCCGGCTGGAAGCCGACACCCGCAATGAAAATCAGTCCTCGCTGACCGCGCGATAGGCGAGAGCGCCGATCACGCCGCCGACAATCGGGGCCACCCAGAACAGCCACAGCTGCTGGAGCGCCCAGCCGCCCACGAAGAGCGCCGGGCCCGTGGAGCGGGCCGGATTGACCGAGGTGTTGGTGACAGGAATGGACACAAGGTGGATCAGCACAAGGCACAGGCCGATGGCGATCGGCGCGAAGCCCGCCGGTGCCTTGCCATGCGTGGAGCCCATGATGACGAAGAGGAAGAAAGCCGTCATCACGACTTCGGTGACCAGCGCGGCCACCAGCGAATAGCCGCCCGGCGAATGAGCCGCAAAGCCGTTGGAGGCGAAGCCGCCGAGGTTGAAGCCCGCCTTGCCCGAGGCGATCAGATAGAGCACGCCCGCGCCCGCAATGGCCCCGATGACCTGCGCGATGACGTAGGGGATGACGCTGCCCATCGGGAAACGCCCGCCGACCGCAAGGCCGACAGTGACCGCCGGGTTGAGGTGGCAGCCGGAGATATGGCCGATGGCATAAGCCATGGTGACGACCGAAAGACCGAAGGCGATGGAGACGCCGAGCAGGCCGATGCCCACGTTCGGGAAGGCAGCGGCCAGCACGGCGCTGCCGCA
>JAIUNQ010000192.1 GCA_020161475.1 Pseudomonadota bacterium | reverse complement strand
TCTTCGAGCAGGGCGAATTGACAGCGGCGCATGTGTTGGCTTCGGCCTGCCTGCCCACGATTTTCCGCGCCGTGGAAATCGACGGCATTCCGTATTGGGATGGCGGCTACACCGGCAATCCGCCGCTCTTTCCGTTGTTTGACGTCACCAACGGCGGCGATCTGCTCATCGTCCAGCTCAACCGCATCCTTCGCAAGGAATTGCCGGTCACCGCGCAGCAGATCGAAAACCGCCTCAATGAGATCACCTTCAACGCGTCGCTCCTGAGCGAGCTGCGCGCGATCGAATTCGTGCAGCGCCTGCTCGATCAGGGCAAGATCGAAGAAGGGCATTACCACCGCCTGCGCCTGCACCGCATTGATGCCGACAAGGCACTCGCCAAGGTAGAGCCATCGACCAAGGTCAACGCTGATCCGGATTTCATTGACTGGCTGTTCAAGCGCGGAAAAGCGGCGGGCGAAGAGTGGATCGCCGCACATTTCGACGATCTGGGGACGCGCGCAACGCTGGATGTCGCAAGTCTGGTGGCAGGGCGGAGCACCAATGGCAATTGAGGCCGGGCTCACGCCCGAGGCGCGCGCGGCCTTCATTGCGCAGGAAACCTCGGTTCTTCCGGTCCCGCATGTGCCGGAGATCCGCCTGCATGTTGCACATGAGGCCATCAGCCTCTGGCAACGCACGGAGGATGAACTGGAGGCCATGGGCCTGCCGCCGCCCTTCTGGGCCTTCGCTTGGGCCGGCGGACAGGGCCTCGCCCGCTATGTGCTCGACCACCCCGAGGTTGTGGCGGGCAAGCGCGTGCTTGATTTCGCCTCCGGCTCCGGGCTGGTGGCCATTGCCGCCATGATGGCAGGCGCGAGCGCATGCGAGGGCGCGGAAATCGACGAATTCGCAATTGAGGCCATCGGCTTGAATGCGGCGCTGAACGGCGTCAGCGTCAGCCCGCGCCTTGGAGACGTCATCGGCATCGATGACGGCTGGGATGTCATCCTCGCCGGCGATGTCTGCTATGAGCAGGGCATGGCAAGCCGCGTGATCGGCTGGCTCGAACGCCTTCAGGAACGCGGCGCCAGCGTGCTGATCGGCGATCCCGGTCGCTCCTATCTGCCGAAAGCCCGGCTGGAGGAATGCGCGACCTATATGGTGAAAACTGTCGGCGCGCTGGAAGACAACGAGATCAAGAAAACGTGTGTTTGGCGGCTTATTCCGCAGGGTTAAGGACGGCAACCGTCCGCTTTCGGGGTTCGCCCATGCCCAATCGCCGTCATATCCTCGCTGCATCCACGCTTCTGCTCACCCCCCCTGCCCGCGCAGCATCGTTGGACCCGCCCCCCCTCAGGCACAGTCGGCTCGCTTCCGCCTCCATCGGAGATATTGCTGCAAGCTGGCTGTTCAATCCCACAGATCGCTACCGGCATTTTGTTCTGGGTGACGCCTATGAGGCGGGGGGCCTTGCGGCCCGCACGCGCTCCGGCCAGATTTTCAGCCACAACCTGCCGGAGGATGCCGTTTTCGAGGACCGTCTGGTTCGGATCGCCGACCTCGACGGCGACGGCAAGAGTGAGCTCATCGTGGTGCTCGCAACCCAGACCGAGGGCGCCAGCCTCGCTGTCTTTGGCCTTCAGTCAGGAGCGCTGGTTCTCAAGGCTCAGACGCCGCCGATAGGTCAGCCCAACCGCTGGCTCAACCCATCCGGGATTGGACAGTTCACGCGGGCCGGGCGACCCCAGATCGCTTTGGTGCGCACGCCGCATCTATCCGGGATTCTCGAAATCTGGGAATGGCAGGGGGCTACGCTCGCGAAGGTGTTTTCAAAAGCGGGCTATTCCACTCATCGGTTAGGCTCTCGGCATCAGCAGCTCTTTGCGCTTATCCCCGGCCCACAAGGCCTTGATCGGCTCGCCCTTCCCATACTCGATCGCCGGGCAGTCGCTCTGATGGATTTCACGCAGCAAGACCCGGAAATTGCCCGCATCGCGCTGCCGGGGCGCGCGGATGGCCCCTTCTCGCTGCGCAAAACCGCCACAGATTGGACACTGGGCGTGCCGCTTGAAGGGGGCGGCGAAGCCAAAATCAGCCTGCCCAATTAAAAAAGGCCCGGATCGCTCCGGGCCTTTCGTATTTCTGCGTGAGCAGATGGACTTAGAAGTCCATGCCACCCATACCGCCCATGCCGCCGCCCGGCATGGCGGGGGCCGATTCCTTCTTCGGGGCTTCCGCGATCATCGCCTCGGTGGTGATGAGCAGGCCAGCCACCGAAGCGGCGTCCTGAATGGCGGTGCGCACCACCTTGGTCGGGTCGATGATGCCGGCCTTGACCATATCGACGAACTCACCGGCCTGGGCGTTGTAGCCGTCGGTGTAGCCCTTCGATTCGATCAGCTTGCCGACGATGACGGCAGCGTCATCACCGGCGTTGTCGATGATCTGGCGCGCCGGCGCGGTGAGCGCCTTCTTGACGATCTCGATGCCGATCTTCTGGTCTTCGTTAGCCGGCTTCAGCTTGCCGATGGAGGCCGCAGCGCGCAGCAGCGCCACGCCGCCGCCCGGCAGCACGCCCTCTTCCACCGCAGCGCGGGTGGCGTTGAGCGCGTCATCAACGCGGTCCTTCTTTTCCTTCACTTCGATCTCGGTCGAGCCACCGACGCGGATCACCGCGACGCCGCCCGCGAGCTTCGCGAGGCGCTCCTGAAGCTTCTCACGATCGTAGTCCGAAGTGGTCTCTTCGATCTGCGCTTTGATCTGGGCAACGCGCGATTCGATTTCCTTCTTCTTGCCGGCACCATCGACGATGGTGGTCGATTCCTTGTCGATACGCACGCGCTTGGCACGGCCGAGCATCGGCAGGGAGACGGTTTCCAGCTTGATGCCGAGGTCGTCGGAGATCATCTGGCCAGCGGTGAGGATGGCGATGTCTTCCAGCATGGCCTTGCGGCGATCACCGAAGCCCGGCGCCTTGACGGCGGCAACCTTGAGGCCGCCACGCAGCTTGTTGACGACGAGGGTAGCGAGGGCTTCGCCTTCCACGTCCTCGGCCACGATCACGAGCGGCTTGCCGGTCTGCACGACGGCTTCGAGAACCGGCAGCATCGGCTGGAGCGAGGAGAGCTTCTTCTCGAAGATGAGGATGTAGGGGTCCTCAAGCTCGGCAACCATCTTCTCGGCGTTGGTGATGAAGTACGGCGAGAGGTAGCCACGGTCGAACTGCATGCCTTCGACGACATCGAGTTCGGTCTCGGCGGTCTTGGCTTCCTCGACGGTGATGACACCCTCGTTGCCGACCTTCTGCATCGCGGTGGCGATCATCTCACCGACCGACTTGTCGCCATTGGCGGAAATGGTGCCGACCTGAGCGACTTCGTCGTTCGAGGTGACCTTCTTGGAGTTCTTCTTCAGATCCGCGACGACGGCTTCGACAGCCATGTCGATACCGCGCTTCAGATCCATCGGGTTCATGCCGGCGGCAACCGACTTGGCGCCTTCGCGCACGATCGCCTGGGCGAGCACGGTGGCGGTGGTGGTGCCGTCACCGGCGGCGTCGTTCTGCTTCGAGGCCACTTCGCGCACCATCTGGGCGCCCATGTTCTCGAACTTGTCGGCGAGCTCGATTTCCTTGGCAACGGTCACGCCGTCCTTGGTGATGCGCGGGGCACCGAACGACTTCTCGATGACCACGTTACGGCCCTTCGGACCGAGGGTCACCTTCACGGCGTTGGCGAGGATGTCCACGCCGCGCAGCATCTTCTCGCGGGCGTCAGCACCGAATTTAACGTCCTTGGCAGCCATTTTGACTTAACTCCAGGTGGGAATGGGATGAATTTTTCGGAAAGGGCGCGGGCCTCAGGGGCCACACACGCCAGCGCAGAAAATCGTCAAGGTGAGGCGAAAACGGTGAGGCCCAAGACCCGGCGCGCAGTGGACTTCTTGTCCATGAGCACCGGAAGCGAGGGGCCTTGCCGTTTGCAGCCCACCTTCACGGTTTTCCTCAGGCGATGATGCCGAGGATGTCGGATTCCTTCATGATGAGGAGATCTTCGCCATCGATCTTCACCTCGGTGCCGCTCCACTTGCCGAAGAGCACACGATCGCCGGCCTTCACGTCCAGCGCGTTGAGCTTGCCGTCATCGCCACGGGTGCCCGGGCCGACCGCGACAACCTGACCCTCGGAGGGCTTCTCCTTGGCGGTGTCCGGAATGATGATGCCGCCCTTGGTCTTTTCCTCGGAGTCGAGGCGCTTGACGACCACGCGATCATGCAGGGGACGAAACTTCGTCATGGATATCCTCGTAACGCTTGTTTTGCGAGTTTTCCCGCCTTCCCCTTAAGGGTGAAGACGGATCGGAAAGGGTGTTAGCACTCAACATTCGAGAGTGCTAGCGAGGATATGGGGGTGGGGGGTGCGAAGAGTCAAGAACTGCCCCGCACAAAAAATCCGCTCAGGTTTAATAGCGGGGATTTGATTCGGATTTATGGCGAAATCAGCCCCAGAGAGCGCGAACCGCCCCATAGAGCAGGCGCAATCCGCCGAGGATCAGCAGCCCATTGGTGAGCACCAGAATGGCATCCTGCGACAGCCGGTGATGCATGCGGATGCCCGCGAGCGAGCCAAAGGGGATGATCGGCGCGAGCATCAAGGCCATGGCCGCCGCATCCGGCCTTTTCGCGATGAGAAAACCATAGGGGATCAGCTTGGTCAGGTTTCCGATGGTGAAGAAGGCCGTGTTCGTGCCCACGAACAGGCGTTTGTCCAGCGCGCGCCGCACCAGATACATGGTGATGGGCGGCCCGCCCGCATGGGCGATGAAGGTGGTGAACCCCGAGCCGGTGCCCGCCAGCATAGCGAGAGGCATAG
>JAIUNQ010000191.1 GCA_020161475.1 Pseudomonadota bacterium | reverse complement strand
GGTGTTTCCTTGCGCTGGTTGGCCACCTGTTCTGCCAACCGTGCAAGAGGCGCCATGAAAGGATTGAGATCGGACAGGGCGAGGCGTTGCACGCGCGCGGGGTGCATCTGGCGCAGGGCACGGGCCATTTCGGGTGACACCGTCGTTTTGATGAGCGGCCGCAGCGTCAGATCGTAAAGATCGGCGCCAAGCTCGGACAAGCGCGCCACTGCGGCGAATTCCGGCTCGTTGCGGTCATGGATATCGTCATAGCGGCGGATATCCTCCAGCGAACGTTCCACGAAGGACACAGCAAAACGGCCATCGCCCTCCTCGGTCTCGATCACCATTTCATAAAGTCCGGGGGCCAGCGCCTCGATGGTTTTGAGCGTCGAGGCCATCTGGGCGTGTTCCTTCTTCGCCACGGAGGACGAAACGAAAATGCCGAGATGCCCCACCTTCTCGTGCACCATGTAGATGATGCGGTTGCCGCGCAGCTTGATCTCCTTGTCATCGACATAGGTGTCGAGAATCCAGTTCAGCGCCTGCTGCGGCGGGGTGATATTGTCGCCCTTGGAGGCAAAGACGATGATGGGCGAGCGGATCGCCTTCAGGTCCAGCGCCTTGCCCGGCTCGATGCGCGCTTCACCGCGTGCAAGACGGTTGCCGATGAAGATGTTCTCCACAATCCAGCGGATTTCCGCCTCGTTCATCAGGTGGAAGCCGCCCCACCAGCGCTCGAATTCCAGAAAACTGTCCCGCGCGGTGTCGATGTTGGCGTAAAGATCGTAGTACTTGCCGAAGAAGTTGCGGCTCGGGTTGAGGGTCTCGAAATTCGAGACGAGGTGCGCGCCGTCAAAAACCCCGCCGCCCAGATCTGCCATCATGAGCGCGGGCAGAATGCCACCCGCAAGGCCGCCCTTGTAGCGCATCGGATTCTCGCCGATCCGGCCCGACCAGGCCGCCACAGGTGCGCCGTTGATGACAAGCGGGCCTGTCACATCCGGGTTGGCAGCGGCCAGAATGAGCGTTGCCCAACCGCCCTGACAGTTCCCGACGATGATTGGCTTGGGCGCTTCCGGATGGCGCTTGATGATCTCGCGCACGAAGGTGGCCTCGGCGTGCATCACATCGGCCAGTGTCTGGCCCGGCTCCGGCTCGGGGCGGAACACCACGAAATAGACCGGATGGCCATCCGCCAGTGCGACACCCACCTGACTGTCCTGCTTGAACCCGCCGATACCCGCACCGTGCCCGGCGCGCGGATCGATGATCAGGTAGGGGCGCTTGAAGGCGGGTGCCTCCCGGCCACCGGGCGGCAGGATGCGCAGGAGCTGGTAATTGCAGGGCCGCGGAAGATCGCGCCCGTCCATCACCACTTCATGCTCATAGATGAGCACCGGCGGCTGCCCGGCATCATTGTGTGCGATGTCGTTATTGCCGCGCTCACGCAGGGCGTCGAGCGTCAGGATGGAGCGCTGCATGGCGTCCGTCCAGTAGGCCATCGCGGCCTGCCCTGCTTCCATCGGCGACAGGTGCGTCAGGGTCTGCAACAGTGCGCTGCCCTGCGCCATGTGATTGCGCAACCGCTCGCCGTTGGCCTCAACAATCCGCTGGGTCTGAAGGCCGAGCGAGGTCATCACCCGCTGGCTGGATTCCGCCAGCACTTCGCTCGAGTCGAGATCGAAAAGACGGGTCGGCAGGGCTGTTTCAAAAGACTGCATGGAAGACCTCACGCCATGATGTGGAAGCCGGCATCCACCTGAATGACGGTGCCGGTGATGTTCTTGCCGCCCTCCGAAGCGAGGAAGCTGGCGAGCGCGCCAACATCCTCGATCCCGGCAAGGCGCTTGAGGGGCGAGCGCGATTCCGCCTCGCGCATCATCTCATCGAAATGGTCGAGGCCGGAGGCGGCCCGCGTCGCCATCGTGCCGGGCGAAATCGCGTTCACGGTGATGCCGGAAGCCCCGAGTTCGCTGGCCAGTTCCCGCACGCCCGCTTCCAGCGCCGCCTTCACAGGGCCCATCAGGTTATAGGTGCCCACAACACGCTCGGCGCCGAAGAAGCTCATCGTCATCATGGCGCCGCCGTTCCGCATCAGCGGCTCGGCAAGATGCGCGAGGCGGAAGAAGGAGTGAACCGAGGTATCCATGGCCTGAAGGAAGCCCGCGCGCGAGCAATCCACCACGCGTCCGTGCAGATCAGCCGCCGGGGCAAAAGCGATGGAATGGACCAGAATATCCAGCCCCTGCCCGCTCGCAGCCAGACGCTCGAACAGGGCGAGCGTCTGCTCGTCGTGGTTGACGTCCAGCGGTTCGATCAGCGAGGCGCCGAGCGCCTCCCCGAGCGGGCGCACATGCGGCTCCGCCTTGGCGTTGAGGTAGGTGATGGCAAGATCCGCGCCCGCGCGGTGCAGCGCCGAGGCGATGCCGTAGGCGATCGAATGCGCGTTGGCGATACCGATAACCAGCGCGCGTTTTCCGTGAAGCGAGAACATGACACCCCCTGACCGAATTCCCAGAAGGTGTTTCTAATGTTGCTATGCAACACGCCTGTGAACGCCTCGCGGCTCGCCCTGCGCTGTCATCTTGATCCCTGTCACGCCCCCGTCATTGAACAACGGTTCTTGTCGGGCATGCCTGCCGGAAAGATGATCCATGGCCACCACTCCGCCGCTTCGCTCTTCCGTTCCACCCGGTCTCATCTGGGCATACCGCTTCCGAGAGGGCGGGGAACCCGAAGCCTTGCGAGACGAAGAGGTTCCTGCGGCTCTTGAAAGCCTTGAGGGTTGGCTCTGGCTTCATTTTAGCCTGACAGACAATCGCGCGCGGGAATGGATCGCGCATTTCGAGCGCCTTCCGGTGAAGGCGCGCACGCTGTTTCAGCAAAACGATGAGCGTCTTCGCATCGAAACAGACTGCGATGCGATTTTCGGTGTATTTTCGGACTTCAATCTTGAGTTCGACGGCGGTGGCGAAGATTACGGTCGCCTGCGCTTCGCCTTCTCGGACCACATCGTGATTTCCGCGCGCCGCCACGCGTTGCGCTCTGTTGAAGAAACGCGTCAGGCGCTCGCGCGCGGCAAACCCATGCCCGCTGCCGCCAACCTGATCGAGGCCATTGTCGAGAACTTCTGTGACGGAGCCGTCAATCTCATTACCAAGCTCAACGACGATCTCGATCACGTTGAGGATCACGTCGTAGCCGACAGGGTCGAGGACGAGCGGCGGCATCTTGTGCCGATCCGCCGCGCGGCGGTCGGGCTGCACCGGCAGCTCACCTCGTTGCTGGGCGTGTTCCGCCCACTGGTCAACAAGCTGCCGCCGGGAGAGTTGAAGTTCCAGACCGATGCATTGGCCCTCAGGCTGGATGGACTAGCCCGTGATCTTGCCGCCCTGCAGGATCGCGCCCGCCTCCTTCAGGACGAGATTTCCGCCAAACTTGCCGAAGCAACCAACCGCTCTCTCAACCTCATCTCGATGATGACGGCATTGATGTTGCCAGGAACGCTGATAACCGGCCTTTTTGGCATGAACGCCGGACCAGTGCCGTTTGCGACGACGGCAGGTGGCTTCTGGTGGGTGCTGGGTATCTGCATGATGGTGACTGTGATCTTCATCCTGCTTTTGCGCCGTATAGGCGTGCGGATTTCATAACCTGATCGGCAAGAAGCGCGACACGCTTTGCGGCGAGGTTCGACGCTCCTTCGAATATCCCCGAGTTTTCCAGACGCCCTTGGGTTGCGTTTTGAACTGTCGTTCGAACTCGACGGGTGACAGCATCCCGTTTCGTGCGTGTTTGCGGGTAGGGTTATAGAACATCTCGATGTAGTCGAATACGTCCTGCCGCGCTTCGGCCCTTGTCCGATAGACCTTCCGGCGGATGCGCTCCCGTTTGAGCAGGTTAAAGAAGCTTTCAGCAACCGCGTTGTCATGGCAGTTGCCGCGTTGGCTCATCGAGGGCTCAAGATTGCGGTGCTTCAGGAACGAAGCCCATTCCATGCTGGTGAACTGCGAGCCTTGGTCCGAATGAACCAGCGCGCAGCCCTTCGGCTTACGCCGCCGCACGGCGGCCAACAGGGCTTGCAGAACCACGTTGGTTGTCTGCCGGCCGTGCATCGCCCAGCCCACGACACGGCGCGAGAAGAGATCGAGCACAACAGCCAGATAGGCAAAGCCTTCGTGTGTGCGGATATAAGTGATATCGGTCACCCATGCCTTGTCCGGGGCTTCGACGTCGAACTGGCGATCGAGCGTGTTGTCGACGACCAGCGAGGGCTTGCCACCATACTTGCCGGGGCGCTTCTTGTAGCCGATCTGCGCGCGGATGCCGGCAATCTGCGCAAGCCTGTCCACCCGGTTCGGGCAGCAGGTCTCGCCCATGTCCATCAGGTCATCATGGAGCTTGCGCCTTACGGTGATTGCAAGCAATCACCTGTCGGCCAAGGGGATAGCCATAGACCTTGCCACTGGCTTCCCATGCATCCTTTGACGAGCTTGGCTTGCCGCGCATCCTCTCTTGGGTCCGCCTGCTCAGCGGTGCCTTCAGCCACGCGTAAAATCCGCTCGGTTGGACCGAGAGGCATCTGCACATGGCGCGGATCGAAAAGATCGGGCGATGCTCGGCGATGAACGCGTACCTCACTTTGCATCCTTGGCGAAGTACGCGGCCGCTTTTTTAGGATGTCGCGCTCCTCGGTGACGCGCGCCAGTTCGCGCTTCAACCGGCGGATCTCGGCACCTTGGTCGTCGGCAGGCACGCTGACCGGCTTCGAGAAGCGCTTCTTCCACTCGTAAAGCGAGTGTTTTCTGATGCCCAGCCGATCCGCCACCTCGGCCACCGGGTAGCCCCGCTCGGTGATCTGCACCACCGCATCTCG
>JAIUNQ010000190.1 GCA_020161475.1 Pseudomonadota bacterium | reverse complement strand
GAAAGCGGCTGCCCTTTTGCGGGGCAGCAACATGAGCGTGCCGTGCCCGCGTTGCGGATCGCCCGACACCGAAAAAGTGAGCCAGTTCGGCTCAACGCCCTGCAAGGCGCACTATCGCTGCCGGGCGTGCCTTGAACCCTTCGACTACTTCAAGTGCATCTAACTCTAAGGTGCAGGAGCCGAAACCATGTCCCGTTTTCACCCCTTGGAAGTGACTGATGTGCGTAAAGAAACGCGCGATTCAGTGGTTGTGACCCTGCGCCCGCGTGACGAGGACAAGGCGCTGTTCGATTTCACGCAAGGCCAGTATCTCACCTTCCGCCGCGAGTTCGACGGGGTAGAGCTGCGCCGCTCCTATTCCATCTGCGCGGGGCGTGACGAGGGCGTGCTCAAGGTCGGCATCAAGCAGGTTGAGGGCGGTGCCTTCTCCACCTGGGCGAATGAGGGGCTGAGCGCCGGCATGAAGCTGGAAGCCATGCCGCCCATGGGCAATTTCCACACGCCCATCGACCCCTCCGCCGCGCGCCATTACCTCGGCTTTGCGGGCGGCTCGGGCATCACTCCGGTGCTCTCGATCATCAAGACCGTGCTGGCTCGCGAGCCCAAGTCCCAGTTCACGCTGGTCTATGCCAACCGCCAGATCTCCTCGATCATGTTCCGCGAGGAGCTCGAGGACCTCAAGAACATCTACCTCGGCCGTCTCACCGTGCTCCATGTGCTGGAGAGCGAAGCGCAGGACATCGATCTCTTCACCGGCCGCATCGATGCCGATAAGTGCAAGCAGTTGTTCGAGCACTGGATCGATCTGAAATCGGTCGCCACCGCCTATATCTGCGGCCCCGAGCCGATGATGCTCGCCATTGCCGCCGCCCTGCGCGAGAACGGCCTCACCGACTCCCAGATCAAGTTCGAGCTTTTCGCCTCGGGACAGCCGGGACTGGCCAAGCAGCGCGCGAAGAGCGCCTCGGCTTCGGATGGTGCGGCCACCTGCGCCACCACCGTCACGCTCGATGGCTCCACCCGGTCCTTCGCGATGCCGAAAGCGGGCCAGAGCCTGCTCGATGCCGCGCTGGCCGAGAATATCGACGCGCCTTACGCCTGCAAGGCGGGCGTATGCTCCACCTGCCGCGCCAAGGTGCTGGAAGGCGAGGTCGAGATGCTCACCAACCATGCGCTTGAGGATTACGAGGTGCGCGCGGGCTATGTGCTCACGTGCCAGTGCTACCCGCTGACCGACAAGCTCGTCGTCAGCTTCGATCAGTAAGGGGAGGGGACAGCCATGACCGCCGAAAACGACACCATGCAGCTGGAAACCTACCTCGAGAAGGGGGGCGTGCTTACCTCGCCGGGCAATGTGCCTGCGCGCTATCGCGGTGAGCTGATGCGTATTATGGCGAGCTTCGTGGATAGCGAACTCGCCGGTTCCGCCGGTTTTGCCAATGTCATCAACGATGCGCCGGGCATCAAGGAGCGCATCTCCGCCGCCCGCATCGTGCTGGAAAAGACCGATCACGCCGAGCGTGTGCTCAAGGTGATGGGCGAGTTCGGCGTCGATCAGACCCGCTACGCCACGCACCATGATTGGGCCAAGCGCATGGCGCGTGATGCCAGCCTCGATTCCGCGCGCTCCGGCACCGACATGCGCCTGCCCGTGTTCCACTTCCCCATCGAGGGCTGGGTGGATGCCGTGGTGATGAACGTCCTGATGGGCGAAGCGACCGGCGTGCAGCTGAGCGAACTCTCGCGCATTTCCTATGCGCCGCTGGCGGAAACCTTCCGCGCCATTGCCGCGCGTGAGGCACGCCACGCCATCCTCGGCTATGAGGGGCTGACGAAGATCGCCACCACCGAGGAAGGCCGCGCCAAGGCCAAGGAATCGGTGGCCTATTGGCGGCCGCGCGTGGCCGCCAGCTTCGGCCATGCGGGCAGCGAGCGCTTCGATATGCTCAAGCGCCTCGGCCTGCGCCACGAGCCGACCCCGACCCTGCTGATGCGCTGGAGCCTGCTGGTGGATGCGCGTCTGGCGTCGCTCGGCCTGTCCTGAATTTGCCCCATTGAAGGAAGCGCACAAGCGCTTCTTCCCCCTGATCGGAACGGAACGCCGTCATGACTTCTCACGCCTCTCCGCGCATCCTTGAAAGCTACATCGCCGGCCAATGGGTACGCGGCGCGAAAGCGGGCAGCCCGCTGCTCGATGCCGCCACGGGTGAAACCGTCGCTCTCATCGACGCCTCGGGCATCGATATGGCGGCGGCTCTCGCCTATGGCCGCAAGAAGGGCGGCACCGCGCTGCGCCGCATGAGCTTCCATGAGCGGGCGGGGATGCTCAAGGCGCTGGGTCAATACCTGATGGAGCGCAAGGAGACGTTTTACGCGCTCTCCGCCGCCACTGGTGCCACCCGCACCGACAGCTGGATCGATATCGAAGGCGGCGTCGGCACGCTTCTCTCCTATGCCTCCAAGGGTCGCCGCGAACTGCCCAACACCCGCGTTCTGGTTGATGGCGATATCGAACACCTCTCGCGTGACGGCACCTTCTTCGGCCAGCATATCCTGACCCCGCTGGAAGGCTGCGCCATCCATATCAACGCCTTCAACTTTCCCTGCTGGGGCATGCTGGAGAAAATCGCGCCGAGCCTGATCGCGGGCGTGCCCTGCATCGTCAAACCCGCCAGCCAGACCGCTTACCTCACCGAGCTGATGGTGCGCGAGATCATCGCCTCCCAGCTGCTGCCGGAAGGCGCGCTCCAGCTGGTGAGCGGTTCGCTGGGCGATATGCTCTCCCATGTCGATGGGCAGGATGTCGTCACCTTCACCGGCTCGGCTTCTACCGGCCAGATGCTGCGTTCGTCCAAGGTGATCGTCCAGAATTCGGTGCGCTTCACCATGGAAGCGGACAGCCTCAACGCCTCGATCCTGGGGCCGGATGCCGCGCCCGGCACCGAGGAATTCGACCTCTTCGTCAAGGAAGTGGCGCGCGAGATGACCGTCAAAGCGGGGCAGAAGTGCACCGCGATCCGCCGTATCATCGCCCCGCGTGGCTTGGTGCAGCCGCTCACCGAGGCGCTCTCCAAGCGTCTCGCCTCCACCACGCTCGGCCTGCCGAATGCCGAAGGCACCCGCATGGGCCCGCTCGCCTCGCTGGGCCAGCGTGACGAAGTGCGTCAGCGCATCAAGGATCTGAGCGGGGAGGCCGAAATTGTTGCCGGCAACCCGGATCAGCCGAATGTCGCCTCGGGCGATGCGGAAAAGGGCGCATTCCTCAATCCGGTGCTTTTGTACTGTGACAAGCCGCTCGGCGCGAAAGCCGTGCATGAGGTGGAAGCCTTCGGTCCGGTCAGCACCATTCTGCCCTATGAGGCGGTGGAAGAAGCCGTGGAACTCGCCAAGCTCGGCAAGGGCTCACTCGTCGCTTCCGTCTTCACGAACGATCCGAAGGTGGCCGAGGAAGTGGTCCTCGGTATCGGCTCGCACCATGGCCGCGTGCTCATCGGCAACCGCGTCTCCGCCAAAACCTCCACAGGTCACGGCTCCCCCCTGCCGGTGCTGGTGCACGGTGGTCCGGGGCGCGCCGGCGGTGGCGAGGAACTCGGCGGCACCCGCGCGGTGAAGCATTACATGCAGCGCACGGCGGTGCAGGGGGCGCCCGCGATGCTCTCCGCCGTCACCGGCCGCTGGATCGACGGCGCGCCGACCAGAGGCGAGGTTCACCCCTTCCGCAAGTCGCTGGCGGAACTCAAGGTGGGTGATCAGGTGGTGACCAAGGCGCGAGAGATCACGCTGAAAGACATCGAGCACTTCGCCCATTTCACGGGCGATACCTTCTACGCCCATATGGATGAGGAGGCCGCCAAGGCGAACCCATTCTTCGACGGGCGCGTGGCGCATGGCTATCTCATCGTTTCCTTCGCGGCGGGGCTGTTCGTCGATCCCGCGCCGGGGCCTGTGCTGGCCAACTACGGCGTCGACAACCTGCGCTTCATGACTCCCGTTTACCCCGGCGATGCGCTCTCGGTGCGCTTGACCTGCAAGGAGATCAACCCGCGCGCCAATGCCGAGCATGGTGAAGTGCGTTGGGATTGCCGCGTCACCAACCAGAAGGGCGAAGCCGTCGCGCAGTATGACGTGCTGACCATGGTGGCGAAAAACTAAGCGGACGACAGGGCGTCCCCGGCGTGACCGGGGATGCGGATGGCGGAAAAAAGAGAAACAGGCGCGGCTTTATTTGACCGCGCCAACCCCTTGCAGGATCAGCGTGGTGGCGAGACGCCCGTAATCCTCGCGCGTCAGGGTGCCGCCATCGCGGAACCACATGTACACCCAGTTCAGCATCCCGAAGAGCGACATCGTCACCGGCATCAGCAGCGGGCGTTCCGGGTTCTTGAGGCTGGGGTTGATCTCCGCCAGCGTGTCCGAGAAGCGTTTGACGATCTTGCGCTCCACCGCGCGGATCGCATCCTTCTGCTCATCGGAGAGGGCCGAGGTGCCGTTGAGCTGCACCGTGTGCGCATCGTCGGCATCGCGGTAGTTGTCGAGCACGGCCCAGACCAAGGCTTCGAGACGTTGGGTCGGGGGCAGGCTGGCGTCATCGGCGGCGGAAACAGCCGCCTCCAGATCCGTCAGGTGGGTATGCACGATGCCGAAGATCAGCGCGTCCTTGCTCGGATAATAGTGGTAGAGCAGCGCCTTGGACACCTGCGCGCGCAGGGCGATCTGCGCCATCGACGCCTTTTCCATGCCCTGCTGTGCGAATACGGAGGCGGCCGCCACCAGGATGGCGTGCTGCTTTTCGGCAAAATCGACGGCGCGCGTGCGAGCCATATTTCGATGGTACTCCGTTCCGGGCGAGGGCAGCAGTGTCGCATGCAAACTCGTGCTTCTGGCGATTATTGAGCCAGAAGCACGAATGCAAG
>JAIUNQ010000189.1 GCA_020161475.1 Pseudomonadota bacterium | reverse complement strand
GTGCTGATCCTGCACGGCACGGCGGGCTCCGCCCGCACGATGCTCACCCCCGGTTTTGGTGGCAAGCTGTTCGGGCCGGGGCAAGCGCTTGATGCGACCAAGTATTTCATCATCATCCCCGATGCGATCGGCGCCGGCAAAACCGCCAAGCCCTCCGACGGGTTGAAGGCGAAATTCCCCAAGTACAATTACAACGACATGGTGGACGCCCAGTATCGGCTGGTGACCGAGGGGCTAAACATCAAGCGGCTGCGCCTTGTCATGGGCAATTCCATGGGCGGCATGCACACCTGGATCTGGGGGACGCGTTACCCCGACATGATGGATGCGCTGGTGCCGATGGCCGCGCAGCCCACCGAAATGTCCTCGCGCAACTGGATGATGCGCCGCCTGATGATCGAGACCATCAAGGCGGACCCGGACTATCAGGACGGCAATTACACCACCCAGCCGAAAATGCTGCGCTATGCCAATGTGTTCTATGCCACCGGCACCAATGGCGGCGATATGAACTACCAGCGCATCGCGCCCAACCGCGCCAAGGCCGATGATCTGGTGGAGGCGCGCCTGAAAGCCCCTGCCCCGGCCGATGCCAATGATTTCATCTATCAGTGGGCGGCCTCGGCGGATTACAACCCCGCGCCGCTGCTGGGTGCGATCAAGGCGCCGCTGCTCGCGATCAACTCGGCGGATGACGAGCGCAACCCGCCCCACACCGGGATCATGGCGGAGGCCATGAAGCAG
The DNA here is from genome assembly GCA_020161475.1 of Pseudomonadota bacterium. Lineage (GTDB taxonomy): Bacteria > Pseudomonadota > Alphaproteobacteria > Rhizobiales > Beijerinckiaceae > Rhabdaerophilum. The sequence continues at coordinate 4,171 of JAIUNQ010000189.1, read as the reverse complement.
GTGAAAGGCGGCAGGCTGTTCCTGATTCCGGCTTCGCCCACCACGACCGGCCACGGCACGACAGGCGGGCAGGCTGATCTTTATGCCGAGGAGCTGCGTGCTTTTCTGGCGGCGGCACCCAAGCGCTGAGGAGGCAGGCGGGCGACAGCCCGCCTCGCCCCTGCACTGCGCTCGCAATTTCTGGCGCGGCCCGGTTTCCAAGCTGCGCCGAAATGGGCTAAAGGCTGGGCATGTCGTACAAGAACTCCGTCAACTCCCGCGAGCGGCGCCTGAAGCGCTATGCCATTCGCTACGGGCTGCACATCATGACCTGCCAGAAGCCGGACAAGCGCGTGCTGGCGCATGGCGGCTATATGCTGCGCGACGAGGCCACGATGAAGATCGTCTATGGCGACGAAGACTATCTCTTCTCGGCCAGTATCGACGATATCGAGCAGTGGTTGGAAGAAAATACGACGAAGTAACCCTTGGGTTGCAAGTAAAAACCTTCTATTAACGGTCTTTCTTGACCTTGCATTGGGTAAGATGCGTCACAGTTGAGTTCTCGAAAAAAGAACTCGGTTGCCATGTTGTCTCGTCTTCTCCCCGCTTCGCTGGTGCTCTCTCTCGCGGTGCTTCCTGCGCAGGCGCAGGTTGTCCAGAAGGTCAAAAGCTGGATCGAGGGCGATTGGTCCCTCACGCTGGGGGCAGCGGGCTATGTCGCCCCGCGTTTTGAGGGCGCTTCGGGCAATCTCGCGTTTTATGGCCAGCCTATCGTTTCGCTGTCCAAGGTCGGCAAATCCGCGCCCTTCTCCTCGCGCAACGACAATATCTCCTTCGCCTTTGTCGATACGGATCAGTTCCGCTTTGGTGCCAACGGCAAGCTGCTGTTCGCCCGCAAGGACAATGATCGCGATCTGCGCGGCCTCGGCACTGTGCCGTGGGGCGGCGAACTCGGTGTGTTCGCGGATTACTATGCCACCAACTGGCTGCGCCTACGTGCCGAGGTGCGCCACGGTCTGGCCGCGCATTGGGGTGTGGTGGGCGATCTGAGCGCCGATGCCTTCTATGACATCACGCCTGCGCTGCGCATTTCAGGCGGGCCGCGCATGAGCCTTGGCACTTCGGGCTATTTCAAGCCCTATTTCGGGGTCAATGCCTTCCAGTCCGCCAACTCCGGTCTTGCGGTTTACAAGGCGAGCGGCGGTGTCAAATCCGTCGGCTTCGGCGGCGCGCTGACGTGGAAGACGACCGACAAGGTGACGACAAGCCTCTTTGCGGAATACACCCGCCTCACCGGCCCTGCCGCCAGCTCCAGCCTTGTGAAGCAGCGCGGCAGCGAGAACCAGTATATGATCGGTGTTTCCGCGACCTACCGGTTCGATTTCAGGATTTGATCAGCCCCTGAACCCCGTCGCCAGTACGTAAAGCTCGGCGGAATCCGCGCGGGAGGCCGCCGGCTTGACGTGGCGCACGGTGGCGAAATCGCGCTTGAGTTCCGTGATGAGCTGGCCGGTTTCCCCGCCCTGAAACAGCTTGCACAGGAAGAAGCCGTTCGGGGCCAGCACCTCGCGCGCAAAGGCAATGGCCATTTCGGCAAGGCCCATGATTTTCAGGTGATCCGTCTTCTTGTGGCCCGTGGTGTTGGCCGCCATATCCGAGATGACGCCATCGGCCATGCCGCCGAGTTTTTCCTTCAGGATTTTATCGGCTTCGGGCAGGGTGAAATCCATTTGGATGAAGTCCACGCCCGGCAGCGGGTCGATTTCCAGAAGATCGATGCCGACGATGCGGACATCCTCTTCCGTCGAGCCGATGCGCTCCGCCGCGACCTGACACCAGCCGCCCGGTGCCGCGCCCAAGTCCACAATCCGCTGGCCCTTCTTGAGCAGCTTGTACTTGTCGTCGATCTCGACAAGCTTGAAGGCCGCGCGGCTCTTGTAGCCGGCCGCCTTGGCTTTGGCTACGTAGGGATCGTTGAGCTGGCGCTGGAGCCACTTCTGCTGCGAGGTCGTGCGCTTGCGGGCCGTTTTCAGCCGCACGGCCATTTCACGCCCGGAGGGGTTTTTCGGTGCTGTCATAGGGGTTCTTTAGCTGGGACGCGCCCTAAACGCAAAACCGGTTCAGCGGCCCTTCTTCTCGCGCAGCACGCCGTCCTCGCGCATCATCTCGATCAGCATGCCCTCGCGCAGGCCGCGATCGCCGATGCGCAGGCGCTGTGCCGGGAAGGCCCTGCGGATCGCCTCGAAAATCGCACAGCCCGGCAATACGAGATCAGCACGCTCGCGCCCGATGCAGCCATTGGTCGCGCGGGAGTCGAAATCCATGCCCATCAACAGGGTGATGACACGGGTGATATCGTCCTGCGTCATCCAAAGGCCATCGACGCGGCGGCGGTCGTAGCGATCGAGCCCCAGCGCAATGCCGCCAATGGTTGTGACCGTGCCGGAGGTCCCCAGCAGGTGAAAGTTGTGGTCGCGCGCGGCGCGGGCCGCCTCGCGTTTGAAGGGGGCCAGCGCATCCTCGGTGGCCTGCACCATGGCTTGGTAGCTGGCGGGGGTGACGCTGTGGCCATCAAACCGCTCGGCCAGCGTCACGACGCCCACAGGCAGCGAAGTCCATGCCTTGATTCGGGCGCGGATGGATTTCTTTTCGCTGCCGCGCACCTCCAGCCAGACCAGCTCTGTCGAGCCGCCGCCGATGTCGAACAGGATGACGCTGCCCGCACGCGGGTCCGCCAAGGCGGAACAACCCGCAGCGGCCAGCTCGGCCTCCCCGTCCCGGCCCAGCACCTCAAGGCGCAACCCGGTTTCGTGCTCCACCCTGTCCAGAAATTCATCGCCATTGGCGGCGGCGCGGCAGGCCTCGGTGGCCACAAGCCGGGTGCGCGTGGCACCCCGCTCATCAATCTTCTGCCGGCAAACGGCCAGCGCCTCCAGAGTGCGGCGCATGGCGGCCTCCGCCAACAGGCCGGACTGGCTGAGACCTTCACCCAGACGGACGATGCGCGAAAACGCATCGACGACGCGCAGGCCCGCACCATCGGGACGCGCAATCAGGAGGCGGCAGTTGTTCGTGCCCAGATCCAGCGCGGCATAACGCGGCCAAGGGTTGTCGGGCGAGCGCGGTGCAGCGGGATCGAACGCGGCATGTGCTGGCAGGCAAGGCTCCGCCACCTCAGCGGCAAAGGTGCCGGAGGCCAGAACCGCGTCCATGGCGGGATGCCTTTCCGGCATCTCCAGTTTTTGATCAGCCACCGTTGGCGATCCTCCCGTCCTGATCGAAGGACGCGCAATGGAATGAGATCCCATTGCCTCCTGTCATCAGACGTAACGGATCATTCGAGAATGATGTTGATTCCGATCAAGGTTTCGTGGTCGGCTTGGCAGAAAATAGTCGAAGGCGTCGGGATGGCCCGTCGCACATGAAGATGAGTCTGGAGACACGAATGGACCTCAAGCGTATCACGCTGCATATCGCCCGCTCGAAGGAATACCCCAATGGTTCGGCGGCGCATGGCTATGAGTTCATTGCGCCTCTGGATGAGAGCGCCCACCTCGACGCCGCCGGCTGGAAGGCCAACAAGGCGGCCTGCACCGTTCGCCGTTTCTGGGGCGACGAAGAGGAGGAGAAGGGCCACCTCGTGCATCGCGGCGGGGCGACCAAGGGCGGCTCCTGGGCCTTCGTGTATGATCTTTCCGCGCAGGAAGATGATGAAGCCGGCTACCGTTTCGGCGCGCATAGCTTCAACCCGGGCGAATATGTCTCGATCAAGGATGAAGACGACGAGATGCATACCTTTGTGGTCGCTTACGTCGATCCTGTGTGAAAAATCTGCGCCGGCAGCGGCATCCCTGCACTGCCGGCCTTTCAGCCCTGCTCTCGCCTTCTGACGACCGCAGGGCTTTTTTTATGGTTATAGCCCGCCCTTGGCGCGGATGAAGTCGATCACGGTATCGACCCCCGCCCCGGTTTTCAGGTTGGTGAAGACAAAGGGGCGCGTCCCCCGCTGCTTGGCCGCGTCCCGCTCCATCACGGAGAGATCCGCGCCCACATGAGGGGCAAGATCTGTCTTGTTGATGATCAGCAGGTCCGAGCGGGTGATGCCCGGCCCGCCCTTGCGCGGGATCTTCTCGCCCTGCGCGACATCAATCACATAGAGCGTGATGTCGGCGAGGTCCGGTGAAAAGGT
>JAIUNQ010000188.1 GCA_020161475.1 Pseudomonadota bacterium | reverse complement strand
TCGCCGTAGGGCGCGATCAGGCGCGCCATGATCCAGCCCGTTGACCAGATGAAGACGAAAACAGCCGGGACAAGGGCGATAAGCGACATGGGGTTTCCCAAAAAAGAGGGCGGCCCACAGGGGGCCGCCCGCCTAATGTACTGTTTTGCGCTGATCTGGCGAGGACCGGAAAGTCACATCGGTCCTGCGCATTTTCAGGTCACGCGTCGGTAACGGGGGGCGGGCTCAGTTGAGCCTCACCCCGGTGGGCTTGGCGGGCGCCGGTTTGCCGGCCAGATGCCCATCGATGATGAGGCCGCCTTCACCGGCGCTGACCGGGACGATGGCACCATCAAGAATCTGCCCGCCCAGCAACAGCGAGGCCAGCGGATCCTGCAACGCCTTCTGGATCACGCGCTTCAAGGGGCGCGCGCCATAGGCGGGATCATAGCCCTTCTCGGCCAGCCAATCGCGCGCCGCCGGATCAAGCTGGAGCGTGATCTTGCGCTCGTCGAGCAGCTTTTCCAGCCGCTGCAACTGGATATCGACGATGGCCCCCATATCCGCCCGTTTAAGCCGCTGGAACAGCACGATCTCATCGATGCGGTTGAGGAATTCGGGGCGGAAATGCGCCCGCACCATCATCATCACATCCGCGCGCGCGGCTTCCACATTGTCGTTCTCGCCGAGGTTGACGAGATACTCCGCCCCCAGGTTCGAGGTCATGATGATCAGCGTGTTGCGGAAGTCCACGGTGCGACCCTGACCATCGGTCAGGCGGCCGTCATCGAGCACCTGCAAGAGCACGTTGAAGACATCGGCATGGGCTTTTTCCACCTCGTCGAACAGCACGACCTGATAGGGCCGGCGGCGCACGGCTTCGGTGAGCACGCCGCCCTCCTCATAGCCGACATAGCCGGGAGGGGCGCCGATGAGGCGGGAGACGGAGTGCTTCTCCATGAACTCGCTCATGTCGATGCGCACCATGGCGGTGTCATCGTCAAACAGGAAGCTCGCCAGCGCCTTGGTCAGCTCTGTTTTGCCCACGCCCGTCGGGCCCAGGAACATGAAGGAGCCGATGGGGCGATTGGGGTCCTGCAGACCCGCGCGGGCACGGCGCACGGCGGTGGAGACGGCTTCCACCGCTTCCTCCTGCCCCACGACGCGCTTGGCCAGCTCCTGTTCCATGCGCAGCAGCTTCTCGCGCTCGCCCTCCAGCATTTTATCGACCGGAATCCCGGTCCAGCGGGAGACGACCTGCGCCACCATATCCGGGGTCACGGCTTCGGAGGAGAGCGCGCCCTTGTCGTTGCCGGCCTTGGCCTCGATCTCGCTCAGACGCTTCTCAAGGCTGGGGATGATGCCATAGGCCAGCTCACCCGCGCGCTGGAACTCGCCCTTGCGCTGGGCCTGCTCGAGTTGCGAGCGCGCCTGTTCCAGCTCGCCCTTGAGGCGCTGGGCTTCACCGAGTTTGTCCTTCTCGGCGCGCCAGGCTGTTGTGAGCGCGGTGGACTGTTCCTCAAGGTTGCCGAGTTCCTCGGTCAGCTTGACCAGCCGGTCCCGCGAGGCAGCATCGGTTTCCTTTTTGAGCGCCTCCTGCTCGATACGCAGACGGATGATCTCGCGATCAATGCTGTCGAGTTCCTCAGGCTTGGAATCGACCTGCATGCGCAGGCGCGCGGAAGCCTCATCGACCAGATCGATGGCTTTATCCGGCAGGAAGCGATCCGCAATGTAGCGGTTCGAGAGCGTGGCGGCGGCGACCAGCGCGGAATCGGTGATGCGCACGCCGTGGTGCAGCTCATACTTCTCCTTGAGGCCGCGCAGGATCGAGATGGCATCTTCGACGCTCGGCTCGGTGACGAAAACCGGCTGGAAACGGCGGGCCAGCGCCGGATCCTTCTCCACATGCTTGCGGTATTCATCGAGCGTGGTCGCGCCGACGCAATGCAGCTCCCCGCGCGCCAAGGCGGGTTTGAGCAGGTTCGAGGCATCCATCGCGCCGTCCGATTTGCCCGCGCCCACCAGCGTATGCATCTCGTCGATGAAGAGGATGACGCCGCCTTCTGCCGCCGTCACCTCCGAGAGCACGCCCTTGAGGCGCTCCTCGAATTCGCCGCGATACTTCGCGCCCGCGATCAGCGCGCCCATGTCGAGCGCCATCAGGGCCTTGTCCTTGAGGCTTTCGGGCACATCGCCGTTCACAATGCGCAGGGCGAGGCCCTCGACGATGGCTGTTTTGCCGACGCCGGGTTCGCCGATCAGCACCGGGTTGTTCTTGGTCCGGCGCGAGAGCACCTGAATGGTGCGGCGGATTTCCTCGTCGCGCCCGATCACCGGGTCGAGCTTGCCCTCACGCGCGGCGGCGGTGAGATCGCGCGCGAATTTTTTCAGGGCATCGTACTGGTTCTCGGCGGTTGCGGTGTCGGCGGTGCGGCCCTTGCGGATCGCCTCGATGGCTGCATTGAGGTTCTGCGGGGTAACGCCGCCGGTGGCGAGCGCCTTTCCGGCGGGGGTGTCCTTTTCCAGCGCAAGCCCCAGTAGAAGCCGCTCCACGGTGACGAAGCTGTCCTTGGCCTTGTCGGCTGCCTTCTCCGCGGCCTCGAAGACGCGGGCGAGCTGCGGGGTGAGGTAAAGGCCGGAGCCACCCTCCACCTTCGGCATCTTGGCCAGCGCCGCGTCATTGGCGCGGCGCACTTCTTCCGGGCGGCCACCGGCGCGCTGGATCAACCCCGCGGCGGAGCCCTGCTCGTCATCGAGCAGCGCCTTGAGGAGATGTTCGGGCGAGAACTGCTGATGCCCCTCGCGCAGGGCGATGGTCTGGGCGGCCTGAATGAAGCCGCGCGAACGTTCGGTGTATTTCTCGGTATTCATGCTCTTCCCTTTCAGGCGAAGTGGCGACTGGTCCCAAAAGCGGCAACCAGCGTTGATTTAACCGTTCAGCATGTCCCTTTGCGCGAACCGGTGTCCGCTTCGCTTGGCAATGCTGCTGGGCCGAATATGGTAGCTGCCGCGCCGCACCAAAAGGGGGCGCATCAAGGATTTTTGCCTTTAGAGGTGCTAGAATGATCAAGGTCGCCGCGCTCCATCGCCACCCCGTCAAGGGTCTTTCGCCCGAAGTGATGGCCGAGGCGGCGCTTGAGGTGGAGGGCTATTTCCCCGGCGATCGTCTCTTTGCTTTCGAGAATGGTCCTTCGGGTTTTGACCCCGCCGATCCGCAGCACCAGCCCAAGATCAAGTTCCTGATGCTGATGCGCAACGAGGCGCTGGCCGGACTTCAGACACGCTTTGATGATGCGGCGCGGGTGCTTTCCATTGCGCGCAACGGCAGCCTGCTGGCCAAGGGCTGCGTGGATGAGCCCTCGGGGCGGGCGGCGCTGGAGGCGTTTTTCGAACGTGAGGTGCCAGGGGCCTTGCGCGGCCCGGTGCGGCTGCTCATCGCCCCGGCAGGCTTCCGCTTCATGGATTCCAAACGCGGGTTCGTCTCCCTGCTCAACCTCGAAACGATTGACGCCATCGGCGCGGCTTTGGGCGTTGGTGCGCTGGATGCGCGGCGGTTTCGCGGCAATATCCATATCACGGGGCTCGAGGCCTTTGCCGAGAATGATCTGATCGGCAAGACGCTGATGATCGGCGATGTCGAGCTGGAGGTCCTCTGCCGGATCGACCGCTGCGCCGCAACCGATGTGAACCCTGCCACGGCGCAGCGGGACGTGACGATGGTGGCGTCGCTGGAGCGCCTCTATGGACACCATGATTGCGGAATCTATGCGCGAATCAAAAAGGCCGGAACGATCCGTCCCGGCCTTGAAATGCAGGTGAAGGACTGAGCCTTACTCGGCGGCGCTTTCGGTTTCGAAGGCTGCGCTTTCGCCACCCTCGCCCCCTTCATCGCGCGCACCGCGGGTGCGGCGGCGGGTGCGGAAGGGGCCGCGATCATCGCCGCCCTCATCGCCGGCGGGCGCCGGGGCAGGGGCCGCTTCGCCGCCTTCTCCCCCTTCCGAGATCGCCACACGCGCCGGGGCCGTGACGAAAGCGGGCAGGGTCGGCTGCTCGGCACCTTCCAGATCATGCGCCGGGCGGCGCGGGCGGTTGGGATCGAAGTTCTGGCGATCCCCACGCTCGCCCCGGTCACCACGATCCCCGCGGTCTCCACGGTCACGGTTGCGGAAACGGTCACGACCGCGCCCGAAGCGCTGCTCGCCCTGCTGGCGGGGTTCACGCGCATCGCCCGCTTCGCCTTCGCCGCCTTCGCCTTCAGCATTGCCCTGCTCGCCCTCGCGGCGTTCGCCGCCGGGCTGGCCATTCTGCTGCTGGTTCTGGTTGACGTTGCGAACGTTGAAACGATCCGAGGCGGTATCGAAATCATCGTCATCATCGTCATCGGTGGCGGTGCCATTGGCCTGCGCCAGCTGGGCGGCCTGCGCCGCCGCGATGAGGCGGTAATAGTGTTCAGCGTGTTGGAGATAGCTTTCCGCCATCACGGGGTCGCCGGAGACATGGGCATCACGCGCGAGCTGGGTGTATTTCTCGGCAATATGCTGGGCGGTGCCGCGCACCTTCACGTCAGGTCCGTTGGACTCATAAGAGCGCGTCAACGGGTTGGGGCCGCGACGGTTGCGCCCGCGCATACGCTTGTTCTGACCTGGTCTCATGCGATCGGTGGTCCTTGGAAATCGTCCGTGGAGTGTCCTGGGCTTTCTGAAATGCCGCCCCAGCGCTTTGCGGATACCGCATCCGCTTCCCGCGCGATCTTCAGCCCTCAATGGGCCGGATCGGCATCATCCCGGCATCAAAAGACTTGTCTTGCCGGTTGAAAATGGAAGTGAACGCCCGGGCGCATTTTGCGGAAGGCCCCCCGGCCCTGTCCGTTAAGCGCGCTGCTCCGGTAGGCTCTGCATACAGGGCTGCGTTGCGCTGCGCAAGGGGAAGCATGCGTCCATTCGAATGAAATGCATGAAGAAACGCGTATGAA
>JAIUNQ010000187.1 GCA_020161475.1 Pseudomonadota bacterium | reverse complement strand
GCCAAGGATGCCCAGCCTGCCAAGCCGCATGATCCGTTCTGGCGTTTGCGTCAGCCGCGTCCTGCCCCTGTGAAGCAGGCCGAGGCGCCGACGAGCAAGCCCGAAGCGCCGCGCACGAATGTGCCGGTGATGGGCGGCAGCGCACCGGCGCCGGCACCTTCCGCGACGACGGCCTTCAAGGTTCTCAACTAAAAGTTCGGTGTGGCTGTGCCGGGCGCTCAGAGGCCCGGCAGCGCGATCACGCGATCAGGCGGGGTATGCCCGTCGATGAAGGTCTTGATGTTGATGATGACCTTCTCGCCCATCTCGTTGCGGCTTTCCACCGTCGAGGAGCCCATGTGCGGCATCAGCGCCAGCTTGCCGTGGTTGGCAAGGCGGATCAGGCGCTCCTCGATCTCCGCGACATTGTGCTCGTAAACGTCAAGCGCGGCCCCGGCGAGCTGGTCGGCTTCCAGCATGCCCGCGAGCGCGCCGGTATCGACGATCTCGCCGCGCGCGGTATTGATCAGGATGGCCTCGGGCTTGAGCAACTTCAGGCGACGCTCGGACATGAGGTGGAAGGTCGCGGGCGTATGCGGGCAATGGATCGAGAGGATGTCCATGCGGGTCAGCATGCGATCCAGCGAATCCCAATAGGTCGCCTGAACCTCTTCCTCGATGCGCTTGGGCGCGGGGCGGCGGTTATGGTAGTGCACCTGAAGCCCGAAGGCCCGTGCGCGGCGCGCCACCGCAAGGCCGATGCGGCCCATGCCGATGATGCCGAGGCGCTTGCCATGGATGCGGTGGCCCAGCATCCAGCTCGGGCTCCAGCCGGTCCATTTGCCCTCCGGAATCACGCGAACGCCTTCCACGAAGCGACGTGCCACCGCGACGATCAGCGCCATGGTGAAATCGGCCATGTCCTCGGTGAGAACGCCGGGGGTGTTGGTGACGGTGATGCCGCGCTTCATGGCGGCGGAAACGTCGATGTTGTCCGTGCCGTTGCCGAACTGGGCGATCAGCTTGAGGTTCGGTCCCGCCTGAGCAATCAGCTCCGCGTCGATCTTGTCGGTGATGGTGGAGACAAGGATGCGCGCGCGCTGCACCGCCGAGACCATGGCCTCGCGCGAGAGCGGCTCATCGCTCAGGTTGCGCTCCAGATTGAACAGCTCGTTCATGCGCGTCTCGATCCCCTCGGGGAGACGGCGGGTGAGAATGACGAGCGGTTTCTCGCGGTTCATCGGGTCTTCCTGCGTGGCGCGGACGGGTATGGGAGCACGCTCCCTTCGTCACGTTCTTTAGAGCATGCCGCGCAAAAGTGGAAACCGGTTTTGCGATCTCCGGCATGCGCGTGGAAAGACCGATGCCGCGCAAAAGTGGAAACCGGTTTTGCGATCCCCGGCATGCGCGTGGAAAGACCGATGCCGCGCAAAAGCATGCCCCCGGCGTGATCGGGGGTGGAAACCGGTTTTGCGGGTGGTGGACCCTGGGCGACGGCCATGGCGGCAGGGCCGGTTTGCACGCCAAAGCTGTGCTCTTTTGGTGGCGTAAACGGAGCGTTAAGCGCAATGGTCAAAAACGGGAGCGGGCTTGTTTCAACCGGCCGGAGGTTTTCACCATGTCATCATCCCGCATCACTCTGGCTTCGCTCGCGCTGCTGCTCGCATCCGGCGCCGCACGTGCGGAAGATGCAGGCTCTGTCGGCTCGGTCACCAAGCTACCGATTCCGCGCTTTGTCAGCCTGAAGCCCTCCGATACCCCGATGCGGGAGGGGCCGAGCAAGGATCACCGCATCAAGTGGGTATTCAAGCGCGAGGGGCTGCCGGTGGAGGTGATCGCCGAGCATGAGCAATGGCGCCGCATCCGCGATTCGGAATCCACCGATGGCTGGGTGTTCCATGCGCGCCTCTCCAACCGCCGCACAGTGGTCGTGCGCCCCCCAAAAGACCCGAAAGCCAACGGCGAGCAGCGTCTCCTCAAGGAAGAGAACGAAAACGCCGCCGTGGTGGCCAAGGTGCAGCCCGGTGTTGTCGCCAATATCGAGCGCTGCTCGAAGGAATGGTGCAAGGTCTCGGTGGAGGGCTATTCCGGCTTCATCCGCAAGGCGCTGGTCTGGGGCGTATACCCGGATGAGGTGATCAAGTAAGCCGCAGGCGGCTTACCCCCCTTTTTTGCGCAGGCGCACCACCACATCCACGCGGTCGATCTCCATGCCGTCGGGCGGTGTCGGCAGGCTGGAGACAATCACATCCCGCGCGGGAATATCTGTCAGCCCCTGCCCTTCAATGAAGAAGTGGTGGTGGTGCGAGACGTTGGTGTCGAAATAGGTGCGCGCGCCGTCCAGCGCGATCTCGCGCAGCAGGCCCGCCTGCGTGAACTGGTTGAGCGTATTGTAGATGGTGGCCAGCGACACCGGCACGCGGGCGCGCTGCGCTTCATCGAACAGGGTTTCCGCGCACAGATGCCGATCACCCCGGCCGAACAGCAGCCAGCCCAGCGCGACACGCTGGCGCGTGGGGCGCAGGCCCACAGAGCGCAGACGCGCCTTCAGATCATGCACCGGGCAACCGGCCATGTTCGCGCCTGCGGTGACCGCGGCACCGGCTTCCCGCCCGCGGATCAGAGAGACCATGCGCGCCAAAGCTGCTGCCTCCATCGTGAAAACGTCATATTCAACCCCTCAAGTAACGCTGCCTTGAGTGCTGGGCAAGCATCAAGCTATTCTGTGCGGCAAGTTCGACCAAAATTTGGTATCAAAGCGTTGCCCTTTTGCGCTAGACGAAACCGGGAATGAACGATTTATGACATCCCGAGCCCTTTCGGGTGGTTTTGAGACAAGAAGGACCGCGATGAGCACCGAAACTGGCGCGCGCAAATCAAGCTTCACCTATGAAGAACTGCTGACCTGCGGGCGCGGCGAGCTTTTCGGGCAGGGCAATGCGCAGCTGCCGTCCCCGCCGATGCTGATGTTCGATCGTATCACCTCGATCGGTGAAACAGGCGGCGCGAATGGCAAGGGCCATATTCTGGCCGAGCTGGATGTGAAGCCGGATCTCTGGTTCTTCCCCTGCCATTTCCAGGGCGACCCCGTCATGCCGGGCTGCCTTGGTCTGGATGCGCTCTGGCAGCTCACCGGCTTCTACCTCGGCTGGCTGGGCCTGCCGGGCCGTGGCCGCGCGCTGGGTGTGGGCGAGGTGAAATTCGCCGAGCAGGTGCTGCCCACCACCAAGAAGGTGGTGTACGGCGTCGATATCAAGCGCGTCTTTAACGGCAAGCTCAAGCTCGGCATCGCCGATGGCTGGCTCGAAGCGGACGGCAAGCGCATCTACACCACCACCGACATGCGCGTCGGTCTTTTCACCCCGCAATAAGCGGTGCGGGCGGCGCGATGAGGATCTCCTGTCGCGCCCCGATGCTTCCCGTTCCGGCCGCATGACATGGCCGGGGCGTCCGAATGGCTCACCGGTGTCTGGCACGGCCTCTACACCTACCGTGGTGAACCCGAGCCGGTCTATTTCGTCGCAACCCTGATCCAGTCCGGCGCCTATCTGAGCGGCTCGACGCTGGAAAGCGCCATCGGGCGCGCGGGAACGCCGCTTACGCTGACAGCCCTCATCGAAGGCGCGCGGGACGAAAACCACATCCATTTCATCAAGCGTTACGACGGCTCCGCCGGCTGGTATCACGGGGTTGATTACGCGGGCGTGCTCAACGAGGAGCGCACCGAGATCGAAGGGCGCTGGACCATCGGCTCTGCCGCCAACGGCCGGTTTCTGATGATTCGCTCCTCCGGCGCCTCAGAGAGGGCGGTTCGGCGCTCTTTTGAGCGGGTTTGACCACATTGCGCGAAAGCAGAAGGCTTGCGCCCCTAATTTTCCTTGCGAAATGACACCGCCCGGTCCAAAACCCGCCGACGTCATGGTTGGCTGATCGTGCAAGCAACCGGACCGGCGCAGCGGTTTTTTCGCGAAGCCTGCTGCGATTTCGATTAGATTGGGAGAAGGGCGGGGCTGTTGAGTCCCTGCCGTTGTCTGGACCCATCAAGCCCCGCCTGGCGCGGGAAGGGAGAGAACATCATGCGGCGTGTCGTCATCACCGGGATGGGGATTGTCTCGTCGATCGGCAATGATGTGCAGGAGGTCACCGCCTCGCTGCGCGACGCAAAGTCCGGCATCACCTATTCGCCGTCGTTCGAGGAGCATGGCTTCCGCTCACGCGTTTACGGCCGCCCGACGCTGGACCCGACCACGGTTCTCGACCGCCGCGCCCTGCGCTTCCACGGCGGCGGCACCGCCTGGAACCATGTCGCCATGGATCAGGCGATCAAGGACGCCGGCCTTGAAGAGGCTGAAATCTCCAACGAGCGCACCGGCATCGTGATGGGTTCGGGTGGTCCTTCGACCATCGCCCTCATCGAGGCGGTGGACAAGGCGCGCGAGAGCGGCAACTCCAAGCGCGTCGGCCCCTTCGCGGTGCCCAAGGGCATGTCCTCGACCGCTTCGGCCACGCTCGCGACCTGGTTCAAGATCAAGGGCGTGAACTACTCCATCTCCTCCGCCTGCGCGACCTCCAACCATTGCATCGGCAACGCCTATGAGCTGATCCAGTGGGGCAAGCAGGACCGCGTCTTCGCCGGTGGCTGCGAGGAACTCGACTGGACCCTCTCGGTGCTCTTCGACGCCATGGGCGCCATGTCCTCCACCTACAACACCCCGAATGCCTCGCGCGCCTATGACAAGAACCGCGACGGTTTCGTGATCGCCGGCGGTGCGGGTGTCGTCGTGCTCGAAGAATACGAGATGGCGAAAGCGCGCGGTGCGAAGATCCTCGCCGAGATCGTCGGCTATGGTGCCACCTCGGACGGTTATGACATGGTCGCCCCCTCGGGCGAGGGCGCTGTGCGCTGCATGCGTCAGGCGCTCCAGGGCATCAAGGCGCCGATGGACTATATCAACCCCCATGGCACCTCGACCCCGGTCGG
>JAIUNQ010000186.1 GCA_020161475.1 Pseudomonadota bacterium | reverse complement strand
CGATATGCTTGGGCACCTTGTAGTTGGCGAGTTGGCTCGCAAGATGGCCACGGATGGCCGCAAGATCGAGCGTCACGCCCTCCTGCGGCTCCACCACGGCCATCAGCGCCTCGCCGAATTCCGCATCGGGAATGCCGAACACCGCGCAGTCCTTCACCCCGGGGGCAGCATGGAGCACCCCCTCGATTTCCGCCGGGTAGATGTTCACCCCACCGGAGATCACCATGTCGCGCTTGCGGTCTGAAATGAAGAGATAGCCGTCTTCATCGAGATACCCCACATCGCCGCAGGTGATGAAACCGTCCCGGTCTATCTCGCGGCGCTTTTCCGGCGCGTTGTTGTAGGTGAAATCCGGGTAGGCCTCCATGCGGGAGTAGATCTCGCCTACCTGGCCGCGTGGCAGGATCTTGTCGTTCTCATCCAGGATGCGGATTTCCGCGCCCGGCGTGACAGGGCCGACCGAGCCGGGTTTCCTGCGCGCATCTTCCGGCTTCGAAAAGGACACCGGCCCGCTCTCCGTTCCGCCATAGAACTCATAGATCACATCGCCCCACCAATCGAGCATGGCGGTCTTCACATCTGCCGGGCAGGGCGCGGCCGCATGGATGACATGGCGGAGCGAGGAGCAATCGTAGCGCTCGCGGACCTCCTTCGGCATCTTGAGCAGGCGGATGAACATGGTCGGCACCATGAAGATGGTGTCGATCTTCTCCTCCTGAATGAGGCGCAGGAAGGCCTCTTCCTCGAAGCGCTCCATCAGCACCAGCAGGTCGCTGATTTTCCCCGCGCGCAGTGAGAAGGAATTGGGGGCGGAGTGATAGAGCGGTCCCGGCAGCAGCGCGCGAATGCCGGGTTTCAAGCCATAGACCATGGCGCGCATGTCATCGAGCGCCTTGGCTTGGTCGCCGGTGGCCGCGACGCGCTTCACCCCTTTGGGGTTCCCCGTGGTGCCGGAGGTATAGATCATGCTCATCGGCGCGGGCAGGGGGGGCACAGTGGTCTCCGGCAACCCGTCGCGCCATTCCGCGAAATTCTGCGCGGGGGGGAGGTCGGCCTCGGCTTTTGCAGCATAGGCCGCCCGCACGGAGGCGGGGGTGGGAAGGCCGAATACGGGCAGGCCCGCGGGTAGATCTGCCTTGACCCCCAGAAGCAGGTCATGGTGGCCGAAGAGTGCCTTCGCCCCGCAGTCCTTGAGGATGTAGGCGACTTCCGGCCCCTTGAAATGCCAGTTGAGCGGCACCGCATAGGCGCCGAGCCGCATGACGGCATAGGTGATTTCGAAAAACGCCGCGTCGTTGCGCATCAGCATGGCAACACAGGTGCCGGGGCCAACCCCCAGCGCCGCGAGCCCGCTGGCAATCCGCCGTGCCCGAGCCTCGATCACCTCGAAGGCGGTGAAGCCCTCGCCGGTCAGCACACCTTTGTGGTGCATGGCGTTTCTCCTGTTCTTTCCGGCAGCTCTTGGGGCTGCCTGTTTTGTGCGTCAGCCGACCATGCGCTCGTGTCCGGCCCAATGGCGTTTGCGCAACTCGCTCTTCAGGATCTTGTTGGCCGCCGAGAGCGGCATCTGGTCAATGAACTCGAAGGAGCGCGGCACTTTGAAGGAGGCAAGATGCGCGCGGCAATGCGCCTCCAGCGCGGCGGCCTCGGGCGCAGCGTCCGCGCGCGGCTGGATTACCGCATGTACCGCCTCGCCCCATTTCTCGTGTGGCACGCCGATCACCGCGCAGAAGGCGACATCGGGGTGTTTGCGCAGGCAATCCTCGATTTCGAGCGTGTAGATGTTCTCGCCCCCCGAGACGATCATGTCCTTGAGGCGGTCGAGCACATAGAGGAAACCATCGGCGTCATAGGCGCCGATATCGCCGGTGTGCATGTAGCCGCCGCGCAAGGCCTCGGCTGTCATTTCAGGACGTTTCCAGTAGCCCTGCATGACGACAGGTCCCGCGACGATGATCTCGCCCCGCTCGCCCACCGGCACGTCGTTGTCATGAGCATCCACGATGCGGATATCGCAGCCGATGGCAGGCCGCCCCGCCGAGCGCAACCGGTGGCGGGTTGCGGGGTTCAGCGTATGGTCGCGCGGCTCAAGGTAGGTGCAGGCGGGGGAGAGTTCCGTCATGCCGTAGGCTTGCCCGAAACGCACATGCGGCAGCTTTTCAATCAGCTCCGCCAGCAGCGCCTCGGCAATCGGGGAGCCGCCGTAGGTAATCAGGTCCAGCGTGGAGAGATCGCGTTTCTCGAAATCCGGGTGATGCACCAGCATCCCCATCATGGTCGGCACCAGCGCGGTCATGGTGATCCGGTGCGTCTCAATCGCCTCGATCACGGCTTCGGGCGAAAAGCGCGGAATGAACACATGCGTTGCCGCCAGCAGCGTGTTGGTGAAGAGCCGCGAGCCCGCCGCCAGATGATAAAGCGGGCCGGAATGCAGATAGACCGTGCGCTCATCGTAGCGGAAATGGCTCAGCGACTGCATGGCATTGGCGTAAAGGTTGTCATGGCTCAGCATGACGCCCTTGGCCCGGCCCGTGGTGCCGCCGGTGTAATAGATCGCGGCGAGATCATTGCCGTGCCGCTTGGCATCGATGCCCGGCGCATGGGTCTCGATCAGCGCTTCGTGTTGCAGAAGTCCGTCCGGGGCATCCTCATCGAGCGCGATCACGGTGGGGGCGTGCTTTTCGATCTCCGGCAGGAAGCCATGAAAATCCTTGCCCACGAAAATCACGCGGGCCCCACAATCCTCCAGCAGATCGCCGATCTCGCCCGGGGTCGCGCGCGTCGAAAGCGGCGTGAAAATGCCACCCGCGAAGAGGATGGCGAAGGTCGCCTCGAAGAAGCGATCCGAGGAATGTGCAAGCACAGCCACCCGGTCTCCCGTCTGAACGCCTAGCTCCCGCAACCCCGCGCCAAGGCGCGCAACCCGCGCCTCCACCTCGCGCCAATTGCGTGTTCTGTCCTCGAAAACCGTGGCCGTGTGATCAGGGAACAGGCGGGCCGCGCGGGTCAGAGAAAGCGTGAGCTGCATGTCTGATCCTCACAGTCCCGCGCGCAGATGCTGCCACTGCTGGGTCAGCACGGTGCGGTGATCGGGCGCGGCAATGCTGATGATCGCCTCGGCGCGGGCATCGATCGAAAGATCGCGCAGCCGCGCGATGCCGAACTCCGTGACGAGAATGTCGATATCCGCGCGGGCGACGCTCGTTGCCCCGGCCTCGAGGCGCGGCACGATACGGCTGATGCCTTTGGCCTCGGCCACCAGCGCGATGACCGATCGACCACCCTCGCTCAGCCGCGCGCCGCGCATGTAATCCGTGCCGCCGCCCACCCCGGAGATGGGGCGGCCCTTCACGCTCTCGCAGTTGATCGCCCCGAAGAGATCGACCTCAATGGCGGAGTTGATGGAGATGAAGTTCTTCTGCTTGGCGATTTCCAGCGCCGAATGGGTATGCGCGATGCCGCGAAACGCTGCGCGCCCGGCGGCGGAGAAGGCGTGAAGACGCTTTGACCCCACGGCGATGCCGGTGGTGATGGATTGCCCCGGAGCCAGCGCCCCGGCCTCAGCGAGGTCCACGACCTCATCGACAATCATGCCGCCGAACAGCGAGAGGTTCCGGTGCCCCTTCAACGCTCGCAGGATGGCGGCAGGCACCTTGCCGATGCCGATCTGCACGCAGTCTCCATCGCTCACCAGCCCGGCAACGCTCGCGGCGATCTGCCCTGCGGCGGCGTCCCCTGTTTCGGAGGGAAACTCCGGCACCTCACCCGGCGCATCGAAGATCGCATCGGCCTCGACCGCGCGCAGCGCAACCCCGCCGAGTGTAAAGGGCAGTTCCGGATTGACCAGCACGGCAACACGCTTGGCATAGCGTTTGATGTCTTCCACCGTGTCGGCGGCAAGGCCGCAGGAAAAAACGCCATTGCGGGCAGGCGGCAGGTGCAGCACCGCAAGATCCGCCGGGTGGCGGGCCAGATACCCCGGCCAGGCGGAATAGTGCAGCGGATGCAGCGCCAGCTTGCCCGCCGCAAAGCTCGCTCGCATGGCGGGGTTGGCGAAGATGGTCTCAATATGCGCGCTCTCGTGAAGCGCCGCATAATCGAAGCGCGAGAGCCCTGGAATGAACAATCCCCGGAAGGTGACGCCCCGCGCCAGATCGGGATTCGTGCTCAGAAACTGCTGAAAGGCCTCGGATTCGGAGGGGCCCGCATGGACAAGTACCCGTTTTCCGGGGGAAAATTCTTGGGCTAAGGCGCTCAGCGGATTCATGTTTTCCGGATCCGAACAAGGAGGCTTGACGAGTGCACTTGCCAAGCCTCAATTTCGCATATTGAAATGTCACTTCGAAATATCGCCAAAATGAGGTATCTCGTCTAGGCTCTTTCGACAATAAAAACCGCGCGAGGAAAGGTCGGCCCCCGTGACTCAGGAGAGTGCAATGCAGCAAGCGATTGCCGAGGCTTCCGTCATCATCGAGCGCAAAGGGGCGGTGGGGGTGGTCACCTTCAACGAGCCGCGCTCTCTCAACGCGCTCTCGCCCGGCATCAAGGCGGGCATGATCGAGGCCGTGAATACCTTCTGTCCGGACCCGGAGGTGCGCGCCATCCTCATCACCGGCAACGGGCGTGCCTTCTGTGCAGGCGGCGACATCCGCTCCATGGATGAGCGCGGCTCGGTCTATATGCGCCGCCGCATGCAGTCGACCCACGGTTGGCTCTCCACCCTGCTCAAGTGCGAGAAGCCGGTGATCACGGCGGTCAACGGGGTGGCGGCGGGCGCAGGCTTTTCGCTGGCGCTGCTGGGGGATATCGTCTGCGCGGCTCAGGATGCCAGTTTCAAGGCAGGCTTTCCCGGCATCGGCGCCGCGCCCGATCTCGCCCTCGCTCAGATTCTGCCGCGCGCGGTTGGCCTCATCCGGGCCAAGGATATCATCTTCACGAATGAATCGATCTCCGCGCAGCGCGGCTACG
>JAIUNQ010000185.1 GCA_020161475.1 Pseudomonadota bacterium | reverse complement strand
TCCGTTCCGGGGCCGGAGCCGCAGAACACGCAAACAGATCGAATCAGCTTCTCAGTCATACAGACATTCTGCCAGCCCCCGCGTGGCAAGGCTATGACACGCCGCTTTGACCATGTGCATCTTGAGAAGCCGGGGTTTTCGTCCCACATAGAGGAATATCCCGCCGTCCTGAAAGTTATCCCGTGCCGCCAGCCTCTGATCGCCCCGAACCGCGCGAAGCCTCGCTCATGTCCACCTTGCGCGTGTTGTGGCCCTATCTCTGGCCAGCGAGCCGCCCGGATCTACAGCGCACGGTGATGTGGTCGTTGGTGCTGATTCTGGTTGCCAAGGGCTTCACCATCCTGATGCCCTTTACCTACAAATGGGCGACGGATGCGCTGGTTGCTGTGATGGGCGCGGGCTCGACGCCGATAAAGGAGATGGGGCCGGGCTGGCTGATCGGCGCGCCGCTTCTGGCCACCATGGCCTATGGTGCCACCCGCATCCTGATGACCATTTTCACGCAAGTGCGCGAAGGTCTGTTTGCCAAGGTGGCGATGAACGCCGTGCGCCAGATGGCGCTGCGCACGTTCACCCACATGCATGAGCTGTCGCTGCGCTTTCATCTCGAGCGCAAGACCGGCGGGCTGACGCGCGTGCTGGAGCGCGGGCGCGACGCGATCGAAGACCTCACCCGCATGACCCTGATGACGCTGATTCCCACCATTGTGGAATTTGCCATGGTCGTGGTGGTTTTCGCCGTTGAGTTCGATTGGCGCTATGTCGTCATCACGCTGGTGATGATCATCGCCTACCTCTGGTTCACGGTGAAGGCGACGGTGTGGCGCATGCGCATCCGCAAGGCCATGAACGAGAGCGACACCGATGCCAACGCCAAGGCGGTGGACTCGCTCCTCAACTTCGAAACCGTGAAGTATTTCGGCGCGGAAGGACGCGAGCGCGCCCGCTATGATCGCTCGCTGCAAACCTATGAGCGCGCCTCGATCAAAACCTACACCTCGCTGGCCTTCCTCAACACGGGGCAGGCGGTCATCTTCACGCTGGCGCTCACGCTCTGCATGGCGATTTCCGCCGCTGACGTGATGGCGGGCAAGAACACCGTCGGTCATTTCGTGATGATCAACGCGTTGATGATCCAGCTGTATCAGCCGCTTAATTTCATGGGGATGGTCTATCGCGAGATCAAACAGGCGACCGTGGACATCGAGAAGATGCATGAGATCCTGACCCGCGAAGCCGAGGTGCGCGATGCGCCGGACGCCAAGGCGCTGAGCGTCAGCGCCGGGCATATCCGCTTTGAGGACGTGAAGTTTCACTACGTGCCGGAGCGCCCGATCCTGAAGGGCGTGAGCTTCGAGGTGCCGCCGGGACAGACGGTGGCGATTGTCGGCCCTTCAGGGGCGGGCAAGTCGACGCTCTCGCGCCTGCTGTTCCGCTTTTACGATGTGGTGGAAGGCACGATCACGATCGACGGGCAGGACATCCGCACGCTCACGCAGGGCAGCCTGCGCCACGCCATCGGCATTGTTCCGCAGGATACCGTGCTCTTCAACGACACGATCCTCTACAACATCGGCTACGGCAAGGACGGCGCAACGGAAGCCGAGGTGGCCGAAGCCGCGCGCATGGCGCAGATTGCGCCCTTCATCGAGTTGCTGCCGGAAGGGTTCCTCTCGCAGGTGGGCGAGCGTGGCCTCAAGCTCTCTGGCGGTGAGAAGCAACGCGTCGCCATTGCCCGCACGATTCTCAAAGCCCCGCCGATTCTGGTGCTCGATGAGGCAACCTCCGCCCTCGACAGCTATACTGAGAAGGAAATTCAGGACGCGCTGGATCGTGTCAGCCGAGGGCGCTCCACGCTGGTCATCGCGCATCGCCTCTCCACCGTGGTCAATGCGGACAAGATCATCGTGCTCGACAAGGGCGTGATCGCCGAAAGCGGCACCCATGAGGAGCTGCTGGCGATGGGCGGCCTTTATGCCGGCCTATGGAACAAGCAGCGCGAGGCGGATATGGCGCGCGAGACGCTGCTGCGCTCTACCGAAGGGGAGGGGGAGAGCTTCCGCCAGACCCTTGTGCCGCAGGCGGGAGCCTGAGCATCGGCGCGGCAGGCGCAAACCTGTGAAAAACGCCCGCCAATAAAAAAAAGCGCACATCCGGGCGCTTCAATCGTCTTGGGTGCCCGTCGCTCAGTGCAGGCCGGAGCGTTTCGCCTCTGCCGAGAGGCGCTTTAGAATGGCTTTGCGGGTGTCCTCGTCGATATCCGCCGGCCACTCCGGGTGCGCCTCGCGCATGGCATCGATACAGAACTGCACCGGATCGGGTTTGGTCATGATCCAACTCGCGGGCAGGGCATAGGGAGCGACAAAATAGGCACGCTCCCGCATGACGCGCATCGAGCCATAGCCGACACAGGAAAAAGCCAGATTGTAATCCATCCTGTCCTCCTTGATCTGTGCGCGAGGATTGCGCCTCGCGTCGGGTCTGGTCAGGTGTCCGTCATCCTGCCGCTCATGGTGGTGTTTTTGTGGCGAGGATTTTGAAGTTTGTATGACAATGACAAATGCTGCATCGCAATGCGATGAAGCTGAAACAATACAGCGATAACTTATTCTATACTCAGTTCGCGGCTCGGCAAGAGGCAGGAACTCACAAAATCGGGAGTCGCCTCTTTCTGGGGGGCGATTCGCGCATTCGCTTGCCGGGAAGGCCATCGGGCTTTAAGGGAGGCGCTCGAAAACGCGCGAAAGCGCTGCCAAGCCGGACAAAATCCGTCCGGCACCTGAGATAACCGGAAGTTGGCTCATGTCCGTCGTCGCTTCGATCCGCAAGTTCATCGTGCCTGTCCACCCGGAGGCCTATCTCTTCATCGTGGCCGCCGTTGTGCTGGCCCTGGTGGCGCATTGGGCCGTCCCGTTTGTCGGCTGGCTGTTCTGGATTCTGCCGCTGTTCGTGGCGTACTTCTTCCGGGATCCGCCGCGCGTCACCCCGACCCGTGAAGGGCTTGTCGTTGCTCCGGCAGACGGCAAGGTGAGTCTTGTCGGCTATTTCACGCCGCCGGCCGAGCTGGGTCTGGGTGATCAGCCCTTGCTGCGCATTTCCATTTTCCTGTCGGTCTTTGACGTGCACATCAACCGCACGCCCATCGGCGGCAAGGTCAAGAAGGTCATCTATACCCCCGGCCTGTTTCTCAACGCCGACCTCGACAAGGCGAGCGAGGAGAACGAGCGCAACGCCATCGTCGTTGAATCGACCCATGGCCCCATCGCCTGCATCCAGATCGCCGGGCTGATTGCGCGCCGCATCCTGTGCTTTGTGCGTGAGGGCGAGGAGCTTTCGCCGGGTCAGCGCTACGGCCTGATCCGCTTCGGCTCGCGCACCGACATCTACCTGCCCGCCGATTCGCGCGCGCTGGTGGCGGAGGGGCAGCGCACCATTGGCGGCGAAACCGTTCTGTGCGACCTTACCTCCAAGGAACCGCAGCGCACCTATCGCGTTGCCTGAGCAGGTTGCGGCCCCATGGGTCCGGCTTGCGGTCGGCGGCAGCTCTCAACTGAACATGCCGCGCTTCGCGTAATCTGAGGGGCCCGTTCGCCATGGAAAAGAACCCGATCGACGAGATCTTCCCGCCTTTCGAGCCGGAGCCGACCGCTGTTCCCCAGCGCCGCATTCCGGCGGTGCCCCTGCGCGTGCTGATTCCCAACCTCGTCACCCTCATGGCCTTGGCCGCTGGCCTCACTTCCGTGCGTCTCGCGATTGAGGGGCGCTATGAGCATGCCGCGCTGGCCGTTGTGGCCGCTGCCCTGCTCGATGGCATCGATGGCCGGATCGCACGTCTTCTCAAGGGAACGTCGCGATTCGGTGCGGAGCTCGATTCGCTCGCGGATTTCGTCTCCTTTGGCTGCGCGCCCGCGCTTATTCTCTATTTCTGGAAGCTGCATGAGTTGAAAAGCATTGGCTGGCTGGCTTGCCTGCTGCTCGCTTTCGCCATGGCGCTGCGCCTGGCCCGCTTCAACGTGATGATCGATTCGCCCGATCGTCCCGGCTGGACCAAGGCCTACGCCGTCGGCGTTCCGGCCCCTGCGGGCGCCATGCTGGTGCTGCTGCCGCTGAACATGGCGTTGAGCGGCTTTCCGGCCTTCTGGGGCGATTCGGTGCCGATCACGCTCTGGACCGTGGCCTGCGCTGCGCTGTGCATCTCCCGTCTGCCGACCTTCTCGGGCAAGGGAATCGGTCCTGTCCCGCGTGAGCGGGTGATTCCCCTGCTGGCGCTGGCGCTCATCGTGCTGGCGCTCGTCGTGATGCACCCCTTCGAGGGGCTGGCCGTGCTGACGTTCGTGTATATCGCGGGGATTCCGCTGGCCTTCCGCCGTTATCGCGCGGACGAATCGGCCCATCGGGGTGAGGCGCACCCCGCGCCCGACGCTGACGGTAACCCGGCCTGAACTGCCTTACATTTAGGCACGCTGGCAATTCCGGGTGCCCCTTTGCGGCGCCCGATTGCGTTTTGCGGCAGCAACGCGCGCATCGAAATTCCTAACAAAATCTGAATTTTCCGGGCTTTTGGCCAGGGTGCGCGGCATGGTGGAGGCCGCATTCGTGGCATTCCGGCAACATGGGTCTGAAAAGCCCATCGGATAGGCACTCAGGGCGCTTGTTGAGGTTGAACGGCGGGGCGGTCTGAGTATGTTGCGAAACGCGACGGGAGTTTCCGGTCGCAGCCTGTTGTCACTCGGGGGGTCCGAAAGGCGGCAGGTGTCTGGGAAAGTGAACAATCCGGTTCGCAGACTCCCGTTTGAAAAATCTTTTGGAGGTACCACCATGAAGCTCGCAAAGAGCCTGCTCCTCGGTTCCGCCGCCGGCCTCGTCGCCGTCGCCGGTGCTTCGGCTGCTGATCTCGGCGTCAAGAAGCCGACCGCTGTTGAATACGTGAAGACCTGCCCGACCTACGGCGCTGGCTTCTTCGTCGTTCCGGGCACCACCTCGTGCCTGAAGCTCGTCGG
>JAIUNQ010000184.1 GCA_020161475.1 Pseudomonadota bacterium | reverse complement strand
TGCCGCTGTCCTACGCACTCGATTCCATCGGCCCGCTCGCGGCCAGTGTTGCCTGTTGTGCGGCTATGGATGCGGTGCTTTCCGGCGAGCCGGAGGCTTTGCCGCCCGCTGTGCCGGATCTTGCCGGGTTGCGCTTCGCCATTCCCACCACTGTGGTCCTCGATGGCCTCGATGCGGCGGTGGCGAGTGCCTTCCATCGCGCTGTCGAGGTTCTCTCCAAAGCCGGGGCGAAGATCACCGAAATTACCGTGCCGGAATTTGCTGCACTGGGCGGCATCAACGCCAAGGGCGGCCTTGCGGCCGCCGAGGCCTGGCACTGGCACCGCACCCTGCTGGAGAGCCGGGGCGAGCGCTACGACCCGCGCGTGAAAGTGCGCATGATGCGCGGGCGCGACATGTCGGCGGCGGATTACATCGATCTGCTCAAGGCGCGTCCCGAATGGATCCGCTCTGTCGAAGCGCACTTTGCCCCCTTCGATGCCGTGCTCATGCCCACGGTGCCGACCATCGCGCCGCGCATCGAAGAATTGGCTGATGAGGGCGAGTATGGCCGCATCAACATGCTGATGCTGCGCAATCCCAGCATCATCAACTTCCTCGATGGCTGCGCGCTTTCCGTGCCCTGCCATTCACCCGGCGAGGCACCGGTGGGGTTGATGATCGCCGGTGTGGGCGGGCGCGACCGCGCCATCCTCGGCATAGGCGAGGCCATTTCCCGCGCTTTGGCTTGATCAGCATTGGGAGCAAGAGTTCCGGCCGGTGTGCAAGCTTCAGGGGCCTTGCACGGGAAGACACTCGATACTCAAAGGGAGTGATCGTCTCGTCCAAGAAAAATCGCTTGATCCGAGGCCTTTACAAATGTCTCGGATTGTCCTTTTGGTGTCTTTTAAGAGCATTAATGTCCGCTCCATGGAGTAAGATTCAAAATTTATTAGCACTTTTCCCGCAGTCTTTATTGAAAGACCCTGACGTTGCGGAGAAGCCGTATCATGAGTGTCCAGAAGCGCGGCATGCGGGAACTCAGCCGTAATCGAAGCGGCTCCATCGCGATCATCGGATCACTTGTTCTCTTTGCCATTTTCGGTGTTGTCGGTCTCTCTGTCGATTTTGCGCGCGGCTCCAGTGCCAAGTCTGCGCTTCAGGCCGCGGCCGATGCGGCCGCACTGGGCGGTGCGCGGACCGTCGGCACCCCCGCTCAGCGCGAGGCGGCAGCCACGGCTATGTTCAATGCGAACCTTCCCTCAGGGCATGATCTGAAAAGCGTGGTGCTGACGCCCACCAACATCGTGCTGGATGGCACCAGCTCCGGCTATCGCGTGGCTGCTACTGCGCAGGTTCCTGCCACCTTCGGCAGCATCTTCGGCATGAACGACATATCCGTCTCGGTTGTCTCCGAGGCGAACGGCGGCATCCGTACGCCGACGGAAGTGGTGTTGGTGCTCGACACCACCGCCTCCATGGCGGGCTGGAAAATGACCACCCTCAAGGAAGCCGCCACGTCGATGATCGACGATCTCAACGCGCTTTCAACCGCCGCCAACCCGATCCGCTACGGCGTCGTGCCCTTCTCGCAATATGTGAATGTGGGCATGGCCAACCGCAACAAGCTCTGGATGAATGTCCCGGCGGACTGGACCGAGACCGTTACACCCGGTTGCTACGATGAGCCGGAAGGGGGGTGGATCAACTGCGTCCAGACCCCGCGCAGCGGAACCTGCTACAGCGACGGTGTGCCCTATACCTGCACCTGGACGGATTGGTCCTGCCAGCCGGCTGGCCCCATGAAGAAAGTGTGCCCGGCCCCCTATCAGGTGCAGCACCGCTGGTATGGCTGCGCTGGTTCACGCAACTACCCGCTCAACATCCGCGACGAGAATTACGGCACCCGGATTCCCGGCGTTCTGGATGTGAGCTGCGGCGCGGAAATGCTGGATCTCACCACCAGCGCCACCAATGTCAAAAACCATATCGCCGCCCTGATCACGAACGGGGACACCTATATCCCCAGCGGCCTGATCTGGGGCTGGCGCATGCTGACCCCCCAGGACCCGCTGGCTGGCAAGGCTATCACGCCTGCGGATGACGTGCGCAAGTTCATGATTCTGATGACGGACGGACTCAACACCCGTTCGCCCAGCTATCCCAGCAACGAGGGCTGGGACGGCGCACAGGCGAACACGCTGACCAGCGAGGTTTGCGCCAACATCGCGGCGGACAAAACCAATGCCATCCGGATCTACTCGATCGCCTTCGATGTGACGGACGCTGCCACCAAGACCATTCTGCAAAACTGCGCTACAGCTTCGGGCGGGCAGTTCTTTGATGCGAAGAACGCCGTCGACTTCAAGGCGGTCTTCAAGGAAATCGGCGGCAAGATCTCCGAGCTGCGCCTGTCGCGATAGCCTGACCGCCGTTCCAGGTTTCCGCGCGCCAGCACGCGAAGGCTCCCCGCGCGAAGACTCTCCGTCCCCGAGGCGGCGGCGCATCCCTGCCTGCCCTCCCATTGGAGGGCAGTCGCGCGATCAGCGGGGCGCAAAGTCAGGCGATTGATCAGCTCAGCGAGCAACATCCTGCACCCGGAATACACAACTCGGTATCAGATTGTTTTTTGGAGCGTCTGTCCGGCTCAAGGGCGGATAGAGAGGATGGTGGAGCTAAGCGGGATCGAACCGCTGACCTCCTGCATGCCATGCAGGCGCTCTCCCAGCTGAGCTATAGCCCCACATCAGACGATGCCCTGGGAGGCACCGCGGGCCGGTCGAAACCGGAGGTCGGCTTAGTGTCACAAGAGGCTTGAGGCCGCAAGTGGTTTTTTCGCAGGTGCCAAAATTTTTTGCCGGGCAAAACCTATGCCCGGCAACAGGCACCATGCACAGAAGGGCTTCAGCCCTCTTCGTCTTCACCCAGATCGCCGTCGATCAGGTCGGAGACATCGGAATCATCCTCGTCTTCCTCGGCTTCGAGGAAGGTGTCGTCATCATCGGCCTCGATGTCGATATCGTCGTCCGCGACAACCTTCGAATCATCCGCGCCGTCGGCTTCCTCGAGCGAGACCATTTCCGGCGCGCTGGCGTCGTCCAGAACCTCGTCTTCTTCATCCGATTCGATCTTGGCGACCTTCGGCTGCGGGTCGAAGTAGGAGCGGGGATAGCTCTGCCCGGTGTAGGGCGAGACGATGGGGTCGCGGCCGAGATCGTAGAATTTCTTGCCGGTGACGGGGCAGATGCGCTTGGCGCCGAGTTCGGGCTTGGGCAAGGTCGCGTTCCTGTCTTGGGGGGAGATCGAGCCAGCTGTCCTTGGCTCTTCGCCAAAGTTCTGCTTGCCAAAGTTCCCACTTGAAATGTCGGGTTGAAGCCCGTTAGTGGCCTCCAACACGTCTGTCAAATGCTTGGGTTGGCAAATTTTCGCAAGAGCGACTTTGAGGCCGCCCGCAATTTTTCTTTTCGGAGTGCACCATGTCCCACGGGGGTGAAGCCAAACCGATGACCGCACGGCGCGCGGGAGCGCTCAAGGGCAGCGTTACTGTGCCGGGCGACAAATCGATTTCGCATCGGGCACTGATTCTCGGGCTTCTCGCTGTCGGGGAAACCCATGTCACCGGCCTTCTCGAAGGGGAGGACGTGCTGCGCACGGCGGATGCGGCGCGCGCCTTGGGGGCCACGGTCGATCACATCGGCCCCGGTGAGTGGCGCGTGCGCGGCATGGGCGTGGGCTCCCTGCTGGAGCCGAAGGGCGTGCTGGACTTCGGCAATGCCGGCACCGGCTCGCGCCTGATGATGGGCGTGATCGGGGGGCACCCGATCCGCGCGACCTTTGATGGCGATGCCTCGCTGCGCAAGCGTCCCATGGGCCGCATCCTCGATCCGCTCAAGAAGATGGGCGTGAAGGTGCTCGAATGCGCCGAGGGTAATCGCCTGCCCCTCACGCTTCAGGGGGCGCCGGATGTCATTCCCATCACCTATGAGACCCCGGTGGCCTCCGCGCAGATCAAATCGGCGGTGCTGTTCTGCGGCCTCAATGCGCCCGGCGAAACCACGGTGATCGAGAACGAATGGTCACGCGATCACACCGAGAAGATGCTGGCGTTCTTCGGGGCCGAGGTGCGCTCGGAGGCTTATGGCGAGCATGGTCGCAAGATAACGCTTGTCGGCCAGCCCGAACTTGCGCCGCGCCCCATCGTCGTGCCGGCGGACCCCTCTTCGGCGGCCTTCCCGATTGTCGCGGCGCTGATCACCCCCGGTTCGGAAATCGTTGTGCGTTCGGTGATGATGAACCCGCTGCGGATCGGCCTCATCACCACCTTGCTCGAGATGGGCGCGGATATCACCGAACTCGACCGCCGTGTTGAAGGCGGGGAAACGGTGGCGGACCTGCGGGTGCGCTATTCCGCCCTGAAGGGCGTGAATGTTCCGGCCGCCCGCGCGCCCTCGATGATCGACGAATACCCGATCCTCGCGGTGGCGGCCTCCTTCGCTGCCGGCGAAACCCGCATGAACGGCCTCTCCGAGCTGCGCGTGAAGGAGTCCGATCGCCTCGCGGCAGTGGCCGATGGTCTGGCCGCCAACGGGGTGGAGCACGAGATCATCGGGGATGATCTTGTTGTTCGCGGCAACGGCAAGCCTGCGCAGGGTGGGGGGCTAGTGGCCACCCACATGGATCACCGCATCGCCATGGGCTTTCTGGTCATGGGCCTTGGCACTGACAAGCCCGTCACGGTTGACGATACCGCCTTCATTGCCACATCATTTCCTTCGTTCGTGCCGATGATGGCCGGCCTCGGAGGCGAGATGCAATGAGTTCAGGATTGATTATCGCCATTGATGGTCCCGCCGCCTCCGGCAAGGGCACCATTTCGCGCGCCATAGCCCGCGAATACGCATTGCCGCTGCTCGATACCGGTATTCTCTACCGCGCTGTCGGCCAGCAGCTGCGCGATGCCGGGCATGATCTGGACGACGCAGGGGCTGCCGCTGCCATCGCCCGCATTTTCGAGCCGAGCTGGCT
>JAIUNQ010000183.1 GCA_020161475.1 Pseudomonadota bacterium | reverse complement strand
AGCTCAAGGCGCGCGGCATCAAGGTGCTGCTGGCGGGCATGTATGCGCCGCGTAACAATGGCGAAGCGTATTTCTCGCGTTTCGATGCGATTTATCCACGCCTTTCGCAAAAGCATGGCGTGCCGCTCTATCCCTTCTTCCTGGAGGGGGTTCAGGGCGAGAAATCGCTGCTTTTGAGTGATGGATTGCACCCGAATGCCGCTGGCGTGCGCGTTATTGCGGAAAAAATCGCCCCGATGGTGGAAAAGCTTATCACCACACCGTGATGCTCCGCGGCTTTTGGGTCGCGCTTCCTGTCATCGACACGTCGCGAACGGTGTTACCTTTGGATCAAGGTGATTCGGGGGGTCTGACCATGCCGCGTCTCTTTGTCGGGCTTGAAATGCCGCCGGAGGTTTCCGGTCCCCTTTCGGCACTGCGAGGCGGTTTGCCCGGTGCGCGATGGCAGGATCCTTCGGACTATCACCTCACCTTGCGCTTCATCGGCGATATTGACCGACGCGTCGCCCGCGAGATCGAGGACGAGCTGGCCGAGATCGGCCGGGAGGCGGTGCCGGTCAGTTTCAGCGGCCTTGCGACCTTCGGGGGCGACAAGCCCCATACGCTCTATGCCGCCGTGACACCGACGCGCGAGCTGATCGAGCTGCAGGCGGAGGCCGAGCGCGCGGTGCGCCGCGTGGGTCTGAAGCCCGAGCCGCGCAAGTTTACACCGCATGTCACGCTGGCGCGGCTGCGTTCCACCTCGGTGCTGGATGTGGCGGATTATCTCGCCCTGCATGGGCGCGATGCGCATGAGCATTTCACGGCCGAACGCTTTGCCCTGTTCTCGGCGCGGGAAACCTTCGGTGGCGGCCCCTATATCGTGGAGGCCGCCTACCCGCTTCAGGAGATGTGGGAAGAGGTTTAGCTTTAATGTCCTGCCGAAGGCTGCGCCCGGCAGGACGTTTCCCTCGCATAAGCTCGGCGTCGCTTCGCTCCTAGCCTTGGCTAACGGCCAAGGCAGGGTGCATCAGGCCGAAGGTCCCGGAGCTTACTTCGGCGCCATACGGATCGCGCCATCGAGACGGATGGCGGCACCGTTGAGATAATCGTTGCGGCAGATGCTCTCCACCAGCATCGCATATTCCTTCGGGTTGCCGAGGCGCGAGGGGAAGGGCACCTGTGCCGCCAGCGAGGTGCGGTACTTCTCGTCGATCTGGTCGAACATCGGGGTGTAGAAGATGCCCGGCTGGATCGAGCAGACGCGGATGCCATAGCCCGTCAGGTCGCGCGCGACCGGCAGGGTGAGGCCGAGAATGCCGCCCTTGGAGGCGGAATAGGCCGCCTGACCCATCTGGCCGTCTTCCGCCGCCACCGAAGAAGTGTTGATGATGACGCCGCGCGAACCATCCGCGTCGAGCGGCTCCAGCCCGGCCATGCCGAGCGAGCACTGCGCGATCATGCGGTAGGAGCCGATCAGGTTGATGGCGATGGTCTTGGTGAAGGTGCCCATGTCATGGGCGAGCACGGCGCCGGTGGTGCGATCCTTCGAAAGGGTGCGCTTGCCCGCGACAATGCCCGCACAATTGACGAGAATGCGCTCGACACCGTTCTTTTCGCGCAGCTTGGCAAGGGCGCGCGCCACCGAATCATCGTCTGTGACATCGCAGGCGGCATAGGCTCCGCCGATTTCCGCCGCGACCTTCTCACCGCGCTCTGCGTTCAGATCGCAGATGCCGACCTTGACGCCGAAGCTGGCGAGATGGCGCGCAGTCGCCTCACCAAGACCCGAGGCCCCGCCGGTGACTACAGCCGCAATGGAATTGTCGAGTTTCATTCAGGTTCCCTCCGTTATTCACGCTTTCCATCAAGGTGCCACAATGGCACGCAAGGTAATGGCATCCGGCTGACATAGTCACGATTCGATCTGCCGGTTGAAGCTGGGGATACGCATGTTGAATGAGACCTTCGACCGACCCGAGGGGCAGGACGACTGGCGCAAGCCGTTCAGCAAGGACGAGATGAAGGCCGCGCGCCGCGCCTTGCGCGATGAGGATGGCATTCTGCGGGAGGTGCTGGCGGTGGTCGGCAAGCTTGCGCGCTCGCTGCCCTTCTCGGAGGATGTGCTGGCCGCCTATCATTGTGTGCGCGATCCCGCGACGCCCGCGCGCGTGCGCTTCATCCTGCTGGCGGCGCTCGCCTATTTCGTGATGCCGATTGATGCCGTGCCCGACTATCTGCCTTTTCTCGGCTTTACCGATGATGCGGCTGTGATCTCCACGGCGATTGCGACCGTGCGCAGCGCGCTCAAGACCGAGCATCGGGAAAAGGCGCGCGAGACGCTGGAAAACCTGTGATGCCGTTGCGCAGGCGGCGCGTCAGCCGCTTTCGCTGACACCGCGGGCCGCGAGCGAAAGCCGCAGGCGGTTGAAGGCCAGCCTCAACCGCGATTTGACCGTGCCGAGCGGCAACTTGGCATGGGCTGCAATTTCGCTCTGGCTCATGCCGTCAAAATAGGAGAGCTGCACCAGTTTGCGTTGCTCTTCCGGCAGCTCGACCAGTGCACCGCGCAGGGCGTCGGCCTCCTGCCCGGCGGAAAGGGCGGCATCGGGCCGGGCTTCCTCATCCACCACCGAAAGAGCGGCATCGCTGTTGTCCAGCGGCAGGGTCTCGCGCGCGCGGCGTGCGCGATCGATGCGGCGGTTGCGGGCGATTCGGTAAATCCAGGTGACAAGCGAGGATTTTTCCGGGTCGAACAGCGCGGATTTGACCCAAACCGTGGTCATCACATCCTGCGCGATGTCCTCGGCTTCGTCGCGCGAAAGACCCAGCCGTTGAAGATAGGTTTCAAGGCGCGGGGTGAAATGATCGAAAATCTGGGCAAAAGCCTGCCGGTCGCGATGCTCCGCCACGGCCAGCATGCGCTCGTTCCAGATCTGAGCATCAGGGGTACTGGCGCTGGGCAAGTGGCGAACCTGTGGTTGTCCTCTGCATCTGCAAGGAGGGCATGCTAGCACGCGATGTGGCGGTTGCGAGGCAGATTCGTGAGGGTGCCTCAAAATAGGCTCACTTTTGCGTGAGGACAGCACACCCCAGACGAATTGGCACCACAGCGCCAATGCGGTATGAGGGGCTTTGCGCCGCTTGGCGGCGCCTGCGCATATGATGCTGGAATCCATCATGAAACAACGTCTTATCTCTTCCGTTCTCCTTGGTGCCGCTGTGGCGCTGGCCGCTGCCTCGCCCGTGATGGCGGCCAAGAAAAAGGCGAAGGAGGAGGCCAAGACCGAAAGCGCCCCGGCGGCGGGCAATGCCCAGACGCTGCTGATCGGCACCTTCGGTGATTGGAAGGCGCTGATGTCCGGCAAGGACAAGGGCAAGGTGTGCTACGCGTTGAGCCAGCCCAAGGATCGCCAGCCCGCCAAGTTGCAGCGCGACCCCGGCTATCTCTTCGTGTCCAACCGCACGAGCGACGGGGCGAAGGGCGAATTCGCCGTGCGTCTCGGCTTTGCGGGCTCCACCACCAAGGAGGGCGCGCTGGCCATCGGCACCAGCAATTTCGCGCTGGTGGCTTCCGGCGAGAGCGCTTTTCTCAAAAACCCCGCGCAGGAAGCGCAGGTCATCGACCTGATGAAGCGCTCCGCCGGCATTTCGATCAAGATGGCCTCGGCGCGCGGCAACGAGACCACCGACAAATACTCCATGAACGGCTTTGCCAAGGCGCTTGAAGCCGCCGCCAAGGAATGCCCGTGAGCACCCCGACCCCCACGCCTGAAGCGCTTTCGACCCCGGATACGCGCAAAAGCCTTGTCGGCATGCCGCGCCCCGAGCTTGCGGAATTCCTGCGCAGCATCGGCGTGCCGGACAAGGAAATCCGCATGCGGGTGAGCCAGCTCTGGCAGTGGATCTATGTGCGCGGGGCGAGTGATTTTTCCGAAATGACCAATGTGGCGCGCGCGCTGCACGCCAAGCTGGATGAGCACGCGACGCTCAACCGCCCGGAGGTGGTGCGCGAGCAGGTCTCCAAGGACGGTACCCGCAAATGGGTGCTGCGCATGCCCTCCAAAGGCCCGCACGACAAGGGCGCCGAGGTCGAATGCGTCTATATCCCGGAGCGTGACCGCGGCACCTTGTGCGTTTCCTCGCAGGTCGGCTGCACGCTCAACTGCTCCTTCTGCCACACCGGCACGCAGAAGCTGGTGCGCAACCTTGAGGCCTGGGAAATCGTCTCGCAGGTGGTGTTCGCGCGGGACCGTCTCGGCGATTATCATGGCCGTACTCCGCCTGAAGGGGCCTTCGTGCCCAATGACGGCGGGCGTTATGTCTCCAACATCGTCTTCATGGGCATGGGCGAGCCGCTTTACGCCTATGATGAGGTGCGCGCCGCCATCGGTGTGCTGACCGACCCCGACGGGATGCAGTTCTCCAAGCGCAAGGTGACGGTTTCCACCTCCGGCGTGGTGCCGGAGATCTATCGTCTGGGCGAGGATACGGGGGCCGCGCTGGCGATCTCGCTGCACGCCACCAACGATGCCCTGCGCGATGTGCTGGTGCCGATCAACAAGAAGTACCCGATCAAGGAGCTGATGAAGGCCTGCGCCGATTACTCGGGGGCCTCCAATGCGCGGCGCATCACGTTTGAGTATGTCATGCTCAAGGGCGTGAATGACTCTCTGGCCGAGGCGCGCGCGCTCACGCGCCTGCTGCGTGGGGTGCATGCCAAGATCAACCTGATCCCCTTCAACCCCTGGCCGGGCACCATTTACGAATGCTCGGACTGGGATCAGATCGAGCGCTTCTCGGATGTCATCTTCGAGGCGGGTTACGCTTCACCGATCCGTACGCCGCGCGGCCGCGATATTCTCGCCGCCTGTGGTCAGCTCAAGTCCGACACCGAGAAAATGCGGGCCCGTGCCCGCATGATGCTGGAAGAACAGCTCGCTCTGGGCACGGATTGAAGCGGATTCAACGTTTGACAACCTTGAGTCGAACAAAAGCTGGCCAAGCCGGGTGCTCGCGGCTATCCGCAGCGACTTTGTA
>JAIUNQ010000182.1 GCA_020161475.1 Pseudomonadota bacterium | reverse complement strand
TTTCCGGGCTGTAACGGGGCGGAGAGGCGAGGCAGGTGAGGGGCTTGGCTAGCTCCCTTTACGCTCTCTCACAAGATGCGCGAGATAGGGCTGGCTTTTTCATTTCGATGCGACTATAGAGCGCCCTTCACGTTTTCCCCCGGCTGGCGAGCGAGTGCGCTGCTGTCCGGTTTCAGGCCCGGTCGCCGGGCTCGCCGAGGAGTTGACCATGGCCGTTCCGAAAAAGAAAGTTTCCCGTATGAAGCGCGGTCAGCGTCGCTCTGCCGATGCGCTCGCCGCCCCGTCCTACATCGAGGACAAGAACACCGGCGAACTGCGCCGTCCGCATCACATCGACCTGAAGACTGGCATGTATCGCGGTCGTCAGGTGCTGACCCCGAAGAACGCCGATTGATTTCGGCGCCTTCGCGCAGAGATGCAAAAGCCCGGCTGAGCCGGGCTTTTTTCGTTATGGTGTGGGAAATCTTTCCGCGTCTTTGCGGGGTCTTTGCGGTGCTATCACGCCTTGCCGATGACGTGCAGGAACTGGAGCGGCGAGGCCGAGGGGCGCTTGTCGAGCGCGGCCTGATAGGCGGATTGGCGTGCCTGAGCAATATCCTGCCGCCCCAATGATTTGCGAAGATCAGCCTCAGTATTCACAATCAGTTGTGCCAGAAACGGCGTGGAGCGCCGGGGCTGGACGGCGGCGCGCGGTGCCTCGCGGCGCGGGGCCTGTTCCTGTCCGCTGTGCTGGGGCGAGGCGCCGGGGCGTGCCAAATGCGGGCGGAATGTTTCGGTCTGATACGGGACAAGGGCTTTGATGCTGCTCATGCGCTCTTGGTGGCAAATGCCGTGCCGCATCGTTCCGGGTAAGCAATGTTTTACACCTCGACCGCTAAGTTAAGGCCGAGGTTTTTCGACTGAAGCACTTGTTCTTCTTCGCCCGAACCTCGGTCACCAACCGACGGATCGCCCGGACATGCATTACGAGCCCAGCTTGACACCGCCCTCAGCGACTGCGGCGAGTGAGACCACCGGGATCGCCGAATTCGGCGAGGACTTCGGCGAAGTGACCTATTCCTGGAACATCGAAACCGACAGCATGATCTGGACCGGGGATGCGGCCCCGCTGTTTGGTCTGCTGGAAATGAATTCCCTGCGCACGGGCACGGCTTTTGCGACGCTGATGGATCAGCAGAGCCCGACGTCGCGCCACGCCGAGATCTTCGAGAACGAGGGCAGCGATCCGGGCACCGGGGTCGCCTTTTCGGCCCGCTATCTCATCAACCCGGCACCGGGCGTGCGTTTCTGGGTGGAAGACAACGGCCGCTGGTTTGCCAATGAATCGGGGCGTCCGCGCCTTGTCCATGGCGTTTGCCGCCGTGTGCTCGCGCCGACCTCGCAGGAAATCGCGATTGCTGCGCGCCGCCAGTTTGATCCCGCGACCGGGGCGCTGACCCGAGCGGATTTCTGCAACGCGCTGGCACAGGCCATTGACGACACCGCCAAGGATACCCGCGGGCTCGTGGTGATGCTGGTCTCGATTGATGATCTCGCCCAGTTCAACCGCCAGCATGGCTATCACGTGGGCGATGAAGTGATCGCCGCGGTGGCGCGCCGTCTGCGCGGGCTGATCCGCCGCAAGGATATTCTCGGTCGCTACGCCACCAACAAGATCGGTCTGGTGCTGGCGCCTAGCCTTGCCGAGCATATGGATTATGTCGCCAATCGTCTGGCTTCTGGCATTCGCGCCACCCCGATCGAGACCTCGGCGGGGCCGCTCTCGGCTTCGGTGCATATCGGCGGCGTTGCGGTGCCGCTGGAAGCCAAGACGACGATCGAGGCGCTTCACGCCTGCGAAGAGGCGCTGACCATCGCCACCGAGCGCATGGATACGCCCTTTGTCGCCTTTTCGACCGACCCGGAAAAGCGGGTGCAGCGTTCGGAGAACCTCAACCAGACCGATATGGTCCTCTCCGCGCTCAACGAGCGGCGCATCCGTCTGGCCTTCCAGCCCATCGTGGCCTCGGATACCGGCAAGGTTGCGATGTACGAATCGCTGGTGCGCATGGAAACGCCGGAAGGTGAGATTCTCGGCGCCGCGCATATCGTTCCGGTGGCGGAAAAGCTTGGATTCCTGCACCTCATCGATCATCGCGTGTGCGAGCTGGCCATCGATGCCCTGCGCCAGAATCCCGATGTCACGCTGACGGTGAATGTGGGGGCCGATACCGCGCTCCATCCCGATTGGTTGGCGGCGTTTCAGGCCAACCTCGCGCAGGACCCTTCCGTTGCCCGCCGCCTCATCGTCGAGATCACGGAAACCTCGCTCATCGAGGATATCGCGGCCGCGCGTCGCCTGATCGAGAGCATCAAGGAAACCGGTGCGCGCGTTGCCATCGACGATTTCGGCGCGGGGCATACCTCGTTCCGCAACATGCGCCTGTTGCCCATCGATGTGCTCAAGATCGACGGTACCTTCATCAAGAACCTCGCCCGCTCGGCAGATGATCGCTTCTTCGTGCAGACTTTGTTGCAGCTGGCGCGCCACCTGAAGATCGAGACGGTGGCCGAGTGGGTGCAGGATGAGGAAACTGCCGCGCTGCTGACCTCGTGGCGTGTGGAATACCTGCAAGGGGATTTCCTGGGCACCGCGCAGGACGGACCGTTGACGCTGCGCGCCGATCCGCTGCGCAAGATCGCCTGATCAAGCCACAAAAAACCCCGCCGAGAGGCGGGGTTTTTGTTTGCATCGCGGTTTTGCAAACCCTCAGGGCTTCTTCTTTTCCTGTGCTGCGGGCAGGGAGCCGAAGGCCGCAAAAGCCTTCATCGCTTCCTGAAACAGCGCCATGTTGGCCTGAGCCTGCTCCTGCATCGCGTTCATCACGTTGCCGCTGAAGGGCGCTGCCGGGAAAGCGGGCTGGCCGAAGCCCTTCGAGAACTGCTCGCGAATCTTCTGCTGCTCGGCCATGAATCGCTCAAGCGAGAATTCGAGATAATTCGGAATCAGCGACTGCATGTTGTCGCCGTAGAACTGGATCAACTGGCGCAGGAAGGCGCTGGGCAGCAGGTTCTGACCCTTGTTTTCCTGTTCGAAGATGATCTGGGTGAGGACGGAGCGGGTAATATCCTCGCCGGATTTGGCGTCGAGCACCACGAAGTCCTCGCCCTGACGCACCATCAGCGCCAGATCTTCCAGCGTCACATAGGAGCTCGTGCCCGTGTGGTAGAGGCGGCGATTGGCGTACTTCTTGATCGTCGTCGGTTCTTTTTTGGTTTTTTCAGTCATGTTGGCCTCCCCAATCGCTGCACGCATTGTGCGCAGCGTCCGCCGGTTGCGGTACGAAGTCCATATGCTGAAACAACTGAGCTTGCTCAGCAAAAAGTTGGACCCGGCCCCCTCCGAAGGACACAGATTTGACCCCTCCCCCCTCGAAAGGAGAAGGGTGCACTGCATCTATAAACAAGATTCTCGCTTGACGATAGCGCTGCCGCCCGCGTCTGATAGCCGCAAAGGGATTTGGTTCGAGCCTGTCAGCCGCATCGTCACGCGGCTGACATCGCTTGGAGGCAAATGCCGATAAGTGGTTTCGGGTGTGAAAAGTCTGAGGAGAGACACATGAGCGCAAAATCGATCGTCATCGCCAGCGCGGCGCGTACCGCTGTGGGCAGCTTCAGCGGTGCCTTCGCGGATGTCCCCGCCGCGCAGCTCGGTGCTGCCGCGATCAAGGGCGCGCTGGAGCGTGCCGGGGTTGCCGGTGCTGAAGTCGATGAGGTTATCCTCGGGCAGGTTCTTTCGGGCAATCAGGGCCAGAACCCGGCGCGTCAGGCCGCCATGGCCG
Source organism: Pseudomonadota bacterium (assembly GCA_020161475.1). Classification (GTDB taxonomy): domain Bacteria; phylum Pseudomonadota; class Alphaproteobacteria; order Rhizobiales; family Beijerinckiaceae; genus Rhabdaerophilum. Next base: position 1,220 of record JAIUNQ010000182.1, on the reverse strand, counting down.
CGGGCATCCCGCAGGAGAAGACTGCCTGGGGCCTCAACCAGCTCTGCGGCTCGGGCCTGCGCACCATGGCCATCGGCATGCAGCAGATCGCCAATGGCGACGCCGACATCGTTGTGGCGGGCGGCATGGAATCCATGACACTGGCGCCGCATGTGGCCTATCTGCGCACCGGTACCAAGATGGGCGATGTGAAGTTCCTCGACACCATGCTGCGTGACGGCCTGCTCGATGCCTTCCAAGGCTATCACATGGGCACCACCGCCGAGAACATTGCCACCAAGTGGCAGATCTCGCGCGAGGAGCAGGACATCTTCGCCGTGGCCTCGCAGAACAAGGCGGAAGCCGCCCAGAAGGCCGGCAAGTTCAAGGATGAGATCATCCCCTTCACCGTGAAGACCCGCAAGGGCGATATCATCGTCGATACCGACGAATATCCGCGTCACGGCGCGACCCTTGAAGCCATGGCCAAGCTCAAGCCGGCCTTCTCGAAGGATGGTACCGTGACCGCCGGCAATGCCTCGGGCATCAACGACGGTGCGGCGGCGGCCGTGCTGATGAGCGAAGCCACCGCCTCCAAGCGCGGCATCGAGCCGCTTGCGCGCATCGTCTCCTGGGCGACCTGCGGTGTGGATCCGGCGATCATGGGCACCGGCCCGATCCCGGCTTCGCGCAAGGCGCTGGAAAAGGCGGGCTGGAAGATCGATGACCTCGATCTCGTCGAAGCCAACGAAGCCTTTGCCGCGCAGGCGATTTCCGTGAACAAGGAACTCGGCTGGAACACCGATATCGTCAACGTCAACGGCGGCGCCATTGCCATCGGTCACCCGATCGGTGCTTCAGGCGCGCGCATCCTGAACACGCTGCTGTTCGAGATGAAGCGCCGCAACGCCAAGAAGGGCCTTGCCACGCTTTGCATCGGCGGCGGCATGGGCGTCGCGCTTTGCGTCGAGCGCTGAGGAAAGACGAGAAATGTCGCAACCCAGCCTGTTCTACCGCTGCGTCACCGGTCCCGATGATGGCACGTTCGATCAACGTGTCTCTGAGGCGATCAGCAATGGCTGGCAGCTTTACGGCAACGCCACCATGGCCTTTGACAGCACAACGCAGCGCATGATCTGCGGGCAGTCGATGGTCAAGAACGTGCCGGACAAGACCTATGCGCCGGGTCTCGACATTTCCAAGCTCTGATCCTGCACCAGATTGCGGTCCGCCCTTTGCTG
>JAIUNQ010000181.1 GCA_020161475.1 Pseudomonadota bacterium | reverse complement strand
GGCGGCCGTTGATCACCTCGCCCAGCCACATGTCGCCCGCCGTCTCGCTGGGACCGGTGACAAAGCGGAAGGCCTGATTGCCGGCGAGCGTAGTGTTGGCGTCGATGCCGCTCAGGTTGATGCGATCCCCCTCGGTGCGGGAGAAATCGCGGATCACATCGGTGTGGCCATAGCCGAGGTCGCTGGCGGACTGGAAGGCGAAGGTATCCGCACCGGCATTGCCGAAAAGCGTATCCGCGCCGAAACCGCCATAAAGCGTATCATTGCCGAAGCCGCCGTTGAGAACATCGCGCCCGCCGGTGGTCTGGGTAGCCCCATCGCCGTCACCATAAAGCGTGTCGTTGTCCACCCCGCCATAGAGCACATCGGCCCCGGCACCGCCGAGCAGGAGATCGACCCCCGAGCCACCGTAGAGCGTATCGGCATCCGCGCCGCCGCGCAGCTCATCCCCGCCGGAGCCGCCGTAAAGCGTGTCGTTGCCCGCCTCGCCGTAGAGGAAATCGGTGCCCGAGCCGCCATAGAGCGTATCCGCGCCGATGCCACCAAAGGCCTTGTCGTTGCCCGAACCCATGTAGGCAATATCATCGCCCGTGTTCTGCAAGGTGAGGGTGTCATTGCCCGCCTGCATGTTGACATAGACCGGCGAGGGCGGAGCCCCGGTCAGCCCGAACATGGTAAGGGTCGTGCTGGCGCTGCCCCAGTTGGCATAGCCCGCGCGGTCCGCGTCCTCGTTCATCTCCGAAATCTGCTCGGAAAGGCGCTCCCAGGCTTCCGTGGGCGGCGGATCAAACGCGAGATCGCCAATCAGGGAGGGATTGGGGTTGATGAGGGTATAGGTGGCCATGGTCGCATTCCCTTGCTGCCCCGGCACCGCGCCGGGCATGTCGTCACCATGGGGCGCGGCGGGGCGCGGCGCTGTTCCCGGCGGAACAGCCGGAGGGCCGGGGCTGGGGCACAAGGGGGCAGATCCCTCTTCCCGGAGCCGCCCCGATGTCACCCAGAACCCCCGCCCCGCATGATCCGGTGAAACAGGTGCTCGCCGCCCATCGCGCAACGCTTTTCGGCGTCGGTCTCTTCAGCGCGCTGCTCAATCTGCTGATGCTCACCGCGCCGGTGTTCATGATGCAGGTTTATGACCGCGTGCTCACCTCGCGCTCCCTGCCCACGCTGGTGGCGCTGCTGGTGGTGGCGGGTGTGCTGCTGGGGCTGATGGCCATGCTCGATCACCTGCGCGCGGTGGTGCTGGGGCGCGTGGGGCTGGCGGTGGACAAGGCCCTGCGTAAGAGCGTGTTCGATGCCAGCGTGAACCATGCCCTTCAGCGGCGCGGCGAGGGCGACGGCCAGCAGCCGATGCGGGATCTGGATACCCTGCGCGGCTTTCTGGGCGGGCCGGGGCTGGCGGTGCTGTTCGATCTGCCGTGGATTCCGGTTTATCTTCTTGTGTGCTGCGCGTTTCATCCGCTGCTCGGCGCACTAGCGCTGGCCGGTGCGCTGGTGCTCACGGGGCTGATGCTGCTCAGCTTCACCCTGTCACGGCGTGGCACGCAGGCCGCCACCCAGGCCATGGCACGCCGCAACGGCTGGCTGATGGGCGCGCGCCGCAACGCGGAGACGCTTCAGGCGCTGGGCATGGCCGGGCATATCCGGGCCCATTGGCAGGCGGCGCATCTCGAAGCGCTGCTCGCGCAGGTCAAGGCCGCGGAAACGGGGGCGGCGCTTTCGGCCTTCACCAAGGCCTTTCGCATCCTGCTGCAATTGCTGCTGCTGGCGCTGGGCGCCTGGCTGGTGATCGGCACCATGGCGACGCCGGGCGTGATGCTGGCGGCCTCCGTGCTGGCCGGTCGGGCGCTGGCCCCGCTGGAGCAGGCGATTGCGCAATGGCGCGGCTTTGTCCAATACCGTGAGGCCCGCGCGCGCCTCGCCCTGCTGGAGGTCGAGGCCGAGAATACCCCCCGCACCCTTCTCCCCGCCCCCCGCCGCAGCCTGACGCTGGAGCAGGTCTGCGTGGCCCCGCCCGCGAGCCCGATGCCGACGCTTCAGGGTGTGAGCTTCACGCTCAACGCGGGCGATGCCATGGCGGTTGTCGGGCCGAGCGCGGCCGGCAAATCGACACTGGCCCGCGCGTTGATCGGGGTGTGGCCGGTGGTGCGCGGCGAGATCCGCCTTGATGGTGCCGAGATCGGCCAATGGTCACGCGAGGATCGCGGTCGCTTCACCGGTTACCTGCCCCAGAGCGTGGATCTGCTCAACGGCACGATCCGCGAGAACATCGCCCGCTTCTCGCCCGATGCCGAGGATGCGGCCATCATCGCCGCCGCGCAGGAAGCCGGCGCGCATGACATGATCCTGCGCCTGCCGCAGGGCTATGACACCGTGATCGGCGAGACGGGCTTTGCCCTTTCCGCCGGTCAGAAGCAGCGCATCGGGCTGGCGCGGGCGCTTTATGGCACCCCCTTCCTCGTGCTGCTGGATGAGCCGAACTCGAACCTCGATGCCGAGGGCGAGGCCGCGCTCGGTCAGGCGATCCACGCCGTGCGTGCGCGGGGCGGCATCGTGATCGTGATGGCGCATCGCCCCGCAGCGCTCGCGCAAGTGAGCCACGCCCTGTTCATACGCGACGGGCGGCAGGCTGCCTTCGGCGAACGCGATGTCGTGATGCGCCGCATCCTCGCCCAGCCCGACCCCGCGCGTGCGCCCAGCGTCACCCCGCTGCACGCCGCCGCAACCGCCTGAAATTGATCCTGCCTCGCAAGGAGAACTCCACGATGACCACCCTCCTCCTCACCCAAAGCCCCCTCGCCCAAAACCCCCTTGCCCCCGCCACGCAGGAGAGCGGTCTCATCGCCGCCACCCGCAAGACGCTGGTCGCGGGCTATGCCACCTGTGCGCTCTTTGCCTTCGGCCTGCTCGGCTATGCCGGCACAACCGCCATCAACGGCGCGGTGATCGCGCCGGGGGCGATGGTGGTGGAGGGCAACCTGCGCAAGGTGCAGCATCAGGACGGCGGCATTGTCAGCGCGCTCTTCGTGCGCAACGGCCAGCGGGTGAAGGCGGGCGAGGTGCTGCTGACGCTGGAGGACAGCCAGCGCCGCGCGGAGTTCGCGCAGATCATGCTGCAACTGGCGAGCCAGGAGCTGCGCGCTGCGCGCCTTGAAGCCGAGCGCGACGAGTGGGGGCACTTCTCGCCCCCCGACAGCGTTGCCCGCCGTGCCGCTGACCCCGAGATCGCCGCCATGGTTGCGGCGGAAACCGGCCTGTTCGAGGCCCGCCGCCGCGTACGCCGGGGTGAAGCCGCCCAGCTTGAGGAACGCATGACCCAGACCCTGCAGGAGATCGCGGGGCTGGAAGCCCAGCTCTCCGCCATCAAGGCGCAGGCGGTCATCTCGGCGCAGGAGCTGGGCAATCTTCAAGGCCTGTTCGAGCGTGGGCTCACGCAGGTGGCGCGCATCAATCCGCTGCGCCGCAGCGTGGTGCAGCTCGAAGGGCAGGCCAGCGAGCTGCACGCGCAGATCGCCCGCGCCCGCGCCCGCATCAGCGAAATCCGCCTCCAGAGCACCCAGATCGACAAGCAGGCGCTGAGCGAGATCACCCGCGACCTGCGCGAGACGCAGGAGCGCATCGCGGATCTCAACGAGCGCCGCACCAGCGCCGAGGCCCGGCTGAACCGCACGCAGCTGCGCGCCCCTATTGATGGCGTCGTCCACCAGCTCACCGCCTTCACGCTCGGCGGGGTGATCGCGCCGGGCGAAGCGGTGATGATGCTGGTGCCGGAAGGCGAAGCCCTGCTCGCGGAGGGGCGCATCGACCCGGCTTTCATCGATCAGATCGCCTCCGGCCAGAAGGCCGTGATCCGGCTCTCCTCGCTCGATGCCCGCACCACCCCGGAACTTACCGGCATCGTCAGCTTCATCTCCGCCGATCTCGAACAGGACCCCCGCGCCAACGGGGCGAGCCATTTCCGCGCCCGCGTCACCCTGGCACCGGGCGAGGCCGAGCGCCTCGACGGTCTGAAGCTGACCCCCGGCCTGCCGGCGGAAATCCATATCCAGACCCGCGAACGCACCATCCTGAGCTACTTCATGAAACCCTTCACCGATCAGATCGCCCGCGCCTTCCGCGAACGCTGACGGGTGCAATGCAAAAAAATGACGCCCAAGGCTTTGCACAAGCGGCTTTTCCTGTTGGGAAAAGCGAAAGGACTTGCCATAGTTAGCGCTACATTCACCCCCTGCCCTGCCGACCTCAGGAGCCCCCATGCCGCCCCGTGCCTTGAGCTATCCGCCTCACCTGATGATGGAGCGCCGCCGCTTCGCGCAGCTCGCGCTGGGGGCCATGGGCCTTCTCGCGCTGCCCGAAGCCGGCGCTGCCTCGGAACAGGCGGGCCATGTCGAGGACATCTTCGGCCAGGCCGTGGCGGAGATGCGGCGCGCGGCGCGGCCTCTGGCCTCGGGCGAGCGCCTGTTCGTCGGGGAAACGGTGGCGACGGGCGAAGCCAGCCGCATCGGCATGAAGGTGGGCGAAGCCACCACCATCCGCCTCGGGCCGGAGGCGCGCCTCAAGCTCGATCGCTTCATCCTCAATGCGGGTGGCACGCTCACGCTGCAATCCGGCCCCATGACCTTCGAGCGCCCGGCGGGGGCCGCCCCCCAGCCTGTCACCATTCGCGGGGCCTTCGGCATGATCGCGGTGCGCGGCACGCATTTCTTTGCCGGGCCCAGCCGCGGCAAGATGGCGGTTGCCGTGGTGCGCGGCTCTGTCGCGGTCACCTCCGGCGGGGAAACCGTGGTGCTGAATGCGGGCGATGGCACCGATATTCTCACCTACGGCGGCAAGCCCACGAAGCCCTCGCGCTGGGCCGATGCCCGCCTGATCGAAGCGCTCGATTCGGTGCGATAACGCCCGTGTCCGAGGCGAAGGACGACATCTCAGCGCTGATTACCGGCTCGGCGTTTTTCGGCGGGCTGATCGAGGGTCTGGACCCGGCCCGGCTCGCGACCCTGCAGCGCGCCTTTCGCCTCACCCGTTTCGAGGCGGGGCAGCAGGTTTTCGCGCGCGGCGAGCGCGGGGATTTCCTGCTCGTGATTGCTGAGGGGCGCGTGCGCCTTTCGCTGGTGACGGAGGAAGGGCGC
>JAIUNQ010000180.1 GCA_020161475.1 Pseudomonadota bacterium | reverse complement strand
CGTTTGCATTCCCCCACGCCCTTCGTGCGCTGAAAGGAGCCCGAGAATGACCAAGTCCTACAATCCCGAGAACAAGCGCGACTTCACGCCGGCCGATGTCGAGAAGCTGCGTGGCTCGTTCAAGATGGAATACACGCTCGCCCGCATGGGTGCCGAGCGTCTGCGTATGCTCCTTGCCGAGCGCCCGTTCGTGCGCACCCTCGGCGCGCTGACCGGCAACCAGGCCATGCAGCAGGTCAAGGCCGGCCTCGAAGCCATCTATCTCTCGGGCTGGCAGGTCGCCGCCGACGCGAACAACGCCGGCCAGATGTACCCGGACCAGTCGCTCTACCCGGCTTCTTCCGTGCCGGATGTGGTGCGCCGCATCAACAACACCCTGCGCCGCGCCGATCAGATCGCCCACATGGAAGGCGACAAGTCGACCCATTTCATGGCGCCGATCATCGCTGATGCGGAAGCCGGCTTCGGTGGCCCGCTCAACGCCTTCGAACTGATGAAGGCCATGATCGAATCGGGTGCCGCCGGCGTCCACTTCGAAGACCAGCTGGCGTCCGAGAAGAAGTGCGGCCATCTCGGCGGCAAGGTGCTCGTCCCCACCAAGACCTTCATCCGCACCCTGAACGCGGCCCGCCTCGCGGCCGACGTTTGCGGCGTCCCGACCGTGCTGCTCGCCCGTACCGATGCGCATGCCGCCAACCTCATCACCTCGGACGTTGATGATTACGATCATCCCTGGATCGACCGCGACTCGCGCACTGAAGAAGGCTTCTTCCGCCTCAAGCAGGGCAACAAGCACTCGGTCGAGCACGCGATCGCCCGTGGCCTGGCCTACGGCGAGTACGCTGACCTCGTGTGGTGGGAAACCTCGGAGCCGGACCTCGGGGAAGCCCGTGAATTCGCCACCGAATTCAAGAAGAAGTATCCGAACAAGCTCCTCGCCTACAACTGCTCGCCTTCCTTCAACTGGGAGAAGAAGATGAGCAACGCCGAGGCTGCGAAGTATCAGGAAGAAATCGGCGCGCTGGGCTATCGTTACCAGTTCGTCACCCTCGCGGGCTTCCACTCGCTCAACCTCTCCATGTTCGAGCTGGCCAAGGGCTACTCGCAGCGTGGCATGGGCGCCTACTCGGAGATGCAGCAGCGCGAGTTCGCCGCTCAGGAGAAGGGCTTCACCGCCGTTCGCCACCAGCGCGAAGTCGGCACCGGCTACTTCGATGCGGTTGCCATGGCGATCTCTCAGGGCAAGTCGTCCACCACCGCGATGGCCGACTCCACCGAGACCGAGCAGTTCAACCACTAATTCCGCGCTTCCAAGCCGGAATACTGAAAAATCGAAGGATCGCAGGGCAACCTGCGGTCCTTTTTTCATGGTCGCAGACGCATGCTACGGATGCAATTTACGGGGGATGGAACTTCTTCCCATCCGTGATAGTTTAGTCCTTATGCAAAAGTCCTTCTTCCTCGCTGCTGAAGTCATCGCAAGGCGCCTTCCGCTCATCGCAGGGGAAGCGGCCCTGCTGCCCGGTGCCCTGCTGAAACCCGGCCACCCCGAAAGCTCCCGCATGGTCTCGGAAAAGGTGAACGCCTTGGGTCAGGGGATGTTCGAGGCCGGGTTGCAAGCCGCTCAGATCAATATGCAAATGGGCTTCATGGCCATGGTGGGCGATGCTGCAGGCATGATGCGGCTCTCGCAGGCTACGCCCAAGAAGCTGGCGCGCGCCTTTACCCGCCCGGCGCGACAGAAAGTGGCGGCAAATGCAAAGCGTTTGCGAAAGCGCGTAAAATAAGAACACTCCCGGCAAATCACCGGTTTTGTCCCAAACTGGCGGTGTTGGGCGCTTGACCCTCGCGCCTTGCCGGGGGCAGGGGAGGCGCGCGGGATGGGTCGTCTCGCCAAATGCCGGAGAGACTGCCATGACCAGCCCAGCCCCCAGCCCCGCTGCCCGCGAAAACGCAAGCCATTACGCGCTCGGCTCCATCCTGCTGGGGATCATCGTTCTCGGCCTGAAGTTCGGCGGCTGGTATTACACCGGCTCGGTGGCGCTCTATTCGGATGCGCTCGAAAGCTTTGTGAATGTGGCGGCGGCAGCCGTCGCCTACGGCGCTTTGCGTGTCAGTGCCCGCCCGGCGGACAACAACCATCCCTATGGCCACCAGAAGATCGAGTACATCGCCGCCGTTTTTGAGGGCGCGCTGATTATCGTGGCGGCGCTCGCGGTGTTCCATGCCTCCTGGGAGGCGTGGAAGAACCCGCGCGTTGTTACCCCGGATACCTTCGGCATCGCGCTCAACATGGCGGCCAGCGTGCTCAATGCCTTCTGGTGCTGGGTGCTGATGCGCCGGGGCCGTGCCCTGCGCTCGCCGGCCTTGGTGGCCGATGGCAAGCACCTGCTCTCCGATGTGGTCTCCTCTGTCGGCGTGCTGGTCGCCTTGCTGGCGGCCATCGCCACGGGCCTGCCCTGGCTGGACCCGGCGCTCGCCTGCCTTGTCGCGCTCAATATTCTCTGGTCCGGCTACACGCTGATGCAGTCCTCCTTCTCGGGCCTGATGGACGAGGCCGCAGCCCCCGAGGAAGTGGAGCGCATCCGCGCCATCATCGGTTTGGAGGCGGAAGGCGCCATCGAAGCGCATGACCTGCGCACGCGCCATGCCGGAGCCGCGACTTTTATCGAATTCCATCTTGTCGTGCCAGGTGCCATGACAGTGGATGCCGCCCATGACATCTGTGATCGTCTGGAGGCTGCCATCCGGAATGAGGTGGAGGGTGCGCGCATCACCATCCATGTCGAGCCGGAGAACAAGGCGAAGCATCAGGGCATTGTCGTCCTTTGAGGCGACTGCAGCCCGGCCAGAAGCCGGGTTTTTCGCAACCGGGTGCTGCAAAAAGCGAAAAAGCAACGTCTCCCCGATGACTCAGGCGGGCGAGGGAGGCGGATAAAACCGCATGCGACAAGAAGCCTGAGAAAGAATGCTTCAGGAGGATCAACGGCCCATGAGCGAGCTTACCCATCCCGCCTTCGCCCTCTCCGACGATGACCGCGCGATCTATGACATGGCAGCCGGTTTTGCGGCTGTTGAGATCGCGCCCCATGCCATCGAATGGGATGAGAAGAAGCATTTTCCGACCGATGTGCTGCGTGCGGCGGCCGAACTGGGCATGGGTGGGCTTTATGTGCGCGATGATATCGGCGGCTCTGGCCTCACCCGCCTGCAAACGGTTCTGGTCTGCGAGGCGCTCGCCACCGGTTGCCCCTCGGTTGCGGCGTATCTTTCGATCCACAACATGGTGCTCGGCATGATCGACCGCTTCGGCGATGAGGCGACGCGGCAGAAGTTCCTGCCCAACCTCATCACCATGGAGCGCCTCGCCTCCTATTGCCTCACCGAGCCGGGCGCAGGCTCCGATGCTGCCGCGCTCAAGACCCGCGCGCGCCGCGAGGGTGATTTTTACATCCTCGATGGCGTCAAGCAGTTCATCTCCGGCGCGGGTGCCGCCGATGTCTATGCCGTCATGGCGCGCACGGGCGAGGATGGCCCCAAGGGTATCTCCTGCATCCTCATCGAGAAGGATACGCCCGGCCTCTCTTTCGGCGCGAACGAGAAGAAAATGGGCTGGAATGCCCAACCGACCCGTCAGGTCATCATGGATGGCGTCAAGGTGCCGGTCTCCAACCGCCTCGGTGCGGAGGGGGACGGCTTCAAGATCGCCATGATCGGTCTTGACGGCGGGCGCATCAATATCTCCGCCTGCTCGCTCGGCGGCGCGCAGGCTGCGCTCGACAAGGCCGCAGCCTACCTGCAGGAGCGTGTCGCCTTCGGCAAGAAGCTCGCCGATTTTCAGGCGCTTCAGTTCCGCCTCGCCGATATGGCGATCGAACTGGAGGCGGCGCGCATCATGCTCTATGGCGCGGCGGCCAGCCTCGACCGCAAGGACGCCGACGCCACCTGGCGCTGCGCGGCGGCCAAGCGCTTTGTCACCGACACCGGCTCCAAGGTGGCCAATGATGCGCTCCAGCTGCTCGGCGGCTATGGCTATCTCAATGAATACGGCATCGAGAAGATCGTGCGCGATCTGCGTGTGCACCAGATCCTCGAAGGCACCAACGAGATCATGCGCCTCATCGTCGCCCGCGCGCTGACAGCCCCACGCTGAAGCGTCGCCGCTGCCTTCGCCATTGTGGGAATGCGGAACCGGTTGCGCACAATTGAAGCTTGCTGACATAAGGGCACCTGCCCTTGATGCATTTCAGCTTGGGCACCGCGCGACAGGAAAAGGGCAGGAGTTGGCGAAGGATGAGCACAGCTTGGCTCGACAATTCCTTTCTGCTGCTGCTTGGCGTGGCGGGCATCTGGTTCTTCATGCGCTTTGTGCTGGGGCCGAAGCGCGGCGGGCCGACTTTTGCCAGCTTCTTCAAGCGAGAAGCGCGCGAAACCGTGGAGGGGCTGGGTCAAAAGGCCATCTCGACGCTGGTGGCCGACACCCGCGCCCTCGTGGTGGGGGAACCCGGTCTGCGCGGCCTGCTGCTGGCGGGCCCCTTTGCCGCGCGAGCGGCCAAGATGACCTCGCCCGTCACCTTTGTGGTGCTCACCGACGCGCCGGAACAATATCGCGATGATGAGTGGCTGCTCCGCTGGGCTTACCCCGCGCGGGCACATCCGGTGCTGGCGCGTCGCGACACCATCGAGCCCGGCCATGTCGCTCATCATCTGAGCCTGCGCGGCGCGCCGCCGGTTGAAATGCATTTCGTCACCGCCGACCGCGCCGCAGCACCGGACGCGCTGCGTCCCGCGCTCAGGATCGGCTGGAGCGTCCTCGAGGATCCGACCGGGCAGGCCGAGCGTCTGCGCCGACGTTGGGAGAGCCTTTTGCGCCAAGGCGCGGAAACCGACACAAAAAGGGAGAAGACACCATGAGCAATATTGCCTTTATCGGTCTGGGCAACATGGGCGGACCGATGGCCGCCAACCTCGTTGCCGCCGGCCACAAGGTCACAGGATATGATCTGTCCCCGGCGGCCGTGGAAGCCGCGCGCGCTGCCGGCGTCACCATTGCCGGCACACTCGGCGAGACCGTGAAGGGGGCCGATGTCGTCATCACCATGCTGCCTGCGGGCAAGCATGTCATTGCCGTGTGGCGTGAAATTGC
>JAIUNQ010000179.1 GCA_020161475.1 Pseudomonadota bacterium | reverse complement strand
GGGGGCGCGACGACAGGCTGCTGAGGCAACGAAGGCTTCAAGAACCGTATCCCGCGCGCGACAAACCCGCTATAGCGCTTTGCGACGCCTGTTGTGCATGGTGGTTGCGGCCCCCGCAAGCCCTTGCGCACAAATTTTCGCTGCCCCAGCACATCAGGCAAATTCTCAAGCCAACGCAGACCGATGGAGGTTGCGCGCATCATGACGAACCCTTCGGCCCCGATTCCCTTTCGCAAGATGCATGGGCTCGGCAATGATTTCGTGGTCATCGACGCCCGCAGCGCCTCCCTCAGCTTCACCCCGGCAGAGCTGGAACGCATCGCCGACCGTCGCTTCGGCATTGGCTGCGACCAGCTGATCGTGCTCGAACCCTCGACCCGCGCCGATGCCTTCATGCGCATTTTCAACCCCGATGCTTCAGAGGTCGGTGCCTGCGGCAACGCGACGCGCTGCATCGGCGCGCTGCTGGCGGATGAAAAGGGCAGCGAAAACGCCAGCATCGAAACCCGCGCCGGCGTCCTGCTGGCGCAGCTTATTCCCGGCGGCACGGTCACGGTGGACATGGGCGCACCGCGCCTCGGCTGGGACGAAATTCCGCTCTCGGGTGCAGGCGAAGACACCGCACGCGTGCCCTTCCCGGAAGCGCAGCGGATCTCGCATCGCCTGCCCGATTGGTTCTCGGCCGTGAACATGGGCAATCCCCACGCCATCTTCTTCGTGGAAGCAGTGGACGCACTGGACCTTGCAGCCTTTGGCCAGCGCATCGAAACCGACGCAATCTTCCCCGAGAAGGCCAATATCTCGCTGGTGGAGAAAACGGGCGAGAATGCGTTCAAGGTGCGCGTTTGGGAGCGCGCCGCGGGCATTACGCTGGCCTGCGGCACCGCTGCCTGCGCTGTGGCAGTCGCCGCGGAACGGCTTGGCCTTGCCAAAGGCACCATCACCATCGATCTGCCCGGCGGGCGCCTCTCCATCGCGCGCGACGGGCGTGACCATGTGATGATGACCGGCCCGGTTGCCACCGCTTTTGCCGGCACCATCGACCCCTCGCTGCTTGCGGGCCTGAGCTGAGGTCACCGCATGAGTGAAACCGACATCAGCCAGCCCGATATCCCCGGCGCACCGGAAGTCGTGACCCTGGGGTGCCGCCTCAACACCTTCGAGAGCGAGGCGATGAAGGCCCATGCCCGCGCGGCGGGGCATGAGGGGCTGATCATCGTCAACACCTGCGCGGTGACCGCCGAAGCGGTGCGTCAGGCCCGTCAGACCATCCGTCGTCTGAAGCGGGAGAATCCGGCCAAGCAAATTGTCGTCACCGGCTGCGCCGCCCAGACGGAGCCCGAAACCTTCGCTGAAATGGATGAGGTCACGCAGGTCATCGGCAACGATGCCAAGCTCAAGGCGGAGACCTGGACGGACCTCGTCAGGCCCAACGCTTTCGGCATCGAGGCCTCCGAGCGCGTCATCGTCAATGACATCATGAGCGTGAAGGAAACGGCGGGCCATCTCATTGATGGCCTTGAGGGACGCGCCCGTGCCTTCGTGCAGGTTCAGAACGGCTGCGACCATCGCTGCACCTTCTGTATCATCCCCTTCGGACGCGGCAATTCCCGCTCTGTCCCCATGGGGGAGGTAGTGGATCAGATCCGCCGTCTTGTCGCGCGCGGCTATCATGAGGTGGTTCTTACCGGAGTGGACCTCACCTCCTATGGTGCGGACCTGCCGGGAACTCCGATTCTGGGCCAATTGACCAAGGCGATCCTCGATCATGTGCCGGAATTAAGCCGTCTAAGAATATCATCGATTGACTCGATCGAGGCCGATGACACGCTGGTTCGCCTGCTGATGGAAGAGCCGCGCCTGATGCCGCACCTGCATCTCTCGCTTCAGGCGGGCGACAATCTCACCCTCAAGCGGATGAAGCGTCGCCACACGCGCGAGCAGGCCATCGATTTCTGCGCGAGCCTGCGCAGGGCCCGTCCTGATTTCGTTTTCGGGGCCGATATCATCGCCGGTTTCCCGACCGAGACGGAAGAGATGTTCGAGAACTCCCTGCGCATGGTGGAAGAGGCGGGCCTCACCTTTCTGCATGTCTTCCCCTATTCGCCCCGCAAGGGCACACCGGCCGCCCGCATGCCGCAGGTGGCCAAACCGCTGATCAAGGAGCGCGCGGCGCGCCTGCGCGCGGCGGGAGAGGCCATGCTGGCCCGCCATCTGACAAGCCGCGTCGGCTTTGTCGGCACCGTGCTCATCGAGCGCGAGAGCATGGGGCGGCTGGATGATTTTACACCCGTGCATATCACGGGCGGTGTGCCCGGCAGCCTTGCGCGCGTCACCATCACCGGGCATGACGGGCAGAGGTTGCTGGGGACATTGGGATGAGCGACGAGAAAAAGCCGGGCTTCTTTGGCCGCCTCTTCGGGCGCGGCAGCGAAGCGACCTCCGAAACACAGCCCCTCGCCGAGGCCGCGCCCAAGCTCTCGTGGTGGCAGCGCCTGCGTGCGGGCCTTGCGCGCACCGCCTCGCAGGTCGGCACCGGCATCACCACCATCTTCACCCATCGCAAGCTCGATGCCGATACGCTGCAAGACCTTGAGGACGTGCTGATCCAGGCAGACCTCGGCGTTGAAGTCTCGGGTCGCATCGTCGCCGCCATCGGCAAGGATCGCTTCGAGAAGACCGTCGAACCCGCCGAGATCAAGGCTGCCCTCGCCGCCGAGGTGGAAAAGGTGCTTGAGCCCGTCGCCAAGCCGCTGGAGATCGACACCACCAAGAAGCCCTTCGTACTGCTGATGGTCGGCGTCAACGGCTCGGGCAAAACCACGACCATCGGCAAGCTGGCCGCCAAATTCCGCGCCGAGGGCAAATCCGTGATGCTGGCGGCGGGTGACACCTTCCGCGCCGCCGCCATCGATCAGCTCAAGGTCTGGGCGGAGCGCACCGGCGCAACCTTCCTCGGGCGCGAGCAGGGCGGCGATGCCGCAGGCCTCGCCTTCGACGCGCTGACGCAGGCCCGCGAACAGAACATTGATGTCCTGATGATCGACACCGCCGGCCGCCTGCAGAACAAGCAGGGGCTGATGGAGGAGCTGGCGAAGATCCTGCGCGTCATCAAGAAGGTCGATGAAACCGCCCCCCATGCCTGCCTCATCGTGCTGGATGCCACCGTGGGCCAGAACGCCATCAATCAGGTGGAAGTGTTCCACAAGGTGGCGGGCGTCACCGGCCTCGTCATGACCAAACTCGATGGCACGGCGCGCGGCGGCATTCTCGTGGCGCTGGCGGAGAAATTCGGCCTGCCCGTGCATTTCATCGGTGTCGGCGAGGGCGTGGACGATCTTGAACCCTTCACCGCCGCAGACTTTGCCAAGGCGATTGCGGGACTGGAAGAGGACTGAGGTCTCTCAACACCGCCCACAAGCTGCGACGGTCACTCACACATCATGTCGTCATGCCCGGCCTCGTGCCGGGTATCCACGACTTTCCCGGCATCACACCGCATCGCGTTTCAAGTCGTGGATGGCCGGGCCAAGCCCGGCCATGACGGTTCCGCTGCGCAGCGTTCTTTCGTCGATTTTCACACGACCCTGAGATCAATAGCTGTCAGTCCCGCCACTTCCGCATGCAACGCATCACCCTTGGCAACGGCACCAACGCCCTCCGGTGTGCCGGAGAAGATGAGGTCGCCGGGACGGATAACAAAATAGCGCGAAAGCAGGGCAATCATCTGCGGAATCGACCAGATCATGGTGTTCAGTGTCGAGCGCTGGCGCTCCACCCCGTTCACCTCCAAACGGATCACGGCATCGGCGCTCAGCACCCCCGGCGCGTGGGGTGTAATCACACCGACGGGGCCGGAAAAATCCGCCGCCTTGCCGAATTCCCACGGGTGGCCCTTCTTCTTGGCGGCGTTCTGAAGATCGCGCCGGGTCATGTCGAGGCCCACGGCGTAGCCGAAAACATGGGTGAGCGCCTCGGCTTCGGGAATGTCGCGTCCGCCGGACTTCATCGCCACCACAAGCTCGGTCTCGAAGTGATAGTCTGAAGTCCCCGGCGGAATGGGGAGCGGGGGGGTAAAATCAGCCTCGACCGAGAAAATGGCTTCCGCCGGCTTCATGAAGAAAAACGGCGGCTCTTCATCCGGGTTCGCGCCCATCTCACGCGCATGGGCAGCGTAATTGCGCCCCACGCAGAAGGCGCGGCGCACAGAAAAGCGCTTGGCGGTTCCCAGAACAGGCAAGCTCGGCCGCTCTTCCAGAACCGGAACCTCGATATCCATGCCGCTCTCCATTGTTTTATGCACGCTTTGGGCTTAAGCGCCTCAAACGCTTTCGTAGCCCTTCGCATCGCGCGGGCAAAGCCCCCACGTGGGCGGGACGCACCGACCAGAGCCGAGTTAAAGCCGATGACAGATGACAAGAGCACGCCCCACAACCCGCTTCTCAAGCTGGCGCTCGAAATGGGCCCGTTGGTGCTGTTCTTCCTCGCCAACTCGAAGCCCGATCTCTTCCGCCCCCTGGTGGCCAAGGTGCTGGGGGAGAACCTCGCCCATGCGCCCAATTCCTCCATCCTCATCGCCACCGCCGTCTTCATGGCGGCCATGGCGCTCTCGCTGGGCTATTCGTGGTTTGCTCTGCGCAAGATCGCGATCATGCCGCTGGTGACAGGCGCTGTGGTGGCGATTTTCGGCACGCTGACGCTGGTGTTGCAGGATGATCTTTTCATCAAGCTGAAGCCCACCATCGTCAACTCGCTCTTCGGGGCGGTGCTGCTGGGCGGGCTCGCCTTCGGCAGGCCGCTGCTCCCTTACGTGCTCGACACGGTGTTCACGCTGGATGAGGCGGGCTGGAAGAAGCTCACCTTGCGCTGGGGCCTGTTCTTCTTCGTGCTGGCAGGCCTGAATGAGATCATCTGGCGCACGCAAAGCACGGATTTCTGGGTGGCTTTCAAGGTCTGGGGCGTGATGCCGCTCACCATCGCCTTCACACTGGCGCAGATGCCAATGATGATGCGTCACGGCTTTGACCCTGAGGGGAAGAAGTAAGGCAAACTCCTACCCGTCATGACCGGGCTTGTCCCGGTCATCCACGACTTAACGCCTCTTTTGGGCTTCTCTCAAGTCGTGGATACCCGCCCCAAGGGCGGGCATGACGAGGCCTTGTTTCCACGCGAACACATATTAACGCACCGTCAAAGCCTTCTCGATTTCCGGCATCAGCTTGGTCTTCAGGCT
>JAIUNQ010000178.1 GCA_020161475.1 Pseudomonadota bacterium | reverse complement strand
AGGCGCGCGGGGTCGGATCGAGGTGGGAAAGATCAAGACGCATGGTCAGCGCATCGCGACGGGCCGCATTCGCGTCCTCAGCCGGGTAATAGCCCCTGCGACGCCCGATCTCGACAAAGCCGAGGCGATGATAGAGCGCGAGCGCGGGGGCATTATCCTCGGCAACTTCCAGAAACAGGCACTGGGCGCCCGCACGGCGCACATGGGCGGCGTGGGCCTGAAGCAGCGGGGCGGCAAGATGACGACCCCTCACTTCACGATCGAGCGCGATGGAGAAGAGTTCCGCCTCCCCCGCAACGATCTGGGAGAGGGCAAGACCCGTCGCGATTTCCCCAAAAATTCCCTGCGAGATCAACAGATCGACGACGGCCCCCTGCGAGAGCATGCGCTCGAATTCCAGCTGGTCCCAGGGGTGGGCGAAGCCCTCAGCGTGAATTTGCGCCATACGGCGGCAATCGCCCATGATGCCGGGTCGGATGCGGGTTTGAAAGGGACGCAGGCCCAGCCAGGGGAGAAACATGTCGGCGATCATATCAGGCGCGTTCCAGGCGGTTCCGATCGGACAGCGTGACATTCGCATCGCGCAGGTAATAGGGGCGTGCGGGCGCTGCCGCAGGGTCTGCCACCGCACCGAGGCGGGCGACCCACGCGATATCCGGCGCGGGGCTATCGACCGGCGCGGGCACGCCGGCACGCGGCAATTCGCCTGAATCGCGCCGCACGCGCGCCAAGCGGCTCGCGGCATTGCCGACATAGGCGAAAACGCCCTCGCCGAGTTTACGCGCCGCATCCTCGAGCGGATAAACGCCCGGCGGCACGAGCGGCTTGGCTCCCAGCGCCATGGCTTGGAAGAAAACCTGCCCGTTGCGCGCATCAATCGCAGCGGCAACAGCAAAACGCTCCTGCCCAAAGAGGAGCGGGGCGGCAAAAGCGGTGAGGGTGGAAACCCCGACAGCCGGCTTGCCATGCACCAAGGCGAAGCCGCGCGCTGCGGAGATGCCGATGCGCAGGCCGGTAAAGCTGCCCGGCCCTGTGGTGACGACGAAACGGTCGATCTGATCGAAGGTGAGGCCCGCTGCCTCGATCACGCGGCCCGCCATGGGCACAAGCGCCTCGGCATGGCCGCGCTCCATCGGCACGCTTTCCTGCGCCATCACGGTGCCACTGGCGGCATCATAGACGGCGGCTTGTGTCGCATTGAGCGCGGTATCGAGGGCGAGGATACGCAAAACGAAAAGACCCTGACCTCAGGCGGCTTCGACGTTCTGCACATCCGGCAGGTAGTGCCGCAGCAGGTTCTGGATGCCATGCTTGAGGGTGGCGGTGGAGGAGGGGCAGCCCGAGCAGGAGCCCTTCATGGTGAGATACACGGTGCCATCGCGGAAGCCGCGGAAGGTGATATCGCCGCCATCTCCGGCGACCGCCGGGCGCACGCGGGTTTCCAGCAGTTCCTTGATGGTGGTGACAAGTTCGGCATGTTCGGGCGCGAAAAACTCCTCACCCGACTGTTCTTCGGCAGCCCCCTCCGCCAGCACCGGAGCGCCGGAGACGAAATGCTCCATGATCGCGCCGAGGATGGCGGGCTTCAGGTGCGGCCACTCCCCGCTCGATTTCGTGACGGAGACGAAATCCGAACCGAAGAACACGCCCGAGACACCGGAAATCGCAAAGAGATTGGCCGCCAGCGGCGAGGCCGCGGCCTCCTCGGCATTGCGGAACTCGCGCGCGCCACCGGGCAGCACCGGCTTGCCGGGCAGAAACTTGAGCGTGGCAGGATTCGGCGTGGCTTCGGTCTGGATGAACATGGCGCGGACCTTGAACTTGAGGGCCAGAGGGCAGAATTGGCCGGTTTTCCGACGCTGGCAGGCCAGCAGCCGGAAAGGACGATATAATCCCGCAGGCGCCAATGGGAAAGGCGGGGTCTGAGCCTTTTTCCGGGAGACCGACGCGAAAAGCCCTGATTAGGTCAGGGCGTCGAACTCCGCATCGGCCAAGCCGCCGGGAATAATGGTGATAGGCACGGGATAGTGGGCCGCCTCACGTGCCAGATGCGTCACCAGCGGGCCGGGGCCGTTCTTGCCTGTGCCGGCGGCCAGCATCAGCGAGACGACATCCTCGTCATCCTCGATCTGGGCGCGCACGACATCGGCGCCCTCCCCTTGCCGCATGACACGTTCCGGCTCGAAGCCCGCCTCCCGGCGGATGATCTCGGCGGCGGCATCAAGGCGCGCATTGGCCTCGGCTTCGGCTTCCGCCTGCATCAGATTGCCGATACCGAGCCAGGGCTGGCCTTCCTCGGGCGGCAGAATCGCGAGCATCTGGATATGGGCACCTGTGCGGCGCACGCGGCGCGCGGCAAAGAGCACGGCGCGCGCGCATTCGGGCGTTTCATCGACCACGATGAGGAGCTTGGGCCGGTGCCCCGGCTCATAGGCGCGCCGTCTCAGACCCATGCGAATCTCCGCCGTGTTGCGCACCGCTTCATGAGCAACATGCTGCCAAAGCCGGGCGGCGCGCGCAAGCGGCTCAGCTCTGGATAAAGCCGAGAATGGCGCGCACTTCGCGCATCACCGGCTCAGCGATGGCACGGGCGCGGGCGGAACCTTCGGCCAGAATAGCGTCAATCGAGGCCGGATCGGCCACAAGGCGGCGCATTTCATCGCCAATCGGCGAGAGCGAGGCGACCGAAAGATCGACCAGCGCCTGCTTGAAGGTGGAGAACTGCCCGCCACCATACTCGCGCAGGATATCCTCCGCCGTCCGGTTGGAAAGCGCGCCATAGATGGTGACG
Source organism: Pseudomonadota bacterium (assembly GCA_020161475.1). Lineage (GTDB taxonomy): Bacteria > Pseudomonadota > Alphaproteobacteria > Rhizobiales > Beijerinckiaceae > Rhabdaerophilum. The sequence continues at coordinate 2,448 of JAIUNQ010000178.1, read as the reverse complement.
AGGTTTTCCGCTTCCGGGCGGCCCTTCAGGCCGTCGATCTCGCTCGGCAGGGGCTCCGGGTCGGTCTTGGCCTTGCGGATTTTCGTGGCGATAGCGTCGGCGTCATCGGTCAGGTTGAGGCGCGAATATTCCGAAGCATCCGATTTCGACATCTTCTTCGTGCCGTCGCGCAGGGACATGACGCGCGGGGCAGGCCCGGCGATCAGCGGTTCGGGTTGCGGGAAATACTCGGCGCTTTCCAGCCCCAGCGCGCGGATGCGGTCCGCAAAATCAAAGTTGAACTTCTGCGCGATGTCACGGGTGAGTTCGAGGTGCTGCTTCTGGTCCTCGCCCACCGGAACGGCGGTGGCGCGATAGAGCAGGATGTCGGCGGCCATCAGGGTCGGGTAGGCGTAAAGGCCAAGCGAAGCGTTCTCGCGGTCCTTGCCGGCCTTTTCCTTGAACTGCGTCATGCGGTTGAGCCAGCCGATGCGCGCGATGCAGTTGAACACCCAGGCGAGTTCTGCATGGCCCGCGACCTGGCTCTGGTTGAAGATGATCTGCTTCTTCGGATCGATCCCGGCCGCGATGAAGGCAGCGGTGACTTCGCGCGTGGCGCGGGTCAGCTCATCCGGGTCCTGCGCCACGGTGATCGCGTGCATATCCACCACGCAGTAGATGCACTCATGCGTCTCCTGAAGCGCGACGAAGCGCTTGATGGCCCCCAGATAATTGCCCAGATGCAGGTTGCCCGTGGGCTGGACACCCGAAAAAACGCGCGGGGTGAAGGGCTTCAGGGTCACGGCTTGGGTCACGGCGGGGCATCCGGCTCATCAAAGATGGCGCGGCTTACCAAGCGCGGAGGATTCCGACAAGGTTTTCGAAGGCTCAGGCCGGCGCGCGCAGCTTCGAAAAGCGGAAGACGCCCAGCGCGCGCGTCATGCCGATGTAAAGGATCACGCCAGCACCGCAGAGGCCGAGAAGAACACTGCCCTTCACATAGAGCGGGCGCGCCGCCAGCAGCCAAGGCTCGGCCATCTCTGCCAGCGCATGCACCGCCAGCCCCATCAACAGCGCGGCAAGAAGACAGGCCATGACCTTGAGCAGCGTATGCGGCACGAGATGGATGCGCCCCCTGCCGCCGAGCACGAGGACCGCGGCATTGACCCAAGCCCCGACCGCAACACCGACGGCGGGCGCAAAGGGCCCCATGGCCGACCTGCTGAGCGTGGCCGCCATGACATTGGCAAAGAGGGCGATGCCGACGGCGATCATCGGGATCTTGAACTCCTCACGCGCCAGAAAGCCCGGCAGCACCACCTTGATCAGCACGAAGGCGGGCAGGGCCGCCGCCAGCAGGCGCAGCAGCCGCGCGGTGGCGCGCACATCCTCGGCTGTGAACGCGCCGCGCTCGTAAAGCACCATAGTGATGGGTTTGGCCAGCACGGCCAGCCCCATCGCGGCAGGCAGGATCAGCAGGAAGGCATAGACGAAGCCTTCGCTCTGGGCGCGGGCGATTTCAACATCATCACCCTGATGGAGCGCGCGCGCCATGCGCGGCAAGAGCACGATGCCGACCGCCGCCGCCACGAAGCCGAGGGGAAGCTGGAACAGGCGATCCGCAAAGTAGAGCCAGCTCATCGCAGCGGGGTAGAGGGAGGCGAACTGGCTCGCGACAATCATGTGGACATGGCCGGAACCGGCAGCGATGGCGCCGGGCAGCACCAGCAGCAGCAGGAGTTTCGCCTGCGGATCGATTCGGCCCCGTAACGCCGCCAACAGGCGCGGACGCGGGGCAAAGCCTGCGCGCGCCGCCGCCCACCACAGCAAGGCGAGCTGAACAAAACCAGCGGCCAGCACCGTGCAGACCAGCATCAAACCGGCCTGCCGCTTGTCCACCGGCATCTGCAGCAACGTCACCAGCGTCGCGATCATCATCAGGTTGAGGATGAGGGGCACCAGCGCTGCGACAGCGTAACGCTCCACCGCGTTGATCACCGCCGACATCAACGCGACGATGACAATGAAGCCGACGAAGGGAAAGGCGATGCGGCCGAACAGCACGGCATCGGCAAATTTGGTCGCATCGTTGTGAAAGCCATGCGCGAGCAGACCGATAAGGCCGGGCATGGCGATTTCCGCGACGGCCACCAGCACCACCATGATAACGGTGAGCAGCGAGAACACATCATCGGAGAAGGCGCGGGCGGCTTTCAGCCCGCCCTCCTGCTCCAGCCGGGCCAGACGCGGCACGACGGCGGCATTGAGCGCGCCTTCGCTCATCATCTTGCGGATGAGGTTGGGCAGAAGGAAGGCCGCGACATAAGAATCCGCCACGCCCCCCGTGCCCAGCAGCGCGGCGATCAGCATATCGCGCGCAAAACCGGTGATGCGGGAGGCCAGCGTCGCGGAACCGACGATGGTGAAGGGAAGCGCGAGCGACATGGCGTGCGCGACCTTCAACGGGCG
>JAIUNQ010000177.1 GCA_020161475.1 Pseudomonadota bacterium | reverse complement strand
GCCGCGCTCGGCAAGGATGATCGCCTCGCCGTCAACAGGCTGGACGGTTATCTCGCCTGGAAGGCTCAGGTCCCCCCTGCAGAACGACGCGGGCTCGTGCTGGTCGATCCCCCCTTCGAGGTGCAGGACGAATTCGCGCATCTCGCGGGCGGTGCGGCGATGATGGCGCGCAAATGGCCCACCGGCGTCGGGCTGTTCTGGTATCCCATCAAGAACACCGGCGCTGTCGCGCGTTTCGAGCAGCTCCTGCGCGACACCGCCTTCGCCAAGGTGCTGATTGCAGAGTTGCATGTCGATGCCATCGAGGCGGATGGTCCTCTCGCGGCCTGCGGCCTTGCCATTATCAATCCGCCTTACACCTTGCATGACGAGCTGGCGGCGCTTCTGCCGCCGCTCTCGGAACTGCTCGCCCGCCGGGATGTCGCACGCTGGCGTCTCGATTGGCTCAAAGGCCCGTAACGCTCGCCTCAACGCTCAGGCAACCAAGGAAACGCCATGCTCAAGCTTCGCTCCTCGCCCACCTCTCCCTTCGGTCGCAAGATCAAGGTGGCGGCGCTGTTCACCGGTCACAAGCTGGAAGTCCTGCCCACCGACACCATGGACCCGGCCGATCCGCTGCGCCGTGACAACCCGCTGGGCAAGATCCCGACGCTGATCCTTGAGGATGGCTACACCCTCTATGACAGCCGCGTCATCGCCGAATACCTCGACCATGATGCGGGCGGCGACAAGATCATCCCCAGCACCTGGCCCGCACGCATGCATGTGCTGAAACTGCAGGCGTTGGCCGACGGCATCGTCGATGCCGCCATTCTCCAGCTCTATGAAGGCCGTTTCCGCCCGCAGGAGCGTCACGAACCGGCCTGGATCGCCCATCAGGCGGGTAAGGTCGAGCGCGGTCTCGACGCGCTGGAAGCCAATCCGCCCAAGGCCACCGCGACCCCGGATATCGGCGTCATCTCGCTGGTCTGCGCGCTCGATTGGCTCAACTTCCGCTTCTCGCAGCTGATGAAGGACAAGTACCCCAAGCTGCATGCCTTCATGGATGAGTTCCGCACGCTGCATCCCAGCTTCGCCGACACCGCCCCGAAAATGTAAGCGCCGCTATTGCCGAGAGGCTGCAAAGCTTCTCGGCTAGGAGCGAGCGCATAAGCGACAACAAAAAGGGCTTGGCGATTGCATCGCCAAGCCCTTTTCGCCCCCCTGCAACGGGTTGGCCCCGTTGAAGACCGGATGGAAAAAGGGGCGACCCAAGCCGCCCCTTCTCAAATCTTAGAACTTGTAGTTCAGGCCGGTGCGGACGATGCCTTCGCGGGCGCCGCCCTTCACAGCGTTGTTGAGCGCGCTCTTGGAGGCGAGGTCAACATAGAGGCCTTCCACCTTCGCGGTGATGTTGTTGGTGAAGGCGTATTCCACGCCGCCACCGGCGGTCCAGCCGTAGTTGGTGGTGGTGGAAGCACCGACGCCCGGCACCTTGTAGTGCATGCCGCCGTAAGCGAAACCGGCGGTCAGGTACGGCAGGAAGCGATCCACCGCATAACCGGCGCGGACGCGCACGGTGCCGAGGTAGGGCTGGGAGACCTTCGCACCGGCAACGCCGGCAGCGGTGTTGCTGGCACGGATGCCCGTCGCCTGCAGGTCGGTCTCAACGCCGAGAACGGTCTGGCCCATCTGGTAGTTGTAGCCGATCTGGCCACCACCGATCACGCCCGACGGATCCTTGAAGGCGCCGCCCGAACGACCGTGCACCGAACCGAAGCCGTAGCCGAGGTTGCCACCGGCGTAAAAACCGGTCCAGGTGAAGGCCGGGGCACGGGTGTAGCTCACCGGGGCCTGCTTCTTGTAGCCAAGGTCAGCCGCGGAGGCGGCGGTCGCGAAAAGCGCGGCGCCAATGCCCGCAACGATACCAAGCTTCTTCATAATACTGCTCCTAGGGTCTGTTCCGGCGCCTGGCCGGGGGTTGGCACTTTCAAAGGCGCCGATGGTGATGGTCCCGCCGCTCCTGGCGGAAACACCGAAAGACTGATCCTCGATCAGGCCTTTCCTCTCTTGATGGCTGGTTGGTCTTTTTGATGGCTCCGCCCGCCGGGTTTTTGCCGCATTGCAGCATGAAACACGGCCAAACGGTGGCTATCCCCAGCGCTTGTTAAACTCAGAAATGATAGTTGATGCCGATGCGGATCTCGTTCGTCACCATGTTGGTGTTCCGCGCCGGCAGCACGTTGTAGGTCTTCGCGCCGTCCTTGCGGTAGAGGTACTGGATCACACCCGACACACGCTCGGTGAACAGATATTCGGCACCCACACCCAGGATATAGCCGCCATGGGTATGGCTTGCCTTGGCACCGCCGCTCTTCATCTGCGCCGAGGTCAGCCCGAAGCCGCCGGTCAGGAACGGAAGGAAGCGATCATAGGCATAGCCGACACGGGCCCGCAGCGAACCGGCCCACTTCTGGCGGAAAGCATCGGCAAAACCGTGATAATCAACACCGGTGTAGTGGATGTCGGCCTCAAGACCGTACACCAGCTTGTCGGACTGAAGGTTGAAGCCGATCTGGCCACCGCCGATGAAGCCATCGGTATCCGCATTGCGGGCGCGACCCGCGCCATAGCCGAGGTGCGCACCCAGATACATGCCGGCCCAATTGGTCGCCATCACAGGCGTATAGGACGACGACTTACGGTAACCACCAAGATCAGCAGCATTGGCACGCTGAAAAGTCGCAACGCTACCAAGCATCGCCAAAGATACCAGCGTCGTTTTTAAAGCGTTTCGCATGTCTGCCTCCTTCCAATATTATTGGACGGGAATTAAATCCCGTTCAGACCTCATAAGGCTTAACACGCCCCTTCACAGGATTAAACAACAGGTCAATTTCAAAGATAACAGTTGATGAATGCCCCCAAGACTACATTAAGAATAACGGAGTACTAACGCGCCCCCTGCCCCTTGCCTTGGGTGCGCTGCCCATGCAAAGCCAAGGCAGGGTTATCGCGGGCCACGCACCAGAGGATGGGTTTGGAATTGCTGCCGCTTTCGGTCTTCATCATCGCGCGCAACGAGGCCGACAGGATCGGCCCCGTGATCGAAGCCGCGTTTGATCTGACCGACGACGTGCTGGTGGTCGACTCCGGCTCCACCGACGGAACGCAGGCGCTGGCAACCTCGCTGGGCGCACGCGTCATCCATAACGATTGGCCCGGCTATGGCCCGCAGAAGCGTTTCGCCGAAGACAATTGCGAACGTGCATGGCTGCTCAATCTCGATGCGGACGAATGGATGCCGCCCGAGTTGCGGACCGAGATTCGCGCGCTCTTCTCTGGAACGGGTCCGGAGGCGGATGCTTACGAGATCCGCATCGCCGAGGTCTTCCCCGGCGAGGATGCACCCCATCCCTTCGCCTATGCGCTGCCCCCCGTGCGGCTCTATGCCAAAGCCAAGGGCCGCTATTCCGCCTCACCGGTGCATGACCGGGTGGATATGACGCCGGGCGCGCGGGTCGCACGCCTCAAAGGCATCGTGCATCACTTCTCGGTGCGCTCCATCGGCGATCAGATCATGAAGCTCAACGCCTATGCCGATCAGCAGGTGCAGGACCTTGAAGCGCGCGGCAAGCACATCCCGACATGGCGCATTTTCGTTGAGTTTCCCGCAGCCTTTCTCAAGGCTTACATCATCCGCCGTCACGCGCTGCGCGGGGTCTATGGCTTCATCACCGCGATGAACTTCGCCTTTTATCGCTTCCTTCGCGTCGCCAAAGATTATGAGCGCCGTCGCCTTGCCGCAAAAGCCCGGAAGAGCACGCCATGAGCAGCCAGACGAACGGCACCATGGGCACAGCCCTTGTCACCGGTGGTGCCAAACGCATCGGCGCGGCCATCTGCCGCAGGCTGGCCGAGGCGGGTTATGACATCGTCATCCATTGCAACGCCTCGCGCACAGAGGCGGAATCGCTGGCGCAGGAACTGCGGGCATTGGGCGTGCAAACCGGCGTTGTGCAGGGCGATCTTGCCGATGCCGCCGTCCTTCCGGGCTTGGTGGAGAGCGCCAACAGCCTCTGCGGCCCCCTGCGCCTGCTGGTGAACAACGCCTCCCTCTTCCTGCAGGACAGTGCGGCCAGCGCGACCCCGGATGGCTTTGCGGCGAATTTGGCCACCAATCTCGTTGCCCCGGTGCTGCTGACCCAGCATTTCGTCGCAGCGCTCAACGGCGAACGCGGCTGCGTCATCAACCTGATCGACCAGCGCGTCTTGCGGCCAGACCCGCGCTTTTTCACCTACACCTTGGCCAAATCCGCCCTGCTCACCGCCACCAAGACCATGGCGCAGGCCTTTGCGCCTGATGTGCGCATCAATGCGGTCGGCCCCGGCCCCACCCTGCCCAACATCCACGAGGGGACGGCTGGCTTTGCGATAGAGGCCGCCGGAACACTCCTCGGCGAGCCGGTCAGCCCGCAGGAAATCGCCGATACCGTGCTGTTTCTGGCTCAGAGCCCGCATATCACCGGGCAGATGATCGCCGTCGATTCCGGCCAGCATCTGGGCTGGAAAACGCCTGATGTGACGGAATAAACGGGAGTCTGGCGTTCCCAGCGAAGCCTCGGGAACGCCATAACTCACAACACGATCGCTGAAATCATCCGCCCGTAATCCGTCTCCCCGCGATGCGTCTTGCGGCGGTAGGAGTAAAAGCGCGCCTCATCCGCGTAGGTGCAGAAGGCGAGATCCTCGACGGTGCCGACACCCGCCCGTGCAAGGCGCATCGAGATATAGCCGGGCAGGTCAAAATGCGGATGATCCGGCTTCGCCCCCGCGCAGAAGAAGCGGATATTTGCCGCATCCTCGGCGATGAACTGCGCCATGAATTCCGGCCCGACCTCGTAGTTCGTCTGGCTCAGCATCGGCCCCAGCGCGGCGATGATGCGCTCGCGCCGCGCGCCCAAAGCTTCCATGGCGTCGAGCGTGGCCTCCAGCACGCCGCCCTTGGCACCCTTCCAACCGGCATGGGCTGCCCCGATCACCTGCATCACCGGGTCCGCAAACAGCACCGGGCCACAATCCGCCGTGCCGATGCCAAGCGCGATCCCCTTCTTGCGGGTTACGAAAGCATCCGCCTGCGGGCGTTCGGTCATGCCCCAAGGCTCGGTCACGGTGAGGCAGGTGGGCGAATGAATCTGGTAGAGAGAGATGAAATGGCTCGCCGGCACGCCCATGTGCTGCGCCATGCGCGCGCGGTTTTC
>JAIUNQ010000176.1 GCA_020161475.1 Pseudomonadota bacterium | reverse complement strand
AGCCCCTGCTCCTCGAAGCCTTCCGAGAGCGCCAGCGTGATCAGGCCCGCCTGATTCTTCTCCAGCGAAGCAGCATCATCGAGCGCGCGGAGCACCTTCTGCTGGGTAAGACCATGATCCGCCAGCACGGAGCCGAGGCGATCGCGCGCGCCCTCGGAGGCCGACGCGAAAATCACGACCTTGCCGCCGCGCTGCAGCCCACGTGCGTGGTCCACGGCGGCTTGGAACACGTTGACCTCCGGCGTCAGGCGCTCGGGCGCGAAATCGCGGCCCTTGCGGGTTCCGGCAGAAAGCACCGTCGGCCCATCCATCTCGAAGGGCGAGAACTTGATGGCACGCGTCGCCAACGCCGCCCATTCGGGGCGCGTCAGATACAGGGCTTCGGGCGGCAGCGGACGATAAGGCACGCCCGGCGCGCCGGTTGTCAGCGCTTGGGCGCGCGCATCGTAGTAATCCGCAATCTGGACAAGGCGCTCCTCAGCCGCCCCTTCGGCCTGCGCGTCGAGCACAAACAGCGAGCCTTCGAGGTAAGCCGAAAGCGGGTCCAGCCCCGCATGGAACAGCGGCAGCCAATGCTCCATGCCGATGTGCTTGCGCCCCTCGGAAATGTGCTCATAGAGCGTATCGCCGCGCAAATTCGCGCCAAAAGCGCTCAAATACCCCTGCCGGAAGCGCTTGATGCTCTCGGTGGTGAGCTGGAACTCCGCCATCGGCACCAGATCGAGCGCGCGCAGGTTCCCCGCCGAGCGCTGCGTCTCCGGGTCGAACGCGCGGATGCTCTCCAGCGTATCGCCAAAGAAATCGAGGCGGATCGGCTCGGCGAACCCCGGCGGGAAGAGATCCACAATGCCGCCGCGCGCGGCATATTCCCCCACATCGCGCACGGTGGAGCCACGGTTGTAGCCGTTGGCCTCCAGCCACTTGGCGATCTCCTCAAGATCGAGCGCATTGCCCGGCGCGCAGGAGAAGCTCTGGCGGGCCACATAAGCCGCTGGCGGCAGGCGTTGCAGCAACGCGTTGACCGTGGTGACAAGCAAGCGCGGGCGCGCACCGCCACGCGAGCGCACAAGGCGCGCAAGGCATTCCATGCGCCGCGCCAGCACCGCCGGGTTGGGCGAGGAGCGATCATAGGGCTGGCAATCCCATGCCGGCAGGGAGAGCACCTCGATTTCCGGGAACAGCGCACTCAGCGCGCCTTGAACCTCGGCCTGGCGCAACCCGTCGCGCGCCACAAAGGTTACCAGCGCCGGGGCTTCGATGTGCTTGGAAAACTGGTGCCGGGTGATCTCGGCCAGAACGCGCGCAATCGCACCATCGGCAACTGCGCCAATGGCCACACCCTCGCCCTTGGCAAGCGCGGCATCGAGCCCCTGAAAGGCGAGAGGTGTCAGAGGCATGGGATCTTCGAACGATGGAAAAATACGTCAGGTTGCGCCGAAAGCGCGGGGTTGAGAGCACCGGAGCGGAGCGTACTCTTTTGTACGTGAGCACCGGCGCACATCAACACCGATGCTTGCAGGCCAACCTCACGCATTTTTAGAGATCTAGGGGGGCGTCGTGTTTATGGAAGGCCTTCATCGTGCGAAACACGGGCGTATCGCAGCGCTCTGGCACCTCAGCGGCACCGGTGACCCAGGAAAGCAGATCCGCATCAAGTTCCTCGATCAACGCTTCGAGCTGGTCGAGTTCAGCATCCGAGAGTTGGTCCACATGGGCTTCCACATAGCGCCCCATCACGAGGTCCATTTCGCGCATGCCGCGATGCCACGCACGGAACAGAATGCGCTTGCGGCGCGGGTCGAGATTGTCGCTCGAGCGGCTGATGCCGGTCATGGTGCGCTCCTTGAATGTGTGTCCCGGAAAAAGGGCCGCAGAGCTTGGAAGTCAAGGCCAAATCGCCCCTCCCCGACGCGTCTGCGCAATGCTATCGCTTGTTCCATGTCCTCGCTTCGCCCCTCTGCCCTCGATGCCTTCTTCGCGCCGCTGGAGCGCTTGGCCGGCATTGGTCCCAAGCTCGGCGAACTCTTCGACAAATTGCTGGGCCGGACCGAGGGAAAAGCACGCCTGCTGGACGTGCTGCTGCACCTCCCCGTCGATCTGGTGGACCGCTCGCTCTCCCCCAGCATTGCGGATGCCCCGTCGGAAGGCATCGTCACCATCAAGGCCACGGTGGAGGCGCATAAGCCCGCCCCGCCCGGCCGCTCGCGTGCGCCGGCCCGCGTCATCGTGGGCGATGATACGGGCGATGTGACGCTGGTGTTCTTCCGCCTGCCGCAGAAGCAGCTCGAGAGCATGTTGCCGCTGGGCGCAACGCGCATCATCTCCGGCAAGATCGAGCTGTTCGACGGCTTGCGCCAGATGGTGCACCCCGAGCGAATCCTCCCCGTCGCCAAATTCTCGGCCGAAGACGCGTTTGAGCCAATCTACCCGCTCACCGAAGGGCTGACCTCGCGCCGCGTGCAGAATGTCGCCAAAGCCGCGCTCGAAAAAATCAAACCCCTGCCCGAATGGCTGGATGAAACCCTGATGACACGGCACGGCTGGCCCGGCTTTGCCACAGCCCTTCAGCGCCTGCATGTACCGCGCTCCTTCGAGGATCGCGCGCCCGATTGCCCGGCCTACAAGCGCCTCGCCTATGATGAGTTGCTCGCCGGGCAGCTTGCGCTGCAAATCCTGCGCGCGCGGGAAAAAGGGCCGCGCGGACGCGTGCTCAAAGGTACAGGCGTGCTGAGGGAGAAGCTTCTGGGCGCCTTGCCCTATCGCCTCACCCATGCGCAGGAGCGCTCCTTGCAGGAAATCTCCGCCGATATGGAGAGCGATGAGCGCATGTTGCGCCTGCTGCAGGGTGATGTCGGCGCGGGCAAAACCGTGGTGGCGCTGCTGGCCATGGCGCAGGCCGTGGAGGCCGGCGCACAGGCCGCCCTGATGGCGCCGACGGAAATTCTCGCACGCCAGCATTTTGACCGCATTGCGCCCATGGCCGAGGCCGCGGGCCTGCGCTGCGCCCTGCTCACGGGCCGTGCGGGCTCGGCGGAGCGCAATTCCGTTCTCAAACGCCTCGCCGCGCATGAAATCGACATTCTCATCGGCACCCATGCGCTGTTTCAGGAGGATGTGGTGTTCGCCGATCTCGGCCTGGCCGTGGTGGATGAGCAGCACCGTTTCGGCGTGCATCAACGCCTCGCGCTCGCAAAAAAGGGCGCGGCGGTGGACTTGCTGGTGATGACCGCCACCCCCATCCCCCGCACGCTGGTGTTGGGATATTTCGGCGATCTCGACGTCTCCGCGCTCGATGAAAAGCCGCCGGGGCGCAAACCCATCGATACGCGCCTTGTCAGCGCCGAGCGGCTCGAAGATGTGATCGCCGGCGTGGGCCGCGCCATCCACGCGGGCGCGCAGGTCTATTGGGTGTGCCCGCTGGTCAAGGCCAGCGAGAACGAGCCGGGCAACGCGGAAGAAGGCCGCATTCTGATGAATGTGGAGGAGCGCTGCCACGCGCTCCAGCGCCGTTTTCCGGGCAAGGTGGGCATGGTCCACGGCCAGATGCCGGGACCGGAAAAAGACGCTGCCATTGCCGCCTTTGCCTCCGGCGAACTCGCCGTGCTGGTCGCCACCACCGTGATCGAGGTGGGGGTCGACGTGCCGCAGGCCTCCATCATGGTGATTGAAGAGGCGCAGCACTTCGGCCTCGCGCAGTTGCACCAGTTGCGCGGACGCGTGGGGCGCGGGGCGGAAAAATCCAACGCCATCCTGCTTTACTCGGCCCCCCTTTCGGAGAACGCGCGCGCACGCCTCGAAATCATGCGCGAGACCGAGGACGGCTTCCGCATCGCCGAGGAAGACCTGCGTCTGCGCGGCGAAGGTGATCTGCTCGGCACACGGCAATCCGGCATGCCCGGCTTCACCATCGCCCGGCTCGATATCCATCAGGATCTGCTCAAAATCGCGCGCGAGGACGCGATCCTCATCTACACGCGCGACCCGAAGCTGGAGACGCCACGCGGCGAGGCGCTCCGGCATCTGCTCTATCTCTTCGAGCGCGATGCCGCCCTCAAATTGCCTGAGGCGGGATAAACTGGGCTTCCCCTGACAGCCAAAGCCGTCATCGGCACGGCCACCGCAAAGCCGATTACTTCACCGCCTCGGCGGCTGCGAGCGCGGCCTTTTTGGGGTCGTCATCCGTGCGGATCAACCCCAGCGACATCACTACCTTGGCGGCATCATCCACCGAAAGCGGAATCTCGATCACCTTGTTGCGCGCGACATAGAAGAAGAACCCGGTTGTCGGGTTGGGCGCGCAGGGCAGGAAAACCGAGATGAACTCCTCCCCCTCCGGCAGGCCGCCCGCCACCTCCGGCGCCGGCGGCGTTGACAGAAACACAATCGACCAGCAGCCGGGGCTCGGATATTCTACCAGCCCCACCTTGCGGAACGAGGTGCCGGATTGGGAAAACACCGTCTCGAAAATCTGCTTGGTGGAGCGATAAAGCCCGCGCACCACCGGCATGCGCGCCAGCAGCGTCTCGCCGAAATCGAGCAGCGTCCGCCCGACAAGGTTCGCGGTCAGGAAACCCAGCATGGTGAGGCCGAACAGCAGCACCAGAATGCCGAAGCCGGGAATCGCGAAGGGCAGATAGGTTTCAGGAAGGTAGATCTGCGGGATGATCGGCTTGATCCAGCCATCGACCGCATTGATGATCCAGAGCGCGACATAGATCGTCACCACCAGCGGCCCGGCCACCACAACGCCGGTCAGCAGATAGTTGCGCAAACGCTGGCGCGCACTCAGCATTTTGGCCGGGTGCGGGGAACCATGGGTCTGCGGTGTATTGTGCGGTGCGGTCATCCCCTTTGAGGTGCCGGGGTTTCGCCGCGCCGTCAAGACCTTGCCGCTTGCACCAGATCCAGAACAGCCTGCGCCGCCAGCGCGCTGGGGGCGGCATGGTCAGGCATCATCACATCTTCAAGGCGTGCAAACGCGGAGATCTGCGCGGCGCGTGCCTCCGTCTCGGCTAGCAGCGGCACCACAGCCCCCGCCAGCGCCGCCGGTGTCGCATCCGCCTGTAAAAACTCGGGCACCGCGTTCGCGCCCAGAATTATGTTTGGCAACAAGACAGAATTGAGCTTGATCATCCGCTTCAGGATGAAGGCCTCCCAATCCGCCACGCGATAAGCCGCCACGGTCGGAATGCCCGAAAGCGCCAGTTCCAGCGTCACCGTGCCAGAGGCCGCCAGCGCCGCGCGGGCCGAGCGGAACGCAGCCAGTTT
>JAIUNQ010000175.1 GCA_020161475.1 Pseudomonadota bacterium | reverse complement strand
TGCAAGCCAAGCGGCCTGCAACCGCCCGACAGGCTTTCCTTGTGCATGCGACCTCTTCCATTGCTCTTGGCTGCAAACGGTGTTAAGAACGCAGGATCGATTTTCGGCCGAACGACTTTGCCACTGCGCGCTCCTGCTCGCCTCGGCTGACGACCTCTTCCCTGACCATCGATGAACGATCCGTTCGCAAGTGGGTGCGCGAGTACCCTGCGTTCGTCAGTCTTTAACTAGCAATTCAAAGGGTTACCCCATGCAGACCGGAACCGTGAAGTGGTTCAACGCCCAAAAGGGCTATGGTTTCATCCAGCCGGAAAACGGCGGCACCGATGTGTTCGTGCACATCAGCGCTGTTGAGCGCTCGGGCCTCAACGGCCTCAACGAAGGCCAGAAGGTCACCTTCGAGATCGTGGCGGATCGCCGCTCTGGCAAGTCCTCGGCTGATCGTCTCCAGATCGCCGGCTAAGCCCCTCCGCCGGGTCATCCGGCGGGCAAGCATCGCGCGCGTCGCACCCCGGCGCGCGTTTTTCAGTTTCGATCCCTGGAGGTTCCCATGCAGGTTCTGGTTCGCGACAACAATGTCGAACAGGCGCTTCGCGTGCTGAAGAAGAAGATGCAGCGTGAAGGCATCTTCCGCGAAATGCGCGAGCGCAAGGCTTTCGAAAAGCCGTCCGAGCGCAAGGCGCGTGAAAAGGGCGAGGCCGTGCGCCGCGCCCGCAAGGCCCAGCGCAAGCAGATGCAGCGCGAAGGCCTGCTGCCGATGCCGAAGGCCAAGCCGCGCGTCGCCAAGGGCGGTCGCCCGGGTGCCGGCGCTGCTGCCCCGGCTGCTGCCCGCTAACAATTTGAAGGACCGGACCTTCGGGCCCGGTCCCTCGCCCTGTGGTCTGCGCTTGACATTGCACTGCAACAAGCGCATGCCCTTATGCAGAACGTCCGTGCCGCTTGCGGCGTGTGTGCGAAGCAGCGTGATTGTGCCCGCCAATTTGGCCTCGGGCGCTGGCTTCCCCCTTCAATCGTTCCCTTGCCGATAGCCCCATCACGCGGGTTGTCCCTTTCTCTCCCGGTCCGCTGTTGCGTTCCGGGTTGCCGTCGTTTTTGTCGGCACCATGAAAGCTACTTCCTTGACATCATTCGCTGATTTCGCCCTTCTCGCGCCGCTTCAGAAAGCCTTGGCCGCCGAGGGCTACACCCAACCCACCCCCATTCAGGCGCAGACCGTTCCGCAGGCGCTCGCGGGCCGCGATGTTCTGGGCATCGCCCAGACCGGCACCGGCAAGACGGCGGCCTTCGCGCTGCCGATCCTGCATCGCCTCGGCAAATCCGGCACCACACGCAAGCCGCGCAGCTGCCGCGCGCTGATCCTGTCGCCGACGCGGGAACTCGCCAGCCAGATCGCGGACAGCTTCCGCGCCTACGGCAAGTTCATGCATCTTTCCATTGATGTCGTGTTCGGCGGCATTCCGATCGCGCGGCAGATCAAGCGTCTGGCGACGGGCGCGGATATTCTGGTGGCGACGCCGGGCCGCCTGCTCGACCTGATCGACCAGAAGGCGCTGACGCTGCGCGAGCTGGAAGTGCTGGTGCTGGACGAGGCCGACCAGATGCTCGACCTCGGCTTCATCCACGCCCTGCGCCGTATCATTCCCATGCTGCCCAAGCAGCGCCAGAGCCTGTTCTTCTCGGCCACCATGCCGCAGTCGATCGGTGATCTTGCCCATGCCTTCCTCACCGATCCGGTGAAGGTGGCGGTGACCCCGGTGGCCACGACGGCCGAGCGCGTGACGCAGGGCGTCATGTTCGTGCCGCAGGCGGCCAAGCAGGGCCTGCTCGCCAAGGTGCTGGAAGATGCCACCATCGAGCGTGTGCTGGTGTTCACCCGCACCAAGCACGGGGCGGACCGCGTGGTGAAGTTCCTCGCGCGGGACGGCATCGAGGCGGCGGCGATCCATGGCAACAAGAGCCAGGTTCAGCGTGAGCGTGCGCTCGGGGCGTTCCGCAACGGCACCTGCCGGGTGCTGGTGGCCACCGATATCGCCGCGCGCGGTATCGATGTCGAGGGCGTGACCCATGTCATCAACTTCGAACTGCCGAACGTGCCGGATTCTTACGTCCACCGCATCGGCCGCACGGCGCGCGCGGGGGCCTCGGGCATTGCGCTGTCGTTCTGCGCCGGGGATGAGCGCGCTTTCCTGCGCGATATCGAACGCCTGACCCGTCTGCCGATTCCGGTGCTGGCGGTGCCGGAAGGCGTGCCGATGGACGTCGCCACGATTCAGGAGGCCCAGCCCAAGGGTCGTGGTCAGGGTCGTCCCCAGCAGGGTGGTCGTGGTGGTCAGGGCGCTCGCCCCGGCAACGCGGGCCGTTCGGGCGGCGGCGGTCGTCCGCAGCAGGGCGGTCGCGGCGAACATGCGGGGCGTGCCGATCATGGCGGGCGTCCCGGTGGCAGCAGCGAGCGTCCGGAAGGGCGCCCGGATGCACGCCGTGATGGCCAGCCGGCGCGTCGTCCGCGTCGTCGCCGCCCCAATGGCGGCCAGGGCGAGGGCGGCGGTCGCCGCGATGGCACGCGCGCCTGAGCGGGCCGAGTCTTCAACTGACGTTCAACCGACGAGAGGAGTGAAGAACTCCCCGTTGGTTGGACGAATTGACGGACAGAACTGGCGCCTCACCGGAGCCTCTGGTTGGGGTGCTGGCCTTCCTTGGGTCGTGGCTGGAGACATTTCCCGATGCCACGCACAGCTTTCTCTTCAAAACGTTTTTTGTGGGCATCCGCCGAGTCGATTTCCTGATGCTTGCCGATGGCTTGCGACTTTTTGCGTGCCGCTGTGATCTGTGAGAGCCATGGCTAGGGCCAAGTTGAGATTTTGTTGGGACAGAGTATTGGACTTTCGTAAGCATCCTGCGGGGGCCGCAGGTTAGGCCGCTCTTGATCGGTTGGCCTCGATCTTCCGGCTCCAGGGCAGCAGATCGGCCAGTTGGGTCTGCGGCATGCCGGCGATGCGGGCAAGGACATTGGCGCGCCAGGCGTGCGGATCGACGTCGTTGAGTTTCGCGCTTGTGATCAGCGTGGCTATGGCGGTGGCACGCTCAGTACCGCGATCGGAACCGGCGAAGAGCTAGGCTTTCCGGCCGAGGGCGAAGCCTCTGAGCGCGCGTTCGGCGGCATTGTTGGTCAAGCAGATGCGACCATCATCGAGGACGGCGGCGAAGCGATCGAAGCGCTTGAGCATATAGTCGATTGGCTTTGCGACGGATGAGGACCGGGCGAGCCTGCCACGCTGCTCGCCAAGCCAGAGCTTGAGTTCATCAACCAACGGTTTGGAGTGTTCCTGCCTGTGCTGTTGCCGCTCCTCGGCGGCTTTGCCGTTGATAGCTCGTTCGATGGCGAAGATCGCGTCGATGCGTCTGACGGCCTCCAGCGCGATCGGAGAGTTCGAAGAAGCCGGGCCGTGCTTGCGCCCAGCATAGCGCCGGGGGTACGGCTCCGCCGTCGCGCCTGGGATCGTACAATCGATTGTAGCCGCCATAGGCGTCGGCCTGAAGAATGCCCCTCCAGCCGACGAGGTGCTCGTCCGGGTGTTCCTGCCGCCGGTCGCGTGAGGCGAAGTACAAGGCCGCCGGCGGATCGGAGCCGCCGAAGGGCCTGTCGTCGCGAACGTAGGTCCAGATGCGCCCGGTATCGGTCTTTCCCTTCGCCAGGATCGGCACGGTGGTATCGTCGGCATGAAGACGCTCGGCTGCCAGCACATGGCCTGCAATGAGCCCATGGAGCGGCGCGAGCGCTGCCGTCGCCGCCCCGACCTGATCGGCAAGCGTCGACACGGAGAGGTCGATCCCCTCCCGGGCATATCTCTCGCTCTGCCGGTTGAGCGGTTGGTGTTGTCCGAACTTTTCGAAGAGGATTGTCGCCAGCAGGTTCGGCCCGGTAAAGCCACGCGGCGTCACGTGGAACGGGGCGGGCGGCTGGGTGATTGCCTCACATTCCCGACACGTGAACTTCTCCCGAACCGTCTGGATCACCTTCCAGGAGCGCGGCACCACCTCCAGCGTATCGGTGATATCCTCGCCGAGCTTGGCAAGCTTCAGCGATCCGCAGCAAGAGCAGGAGGTCGGTGCTGGCACAATCACCCGCTCGCGCGGCAGATGTTCCGGAAAGGATTTGCGGACGGGATGGCGGCGTAGCGCCGGCACGGGCAATGACGCCTGACGCGCCAGGCTTTCCGCCGCGATCTCGTCTTCCGTCGCCCTAGCTTCCAGTTCCTCGAGCTGAAGTTCCATCTGGTCAAGAAGCCGGGCCGTGCGCTCGGCGCGTGATCCATAAAGTTTACGCCGGAGCTTCTCGATCATCAGCTTGAGGTGCTGGACCATCGCCTCGGTGGAGGAGGCCGCAGCCTGTGCCACCAGCCGCGCCTTGCGCTCTTCCATGATCATCGCATGGGCCGCCGGAAGATCGGTGGGCAACGGCAACAGAAGGGACGATTCACCGGGCGTTTCCATCGTGCTGATGGAATCATATCCCGCTGCAAACCCAAGGCAAAAGACAGATTATCCCACCGAGGTCGGACGCCAGGTCTCGATCGGGATCCGCCAGTCGACCCCCGAGAGAAGATACGCCATCTGCGCCGGCGTGATCGCAATCGAGCCGTCGGCCGGCGACGGCCAGAGGAAGCGCCCACGCTCAATCCGCCGGACATAGAGGTTTGCCACCTGGCCGTCATGCCAGGTGATCTTGATCAGATCGCCGCGCCGGCCCCGGAAGCAGAAGATGTGGCCGCCCAAAGGATCGCGCTTCAGGATCTCCTGCACGAGCAGCGACAAGGAAGCGAAGCCTTTCCGCATATCCGTATGGCCCGTTGCCAGCCACATCTTCGCGCCTACAGGAACCGGGATCATCGCAGCGCCTCGAGCCCGTGTGCGTCTGAGGACCGCCTCGATATCGGGCGGTCCCTCCACGATGATCCGCTGGCCATTCTTCAGCGCGATCTCGGTGCGTGACAGCGCGGGAACCGCAGATGATGAGGCAGTCGGAGTGATCGTCTCCGGGCCAAAGGCCGGCACGGACACGGCTTCCGGTGTGATCACCGCGGGCACGAAGCCCGACATCGATCCACCCTGTCGGGCAAAAAACGCCCGCCGCCAGATCACCAGCAATGACCGGGAAATCCCGTGCCGCCGTGCGGTCGCCTAAACCTGACGCGGGCCGCTCAGGCTTTCCAAAACGATCCGCTCCTTCGCCGCCGCGCTCCAACGCCGGCGCCGACCCGTCTCGACGATCTCAAGCCGCTCGAATGTCC
>JAIUNQ010000174.1 GCA_020161475.1 Pseudomonadota bacterium | reverse complement strand
CGCAAGAAGGCCGAGGTTCCCCCCGCACTGCCCCTTTCCACCCCGGCTGAATGAGGAGCGACGCCATGAACGCGCAGCTGCTGCAACCTTCCGAGCGCCTCTCCCCCGGCATCCAGCCGATCCGCGATGCGATGGCGCAGGATTTCCTTCTCTCGGTGGAAGGGCTCACGGTCTCCTTCGACGGCTTCAAGGCGGTCAATGACCTCTCCTTCTACGTCGACCCCAACGAGATCCGCGTCATCATCGGCCCGAACGGCGCGGGCAAGACCACCGTGCTGGACCTGATCTGCGGGCGCACCCGCGCCACCTCCGGCTCGATCCAGTTCAAGGGCAAGGAACTGACCAAGATGAGCGAGAACGGCATCGTTCTCGCCGGGGTGGGGCGCAAGTTCCAGAACCCCTCGATCTACGAGGATCTCACGGTCTTCGAGAACCTCGAGATCTCCTTCCCGCGCGGACGCTCGGTGTTCGGTGCCCTCACCTTCCGCCGCGATGCGGAGGTGAAGGACCGTATCGAGGAGGTCGCCCACATGATCTTCCTCGCCGACAAGCTGGATACGCGCGCCGAGTTCCTCTCGCATGGCCAGAAGCAGTGGCTGGAGATCGGCATGCTGCTCATTCAGGACCCCGAGCTCCTGATGCTCGATGAGCCGGTGGCGGGCATGTCGGTCGCCGAGCGCAAGAAGACCGCCGAGCTGCTGAACAAGATCATCGTCGGCCGCTCCGTTCTCGTGATCGAGCACGACATGAAGTTCGTCGAGGACATCGCCCACCGCGTCACCGTGCTCCACCAGGGCAAGCTGCTCTCGGAGGGTTCGATCGAGCACGTCAAAAGCGATCCCAAGGTCATCGAAGTCTACCTCGGCCACTGAACAAAAGAAGGAATCCCAACATGCTGAACGTTGAAAGCCTTCACGTCGCCTATGGCCAGTCCGAGGTGCTCCATGGCCTCGATTTTACGGTCAAGCCGGGTGAGATCGTCGCCATCATGGGCCGCAACGGCATGGGCAAAACAACGCTGATGAAGTCCCTCATGGGGCTGGTGCCAACCAAATCCGGCACTGTCAGCGTCGAAAGCGGCGAGATCACCAACCTGAAGAGCCACGAGCGCGTGGCCAAGGGCATGGCCTTTGTGCCGCAGGGCCGCATGATCTTCTCCACCATGACGGTGGAGGAGAATATTGAGACCGGCCTCACCGTCACCGGTGAGCGCAAGGTGCCGAACGAGCTTTACGAGATTTTTCCCGTGCTGCTGGAGATGAAGCACCGGCGCGGGGGCAACCTCTCGGGCGGGCAGCAGCAGCAGCTCGCCATTGCCCGCGCGCTCGCCTCCAAGCCCAAGGTGCTGCTGCTCGATGAGCCGACCGAAGGCATCCAGCCCTCCATCATCAAGGAGATGGCGCGCACGCTCAAACGCATCCGCGATGAGCGGGGGCTTTCCATCGTCGTCTCAGAGCAGGTGCTCAGCTTCGCGCTCGATATCGCCGACCGCGTGCTCGTCATCGAGAACGGCGAGATCGTTCATGAGGAAGACCGTGCCACCATCGACGAGGCGAAGGTTGCTTCCTTCCTGTCCGTTTAACCGCTGGCCCCGCGCGTGCGGCGGGGACGACACCAAGCCCAAGAAAACGCAGCGCTGGTTTCCGCTGGCCCCGCGCGTGCGGCGGGGACGCCCCGCACCGCGGCCTGACGTCAAGGCGCCCTCTCAACCAAGGAGCAAGATCATGGCTGACACCATCATCAAGGTCGATCTGACGCAATCTGCGTATCAGAACGAAATGGTCCACAACCGCTGGCATCCGGATATCCCCATGGCGGCATGGGTGAACCCGGGCGATGACTTCATCATCGAGACCTATGACTGGACCGGCGGTTTCATCAAGAACAACGACTCGGCCGATGACGTGCGCGACATTGATCTGTCGATCGTGCACTTCCTGTCCGGCCCTGTCGGGGTGAAGGGTGCGGAGCCCGGCGATCTGCTGGTGGTGGACCTGCTCGATGTCGGCGCCAAGCCGGACAGCCAGTGGGGCTTCAACGGCTTCTTCTCGAAGAACAACGGCGGCGGCTTCCTCACCGACCATTTCCCCTCGGCGCAGAAGTCGATCTGGGACTTTAAGGGCATGTTCACCTCCTCCCGCCACGTTCCGGGTGTGAACTTCGCGGGGCTGATCCATCCGGGCCTGATCGGCTGTCTGCCCGATCACAAGCTGCTGGAGACCTGGAACAAACGCGAGGTGGATTTCATCGCCACCAACCCGACCCGCGTTCCTCCGCTGGCGAACCCGCCCTTCCCCTCCACCGCGCACATGGGCAAGCTCAAGGGCGCGGACAAGGACAAGGCGGCTCTCACCGGTGCGCGCACGGTGCCCCCGCGTGAACACGGCGGCAACTGCGACATTAAGGATCTCTCGCGCGGCTCCAAGATCTATTTCCCGGTCTATGTGCCGGGCGCGGGCCTCTCGATGGGCGACCTGCACTTCTCTCAGGGCGACGGTGAAATCACGTTCTGCGGCGCGATTGAGATGGCAGGCTGGCTGCACCTGAAGGTGGAGCTGATCAAGGACGGTGTTGCGAAGTACGGGATCAAGAACCCCATCTTCAAGCCCTCGGTCATTACGCCCAACTACAAGGATTACCTCATCTTCGAGGGCATCTCGGTCGATGAGCAGGGCCAGCAGCACTATCTCGATGTCAACGTCGCCTACAAGCAGGCTTGTCTCAATGCGATCAACTACCTGACCAAGTTCGGCTACACGCCGGATCAGGCCTATTCGATCCTCGGCACCGCGCCGGTTCAGGGGCATATCTCGGGTGTGGTGGATATCCCCAACGCCTGCGCGACCTTGTGGATTCCGACCGAAATCTTCGACTTCGATATCAATCCGGGCGCTGCGGGACCGACCAAGTTCCTCGACGGCTCGGTGAAGATGCCGATTTCGCCGGATAAGTAAGGGATGCTGCACAAATCTGCCAACGCCCCATTGGGCGTTGGCTAGGAGCAACGCGACGCCGAGCAGCGTGCGCCAACTGAGCCCCGAAAGAGGGAGCCGATTTCGGGCACTGCGAAGATGGCGCACATCAGCGTTGTATCAGCCCGAAAAGTGGGAACCGGTTTTCGGAAAAAGCTGATGCACAGAAATCCGAGGGAATCCGGCCTGCTTCGGCAGGTCGGAACTCAGCAGAAGACGGGGGTGACAAATGCCATACTACGATTTCGATTGCCCGGAATGCGGGCCTTTCACCGAATTGCGCCCCATGGCGCTTTCCGCCGAACCTTGCGCGTGCCCGGATTGCGGAACGTCCTCTCCGCGCGGCTTCTTCACCGCCCCGGTGGTGCTGGGCATGGATAGCAACACCAAAAAGGCCATGGCGATCAACGAGGAAAGCCGCCACGCGCCTAAAAAGTCCGGCAAATCCGACAAATACGGCATGAAGCACGGTGCGAACTGCGGTTGTTGTTCCGCCAAGAACAAGAACGGCAAGACGCTTTACCGCAAGGATGGCTCGAAAGCCTTCCCCGCCGCGCGACCGTGGATGATCAGCCACTGAACCTCCCCCTGCCGGACCGCGCCTGCTTGCCGCTGATCGGTAGGGTTGTGTGCGATTCGGCTCTTACCTCGTGACAATCATCAAGGATTCGAACGCGATTTCGCAGAACGCTCCCAAGGTTTTCGATATTTCAAAGGCATTTCGGGCGGGCAACAATGCATATGCATTCGGACCGCAGCCGAAGGCGTGGTTGGCATTTTTGACCAAGACACGCCCCGCTTGTGGAAGACCAAGAAAACCAAAAGGAGGAATGAA
This sequence comes from Pseudomonadota bacterium, assembly GCA_020161475.1. Taxonomy (GTDB): domain Bacteria; phylum Pseudomonadota; class Alphaproteobacteria; order Rhizobiales; family Beijerinckiaceae; genus Rhabdaerophilum. The sequence continues at coordinate 1,574 of JAIUNQ010000174.1, read as the reverse complement.
TGGCCGTTTCCCGTCGTCACGTTGCCAAAGGTGCGATTGCTGCAGCCGGCACCGCCGTCGCGATGCCCGCGATTGCGCAATCCATGCCCACGATCAACTGGCGTATGACCTCGAGCTTCCCGAAGAGCCTCGACACCATCTATCAGGGTGGTCCCTCGCTCGCGAAGTTTGTCAGCGAGATGACCGACAAGAAGTTCAACATTCAGGTCTTTTCGGCCGGTGAACTCGTGCCGGGCCTTCAGGCGCTCGATGCCGTGCAGAACGGTACTGTCGAGTGCTGCCACACCTATCCGGGCTATTACATCGGCAAGGAAGCCTCGCTCATCTTCGACGGCTCGCTGCCCTTCGGCATGACCCCGCGCCAGCATCAGGCCTGGCTCCAGTTCGGCGGCGGTCGTGCGCTGATGGATGAAGTGTACGACAAGTTCAACGTCGTCTCGATTCAGGCCGGCAACACCGGCGCGCAGATGGCGGGCTGGTATCGCAAGGAGATCAAGTCGGTCGAGGATCTCAAGGGCCTCAAGATGCGTATCGCGGGCTTCGGCGGGCGCGTGCTGACAAAGCTCGGCGGCGTGCCGCAGCAGATCGCCGGTGGCGACATCTACCCGGCGCTCGAAAAGGGCACGCTGGATGCCGTGGAATTCGTCAACGTGTACGATGACGAGAAGCTCGGCTTCTACAAGGTCGCGCCCTATTGCTATGGCCCGTTTGTGATGGAGATGGAGGCCTCGATCAACCTCTTCATCAACAAGACCGCCTGGGCCAGCCTGCCGCCCTATTATCAGGCGATCCTGCGGGCCGCCGGTGCGCAGGCGGACACCGAGATGATCGCTTCCTACGATGCGAAGAACCCGAAGGCGCTGGCCTCGGTGCTCAAGAACGGCGCGAAGCTGAACTTCTTCCCCAACGACGTGCTCAAGGCGCTCAAAACCGCCTCCGAGCAGGTGCTGGACGAGGAAGCCGCCAAGAACCCGCTGTTCGCCAAGATCCTCGGAAACTGGCGTGCGTTCCGTTCCGAAATCCACCGCTACCACAACATCGCGGATGCCCGCGCCGAGATCGTCACCTACTCGCTCGGCTAAGGCCCGCCCTTCACCGGAGGACCGCAAGGCCCTCCGGTTTTTTCTTGTCCAGGGCGGCTGAGCGCTTAAGCTGCGCGCCTTGACCCCCTACCCCTCTTTTATTCCGGGAGTTCCAGAGAGCCGTCATGATCGTCGATCTGCGCATCTACACCTGCAAGCCCGGCCGCGTGAATGAATTCGTGGCCATTTACAAGGAACTGTGCTGGCCGCTTCAGGAGAAGTATCTCGGACGCTGCCTTGGCTGGTTCACCACGGTCGAGGGCAAGCTTAATTCGGTTGTCCATCTCTGGGGCTATGACAGCCAGGCCGACCGCGAGGCTCGCCGCAAGGCAATGGCAGCAGATCCGGCCTTCGGCGTCTATCTCAAAGCCATGGCCGATGCCGATGTGCTGGTGGAAATGGAAAATCGTATTCTCGCGCCGACGGCTTTCTCGCCGGTTCAGTAATCGGCTCCGTCCTTTTTCTCGCCTGACGTATCGCAAGCCCCCGTTT
>JAIUNQ010000173.1 GCA_020161475.1 Pseudomonadota bacterium | reverse complement strand
TGGGGCGCCAGACCTTCTATGATCCACCGGAGCGCGGCTTCGAGCGCGATATCCGCAAGCGGCTTGAGTTCTGGGAAAAGCTGCGTCGCGAGCGCGCGGGGCGCTGATCTGCACCAATCGCCCCGTGCGAGTGCCTCAAAACCTCGTTTTCTCATAGAAAAGCCCCGTGCGGGGGTCACGCACGGGGCTCGCGGGGTTTGGAGGTCGTCGGGTTGGGCCGTCAGGCGGCGGATTTGTAAGCGTTGGTCGCGGCCAGCGCGGAAGAAGCCTTGGTGGTGAGCGAGGCATTCGCCTGATCAAGCGCCTGCAGCAGCGTTGCGATCTGGTCCGTGCCTTCCTGGCCCTTTTTCTTCTTCTTGCGGGTGGCGTCGAAGGCGGAAAGCTCGTCCTTGCTCAGGGCGCCGTCATTGTTGGTGTCGGCTTTCGCGAAGATCTGGCTCGCGCGGTTGGCAGCGCTGGTGGCATTGCCGGATTGGGCGGCAAAGAAGGCGCTCAGCTCATCCTTGGAGACGGACGAGTCGCCGTTGGTGTCGATGGCGGAGAGCTTGTCCGCCAAGCCGCCGTGCTTGTGGTGGCCGCCCTGCTGCGCGCCGTTCTGGCCCGCGCCGTACATCTGCTGGAGATCAACCAACGCCGCCTGAAGCTGCTGCACGAGCTGCTGGTTGTAGGCGTTGACTTCTTCGGCACTCAGGCTGCCGTTGGCATCCGTATCGATCTTGGCGAACTTGGCTTTGGTTGCCTCCGTCGGCGTGACAGAAGTTGCCGAGGCGTCTTTGCTGCCCGGCAGATTTTTCCCACCCTGAAGAAGCTCGGAGAACTCCCCAAGGGAGACGCCGCCGCTTTTGTCCTTGTCGCTCTTGTTGACAAAAGATTGGCCTAAAGCACTCAGACCGCTGGAGAAAAGGGAGGCGGCACCGGAGGCGAGCAGAGCGGCGGGAACCATGGGAACTCCTTGAAACGCAACAGGGGCCGGCCATATGCCGCACCGCCTTTGTCTTCCTACTGGCAAACACTGTGCCAAGGCCGAGCTGTGCGCAGGCAACAAAAAAGCCCGGCGGTGAGCCGGGCTGAAGTCGAGGGGCGTCCCGGAGGGGACGCATCGCCGCACGGGCGCGGGGGAGGGAATTGGCCCGCGCGGCGAATGGCGTGTCAGGCGGCCAGCGTGAGCGCCGCCGAGGCGAAGCGCTCGGCAGCCCAGCTGCGCGCGCCGTTGAGAATGTCGGTATCCATCGAAACCTGACCGATGATCTTGAGATCATCGACGTTTTTCGCGGGGGCGTTGAGAATTTCGATCATCTTGGCGTAGCGCTGCTCGGAGAGGCGATTGGCTTCGCCGCCAAGGCGCATCCAGCCCGGCACGCCATTGACCGAGGCGGCCTCGATCTCGGCGCGATAGGCGCTGATCTGACCGCGCAGGGCCTCGGCCTCGCCCCAGAGCTTGCCGATCGGGGTGAGGGGCTTGCTCGGCGCGGCATAGACAGCGGCGGGGGCGGCAGCGGCAACGCCGAGACCAGCCAGCATGGCACGGCGGGAGAGGGGCTTGCGAGTCGTGTTCATCGAGAACCTCAAGGGGTTGGAAGCGGGAGGTAACGCAACCGTCTGGCGCCGGGCGGGGGTCACCCGACGCCATGAAAATCACCCTAGTTTGTGGCGGCTGAACGGCAGCGAAATGGCGCTTGCAGGAATTGTTGTGCCGTGATTGTGGCGCGGCGGGAGCGCCAAAGCCTTGCTTCGCACCGCGCCTTCCGTCACAAGAAGCCATGGAAAAGGCTGTGCTTGTTTTTCTCGGCGGCGGGCTGGGTTCGGTGCTGCGCTGGCTCTCGGGCCTTGGCGCGGCGCGGCTTCTCGGCACCGGCATGCCCTATGGCACGCTGTTCGTGAATCTGGTGGGCGGCTTTGTGATCGGGCTGCTGGCGCGCGTGCTGGTCACGCTCCCCAACGAGGGGATCAACCCGCGTCTTCTGCTGATCACCGGCGTGTTGGGCGGTTTTACCACCTTCTCGGCCTTTTCGCTTGATGCCGCCACGCTCTGGCTGACGGAGCGCTATGGGGCGGCGATGTTTTATGTGCTGCTCTCGGTGATCGGATCGCTGGCGGCCTGCGCGTGCGGCCTGTGGGTCGGCACTGTGGTGACGAGGTAAGAGATGAGCGGTGTGACCACCCAAACCGTGCGCGAGGATGATGACGGGATGCGTCTGGACCGCTGGTTCAAGACGCATTTTCCCGATCTCTCCTTCGGGCATCTCAACAAGCTGTGCCGCACCGGGCAGGTGCGCGTGGATGGTGGCCGCGTGAAGGTGGAAACACGCATCGCGGCAGGGCAGGTGATCCGCATTCCGCCGCTGGAAAAAGCGCCCGAGCCCGGCATCCGCGAGGTCGGCAAGGACGGCAAGACGGTTGCCGCCAAAGGCCCGCGCGAGGGTGGCCGTGAGGCGGGCTGGGATTCCGCCAATGCCCGCCCCATGGCGAGCAAGCCTGTGGGCAAAGGCGCGCAGAGCGATGCCCAGTTTTTGAAATCCATCACGCTCTATGAGGACAAGGACCTCATGGTGCTCAACAAGCCGCATGGGCTGGCTGTGCAGGGCGGCTCGGGCATGACGCGCCATCTCGACGGGATGCTCGAAGCGCTGCGCGACAAGGACGGCGTGAAGCCGCGCCTCGTGCATCGCCTCGACCGGGATACGGCGGGCTGCATCATTGTCGCGAAATCGCGCCTTGCGGCCTCCACGCTGGCGAAAACCTTCCGCTCGCGCGCGGCCCGCAAGATCTACTGGGCGCTGGTGCCTGGGGTTCCGCGCGTGCGGCAGGGCCGTGTCTCCACCTGGCTTGCCAAGGGCACGGATGAGCACGGCGACCAGAAGATGAAGGTGGCCAAGCATGGCGACGAGGGCGCGGATCACGCGCTGACCTATTACGCCGTGGTGGAATCCGCCGCGCAGAAGCTCAGCTGGCTCTCGCTCAAGCCCGTCACCGGGCGCATGCATCAGTTGCGTGTGCATACCGCCGAGATCGGCCACCCCATCGTGGGAGACCCCAAATACTTCGACAAGGAGAACTGGCAGTTGCCGGGCGGCATCCAGAACCGGCTGCATCTGCTGGCGCGGCGCATCATGTTTCCGCATCCGAAGACCGGCGAAATCATTGATGTTTCAGCGCCTTTGCCGCCGCATATGCTGCAGAGCTGGAACCTTCTCGGTTTTGACACCTCGGCCTATGATCCGATTGAGGATGCGCCCGAGAAGTAAGCCTGCGCGCAAGATTACGGAAAGTTTATCCCCCCGCAATGTTCGCAAGGGGTAGGCGGGCCTATTGATGATGGCGTTGATTCCAACCTGGGAGCCTATCGCCATGTCCATCAAGAGCCTCATCAAAGGTGCTGCCCTCGGGGCCGGTGCCGTTATTCTTTTCGCTGGTTTGGCTCTGGCCCAGACGCCGCCGGCGCCTGCCGCCCCCTCCACCGCGCCCGCACCGCAGGCTACCACACCGGCCAAGCCGGAGAGCGCGATGGACCGGCGCGAGATGCACCGCAAGATGCGCGATGAATGCCGCGACAAGATGCGCGACATGAAGGGCGAGGAGCGCCGCGACGGCATGCGCAAATGCATGAGCGAAGCCCGTGCGGATCGCGGGCATGAAGGGCGCGGCCAGCACCGCGCCAAAATGAAGGAAGTGCGCGAGGCGTGCCGTGCGGAGCTCAAGGACCAGCGTTTCACCGAGGATGAGCGCCGCAAGGCGATGCAGGATTGCGCGGTGAAGAAGGATCCCTCGCTGGCCAAGATGTTCGCCTGCCGAGATGAAGCCGAGGCCAAGAAGCTGGAGCGTGGCTCACGCGAGATGCGCAGCTTCATGCGCGAGTGCAACACCCGCCGCTGAGTGTGTGGGCAAGGCAGATTCTGGCGCGCCGGGCGGTTTCCTCCCGGCGCGCTTTGTTTTAAAACCTGATGCATGCGTGATGATCTGACCAAAGACTGGTTCGGCGACGGCGAGGACCCCGCCCGCTATGACCCCGTGCGCACCGCGCGTGCGGCCATGAAGAAGCAGCTGCCCAAGCGCTTTTATGCCGAGGCCACGGTGGTGCCTGTGTCGGGGGGCTTTGGTCTCTCGCTGGACGGGCGTTCGGCCAAGACCAAGCTGAAACGGGCCTTGGTGGCGGAAGATGAGGCGGTTGCGCAGCTTCTGGCCGCCGAATGGGGCGCGCAGGTCGAGGTAATCGACCCCGTCAACATGCCGGTGACCCGCATTCTCCATGCCGCGATCGACCATGTCGCCGATGCGATGGACGAGGTGCGCGCCGATGTTCTCAAGTATGCAGGCTCCGATCTCCTGTGTTACCGCGCGACGGATCCGGACCGGTTGGTGGCGCTTCAGGCGCAGCATTGGGACCCGGTGCTGGCGCATTTCCGTGATACGCATGGCGCGCGTTTCTTGCTGAGCGCCGGAATCACTTTTGTCGAACAACCCGCTGAAAGCCTTGAGATTATCTCGAAGCTGATCGGGCGGATCACCTCGCCGCAGCGCCTTGCCGCACTGCATGTGGTGACCACGATTTCCGGCTCTGCGCTGATCGCGCTGGCGCTGGAAGAGGGCGTGCTGGAAGCGGGTGCCGCGTTTGAGGCGGGAGAGGTCGATGGCGATTTCGAGGTTTCTGTCTGGGGCACGGATGACGAAGCGCGCGAGCGCCGTGAGAATCGCTGGTGTGATTTCAGGGCGGCGGCTGCCCTTCTGGGGCGCGCTGCTCGCTAGCGCGCTGGCTTTTCCGGCCCTTGCACAGGCGCCCAAATCCGATGCGCGCCCGCCGTCCGGTGCGGGGGCTGCCCAACAGGCCGCGCCGATGCCGGTGCTGCCGGCTTCGCCCCAGCCTGTGGCCGATTGCCGCACGCTGCTGGAGCGCCTCAACAAGATGATGGCGCTTTACAAGCAGGCCGCAGCTGAGGATCTGGGCGGGCAGGCGCTCGACAAGGCGATGGACAAGGCGCGCAACGAAGCGCTGAAGGGCAACAAGGACGCCACCATCAAGCTGGTGGGCTACACCAGCCTCGTGCAAGCGCGCGAGGGCAGCTACCCCATTCAGGTGGTGCGGCAGGTCTGTACCTTTGCGGAGCGCAACGGGTTGCCCCTGCATGTGACGACATGCGCCTACTTTCACATGCTCAACCCCATGGGCGAGGCTGACGCCAAGGCTTCAGCGGCGCGCAAGGCGATTGCGCGGTTTGAGGCGGGCAAGGAACAGCCCTCCGATCTTGCCGAGCATATCGGGGTGCTCAAGGCCTGCCTGCCAGCTAAACCGTGACTGCTGGGTTGTGAAAAGTTGAGTCAGGGCGCAGGGGTAGCGCCTTGATTTCCCTTGTCTTGCGGCGCCTGAGTGAAGCCCTCCAGCAAGGTGAGGGCGCCTGGTGTCAGGGCGATGTCCGCTAGGGTCAGCCGGTCGAGCGAGGCAAAAAAAGCGTCGAGCGCGATGTGAAGCGCGCGCTCCAGCGTGCATTTTCCGCCGATGCGGCAGGGTTCCTCACAGCCGAAGCAGGCCGCCAGCGTCTGGTCCTGTTC
>JAIUNQ010000172.1 GCA_020161475.1 Pseudomonadota bacterium | reverse complement strand
TGATCACGCGCAGCGGACCAAAGCCCATGTGGTCGGTATCGAAATAGTTCGCGAAGGAGAAGGTGTGATGGCTGTCGAGCCAGCCGTGGTTGGCATGGCCGCGCGCATCGGCAGGGCGAAGAATCGTCGTCATGGTATGCCTCCGTTTGAAGGGGGTGAGGCAGGCGGGCGGGGTGCCCGCCACCGGGAAACGTCTCAAGATCAGAATTCACGTCCGATCACGGTATCAAGCGAGGCGCGGCCACCGCCCCGCAGCACGAAGTAAAGCGCGGCCACCGCCCAGAACAGCGGGTACTCATAACCACCTGCGGTCCAGAAGAACCCGGCTCCAAGGTGAACCTGAAGCACCGCGACAGCCATGAGGCCGAACACCAAGGCGGCAACGGGGCGCGTGAGAAGGCCAGCGGCCAGCATCAGTCCGCCCGCAAATTCGATGAGGCCCGCCACGAGCGCCAGCGCCGGCGGCAGCCCGAGCTTGGTGGCAAAGAACTGGCCCGTGGCTTCCAGCCCATAGCCACCAAACCAGCCGAACAGCTTCTGCGCGCCGTGCGGCACCAGCAGCAGGCCGGTGGTGACGCGCAGGAGCGGTTCAGCCAGCGGCGCCAGTCCGCGCTCCAGCGGCGCAAGAAACGGGAGGATCGGCTTGGGAGCGGCATAGGAAATATCAGACATGTCAACCTCTTGTGTTTTGGGGCTGAGGTTCGCCTCAGCGGATGGCGAGGTTGTATGCCTCTCCCGTTTCAAGAACAATTCGCTTGTTGCGGGCAAGACTGTTGCGTAAAACGGGACAATTCAGGAGGCAGCATGGATCGGTTCGCGGAAGTGGAAGCCTTTGTCCGGGTGGCGGAGACGGAATCCTTCTCCGGTGCGGCCCGGCGCATGGGGGCATCGAAATCGGCCGTCAGCCGTCTCGTCTCGGCGCTGGAAAGCCGTCTCGGCGCGCGCCTGCTCCATCGCACCACCCGCGCCCTCACGCTGACAGAGGCGGGTAAGGGGTATCTCGAACGCGCCCGCCGTATCCTTGCGGACATTGAGGAAGCGGACCAATGCGTGGGCGAGTTGCAGGCCGCGCCGCGCGGACGCCTGCGGGTCAATGCGCCGATGAGTTTCGGCTTTCTGCATCTGGCCCCCGCGATTCCCGATTTCATGGCGCTTTACCCGGAAGTCGAGATCGACCTCTCCATGAACGATCGCTTTGTCGATCTGATTGACGAGGGCTTCGATGTCGCGGTGCGTATCGGCGCGCTGATGAGTTCCAGCCTCATTGCGCGAAAGCTCGCCCCGGTGCGCCGCGTTGTTTGCGCCAGCCCCGCTTATCTCGCCGCGCGCGGCACCCCGCAAACGCCGGATGCGCTGAAATCCCATGACTGCCTGCCCAATTCCAACATCGCGTTGCTGCATGAGTGGCGCTTCATTTCGCCTGAGGGCAAGCCTTGGCCAGTGGAGGTGAAGGGGCGCTTGTCCGCCAACAACGGTGATGCCCTGCGCATTGCAGCGCTCAAGGGGCTGGGGCTGGCATTCCTGCCCAGCTTCATCGTGGGGGCGGATCTGCAATCGGGCAGCCTTGCCAGCGTGCTGGAGGATTATGTGCCGCAGGATATGACGCTCAATGCGGTCTATCCGCACGCCCGGCACCTCTCGCCCAAGGTGCGCGCTTTTGTGGATTTTCTGGCTAGGCGCTTCGGCCCACGGCCCTATTGGGATCTGGTGGAATAGCGCTCAGTCGCGGGCGGGCGCGTGGTGGGCCATGGCATCGAAATCGATGATATGCCCCGCCCGATCCCGCTTCGAGGCGAGATAGCGTGTGTTTTCAGCCGTCTGGCGGCCATAGGCGCGGTTGTCCGCCACCACATCCAGCCCCGCTGCCTTGAGCGCGCGGATCTTCTCGGGGTTGTTGGTCATCACCCGCACCGCGCTCACGCCCAGCTGGCGCAGCATCTCCGCAGCAAAGTCAAAGCGCCGCTGATCCAGCCCGAAACCGAGCACTTCATCGGCGTCATAGGTGTCCCAGCCCTGCGATTGCAGTTTGTAGGCCCGCATCTTGTTGGCAATGCCGTTCCCGCGTCCTTCCTGATCGAGATAGAGCAGGATGCCGCCATCGCCCGCCGCCATGGTCTGTACCGTACCGCGCAGCTGGTCGCCGCAATCGCATTTGAGCGAACCGAAAAGATCCCCCGTGAGGCAGGCCGAGTGCAGCCGGATCGCAACCGGCTGGCTCAGATCCGGCTTGCCGACGATAATCGCGATCTGATCCTTGAGGCCTTCACCGCCCCGGAAAATCACAAACTCCGCCTCGCGCGCGCCCTCCAGCGGCACCGGCGCGCGCGCCACCAGCTTGAGCAGGCGGGTTTGCGCCGCACGATACCCGCGCACGGCCTCCGCCGGGACATGGATGAAATCATCGGTGACGGCGAGCGCGGGCAGGGGGAGCGCATAGAGCGCAGGCGAGAGCAGCGCGAGCCGCGCCAGCTCCGCGCCCGCTTCTTCCAGCGTGCTTAAAGGAGCAACCGGCGCATCAAGGCGTGCATCGAGATGAAAGGACAGCGCCTCGACCCGCGCCGCATCCGCCACCGGCAGCGCCAAAGCCCCGGCAGCCGGCGCATCCGCCAGTCCCAGCCGTTTGAGGCGCGCGCCCGAAAGCAGCAGCTTGGCCCGGCCGGGGGCCAGCTTGTCGAAGCCCTCAGCAATGCTTTGGGTCAGCGCGTCCACCAGCAGAACCAGCAGCGCTTGCTCACCGCTCACAATCGCCACGGGACGCCCCGCCCGAAACTCCGCGATCGCGCGGTCCACGCTGCGCGGCTCGGCATCGTCAAACAGGGCAAGAACCCGCGAGAGTGTGCTCATGGTCGGCCCACCTCCGGGCGCGTCAACAGTCAGGGTGCCAGCGTCGCACACTTTGCCCCTCAGGGAAATGAACAGCCGCGTGACCCCTTGCACATAGGTTGGGCAGTTGCTTTGCCAAGATCAAACCCTAATCTGCCCTCCACATCTTGCCTGAAAGAGGTCCGCCCCTTGCCCCGCCCCGGTGACGTTGCTCTGGAGAGGATCGAACAGCGCGAAGGCCCGCGCCCCTTCGTGGTGGCACAGCTGGGCCAATCGCTTGATGGCCGCATCGCACTGCCCTGCGGCGAGTCGCGCGGGATCGGCGCGTCCCCCTCGCTTGATCATCTTCACGCGCTGCGGGCCAAAGTGGACGGCGTGCTTGTCGGCATCGGCACCGTGCTGGCGGATGATCCACGCCTCAATGTTCGCCGCTGCGAGGGGAGGAACCCCGCGCGCATCGTGCTGGATTCTCGCGGAAAGCTGCCTGCCACAGCGCTGTGCCTTGACGGGGCGGATGGCGCTCGGCGCATCGTGTTTCGCAGCAACGCCGGTGGCCCGGTGCTGCCGCAGGGGGTCGAGGTGATCACGCTGCCCGCACCGGACGGGCGCTTTGATCTTGCCGCCGTGCTGGACCGACTGGGCGAATTGGGCCTGCGCTCCGTGCTGATCGAGGGCGGTGCCTGCATCATCTCCCGCGCGATCGACCTTGGGCTGGTGGATCGGCTTCACCTCATGGTGTCTTCGGTCATCCTCGGTTCGGGCCGGGCCGGGCTGGATCTCGCCCCGCTCGCGCGCCTCAACGATGCCCGCCGCCCCCGCACAGATGTCATCCCGCTGGGGCAGGGAGATGTGCTATTCGATTGTGACATGCGCGCCTGAACGGGCCGCCACCTTGTGCTTGGGAGAATGCCATGGCTGAACGTCCCGCTGCTTATTCCGGCCTTCAGAAGCTCATCCACTGGGTGACAGCCCTGTTGGTGCTCACGCTCATCCCGGTGGGTTTTTTCATGGTCACACGTGGCAAGGCGACGAATTTCGACGCTGTGACTGGCCAGCTCTACACCGCGCACAAGACCTTCGGCTTCATCGTGCTGCTACTGGTGGTTCTGCGCATCGCGGTGCGCTTGACGCGCGGCACGCCCGCACCGGAGCCGACCCTCTCGCGCTTTCAGGTGATCGCCTCAGAGGCTGTCCATGGCCTGATCTATCTCGCGCTGATTGCCGTGCCGCTGCTGGGGTGGATCGGCGTTTCGGCCTATGGCGCGCGTGATCTGTTCGGCGGTTTTGCCCTGCCGGAAATCGTGGCGAAAAATCCGGGGCTCGCCAAAGCCGTGCTGCAATATCATGGGCTTATCGCCATTGCGCTGGCGGCCCTGCTGTTTGCCCATATCGGCGCAGCGCTCATGCACCGCTTCGTGCTCAAGGATGGCGTAATGCGCCGCATGCTGCCCTGAAGGCAGCGTCACGCAGCCGGGAACGCGAGAATATCGGTATGCCCGGTTTCCATCCGGGCATCTCCGGCCACAGCCTCCTGCTGGCGAAAGCGCAGCCAATCCTCCAGCGCACCGGGCGCAAGCGTATGGGTTTCACCCACAGCGGCCGCCATGCCCTCCACGAGCGCGCGGGCGAGCGCGGCATCTTTCGCGTCCAGCACCCAGGGGCTGTCGGCGCGCTCCACCGTGTAGCCCACGTGCCGCAGGCTTCCGGCCAGCACATCGGCCGCCATGGGGCCGGTCGCGACACCAAACCCCTTGTCGCGCTGCATGTGGTGGGCAAAAGCCTCCACTACCGCTGCATCAAGCGGATGCGCTGGGGCAAAGGCGTCGCGTCCGTCGTAGGTGAGCACGGCGTAAAACGTGGCCCGTGAGGCCGCAACCGCCTGCGCCAGCCGCCCCATCCATACTGCCGAGGTCAGGTCATAAAGCGCCGAGGCGGTGAGCAGGTCGCAACCCTCCGGCACCGCCGTTTCGACCGAACCGGCAAGATCATGCAGGCGAAACGAAACGCTGAAGGTTGCGCCCCCCTTTTCCAGCATCAGCGTATCGCCTTGCGGGCCCGCCCGATCCGCCCAGCGCGTCAGCGCCAGCGCGGCCTCCTCGAGTAGCAGGGGGTCGTAATCCACCAGTGTCCAGTGCTGCTCGCGCCCCAGCACAGGTGCCAGCGCGCGCAGGTTGGAGCCCGTGCCCGAGCCAAAATCGACAATTTTCAGCGCGGTTTTGCCCTCAAGCCGCTGCACCAGCCGCGCTTCGAGCGCCTTGTCGCGCGAGCGATGGTCGATCGGCTCGCGCAAAGCCAGCCAGTCGGGCGAAAAGCCGCTCACGTGAGCGGTCCCTCGAAGGCCGCGCGGGCAAGATCGGTTTCATGCAGCGTCACGCGCAGGCGGGCCAAGCCCTTGCCATCTTCGCCCAAACGGCCCGCTTTTGCCGCTTCCGCCATCTTGAGGAAGATGTGGTGCGCCAGAAACTCGGTGGTGGTCAGCTTGCCGGCGAACTCGGGCAGGGTATCGAGGTTCTTGTATTTGAGCGGCTTGAGCACCTCGGCCAGCACATCGAGCGCCGCGCCGATATCCACCACCACGTTCTTGCTGGTGAGTTTTTCGCGGAAAAACGCGACATCGACCACAAAGGTTGCGCCGTGCATCTCCTGCGCCGGGCCGAAAAACGGATCGGGCAGGGAATGGCCGATCATGATCCGGTCGCGCACTTCAACAGAAAACATCCCTAAACCCC
>JAIUNQ010000171.1 GCA_020161475.1 Pseudomonadota bacterium | reverse complement strand
CCGATCAGACCACCGGCAACCGCACCAATGGCGGCACCGCCGGCAGCGCGCTCTTCGCGCGGGGTGCAGGCGCCGAGGCTGGCGGCCACAACGGCGCAGGCGGCGATGGACATCATCTTACGCATGGTCTTGCTCCCTTTGAGACAAAATGGACTGGCGGAACTTTTCACGTCCGAGGCTTCTTCACAAGAGCTTTAACGCACCCGGGGCCTTGCGGTTCAATATTGAGGTAAAAATGTGTCCGCGCCCTGTTGTGACGGTTCGAATCTTATCACGAGTTGACCCGCGCCCGGCATGGGCCTATCCGCTTGGCGATCCAGTCGGCCGGGCGACCGCGGCATTTTATGTCGAGGAAAGTCCGGGCTCCATGGAGAGACGGTGGCGGCTAACGGCCGCCGAGGGCGACCTCAGGGAAAGTGCCACAGAAAACAAACCGCCGGGTTTTTTCCCGGTCAGGGTGAAAAGGTGCGGTAAGAGCGCACCGCGCCGCTGGCAACAGCGGTGGCAGGGCAAACCCCACCGGGAGCAAGACCGAATAGGGATGGCGCGTGCCGCAAGGCGCAGGGTTCTCCGCCCGAGGGTTTCGACCCGTGACCATCCGGGTTGGTTGCTAGAGGCCGGGTGCGAGCCCGGTCCCAGATGAATGGTCGCCACGTTCCTGCGCAGGCAGGGGCCATACAAAACCCGGCTTACAGGCCGACTGGATTTTATCTTCTTTGTTGGCCGCCTTGCGGCGGCGATCCGCCCTGACCGGGCGACACAATGTCCTGTTTCTGCGCGCTTGCCTTCGCTGCGCTCCGAGAAGTTTTTTAGTGGCTGCCTTGCGGCAGCGGTCCGCCCTGACCGGGCGGCGCGCCTTCGCGCTTGCCTTCGCTGCGCTTAGGGGCAGTTTCTGTTTTGATTTATCCCCTCCAGGGGGATAGGATAGTGAGATGAAACACCATCATCATCCCGCCCTCATTGCCCGCCTTCGTCGGGCCGAAGGGCATCTGCGCTCGGTCATCACGATGCTGGAGAACGAACGCCCCTGCCTCGACATCGCCCAGCAGATGCATGCGGTGGAGGCCGCCATCGCCAATGCCAAGCGCGAGCTGATCCACGATCACATCGAGCATTGCCTTGAAGCCGGTGAGGGCGGCGCGGCGCGGCGCGATGTGCTGGCGGAGCTGAAGACCCTGTCGAAGTTTCTCTGAGGCCCATCATGCCGGATATCGCCCAAGCCATCGCCTCCGGGGCCAGCAACCCCTGGTTTTTCCTGCCTCTGGCGGTGCTGCTGGGCGCGCTGCATGCGCTGGAGCCCGGCCATGCGAAATCCATCATGGCGGCCTTCCTCATCGCCGTGCGCGGCACCCCGGCGCAGGCGCTGCTGCTGGGCGTTTCCGCGGCCATCGGGCATACGCTGGTGGTGTGGGTTCTGGTGCTGGTCGGCCTTTGGCTCGGCAACGGGCTGATCGAGCAGCAAGCCTACCCTTGGCTGGTGCTGCTCTCCGGCGTGCTGATTCTGGTGCTGGGGGTGCGTCTCGCCTGGGGGTGGCGCAGCGGCGGTATGATGCCCAGCGTGGCGGCCAAGAGCGCTTCGGTCCCCGCCGGTTGCGACCACGACCATCCGCATGATCACCCCCATGGCCATCATCACCACGATCACGATCATGTCGACCATAACCATGGTTCTTGCGGCCACACCCACATGGGCGAGGATGAAATTGCCGCGCGCTACGGCGGGCGGGTGATCAAGCCGTGGGAAGTGATGTGGTTCGGTTTCACCGGGGGCTTGCTTCCGTGCCCCTCGGCGATTGCCGTGCTGATCGTCGCCTTGCAGATGAAGGCCTATGCCCTTGGTGTGGCCATGGTGGCGGCGTTCAGCGTGGGATTGGCGGCGACACTGGTGGCCGTGGGGCTGATTGCGGTGTGGGGCGCGCGGCGTCTTTCGGGCGTTTCCGGCTTCTCGCGCTGGTCGCGCCGCCTGCCGTTGTTCTCGTTTGTGCTGGTGATGCTGATGGGGGTGGCGGTGACTCTGCACGGGCTGATGTTGCTGCGCGGCTGAGCCGCCCCCCATCCCGCTATTTGCAGCCTTGCAGGCCGGGTTTGCGCTTCAGCGCAGCCCGGCCTTTTAGCGCCTTCCCGGCCCAATGGCGGAGGGTGCGCGGGGAGATTTTCACCGCCCCTTAAGCTTACCAAAACCCTTCCTTAAGCCTTTCGTGGTGTGTTCGGGGTTGCGCGCAAACAAGGGCGGATTTGCGCGTCGGTTGCGTTGACGCCCATGTGTTCCCATGTTAGCCCATATTTGCCCAAGAATTGACGGCGCTTTTGAAGGGGAATTTCCTTCCGCGTCGGCTCCTTGCGCCCTCGGCGAGAGTGAGCGGGCAGTGATGGCGGCTGGCAACATCCGAGCCCTCCCCATCGCAGCAACGGGTTCTGCGCAGGTGATCGCCTGCGGTGTGGGTTTGCGTCATGCGTTTTGTGTCCACCATTCAGGCCAGGCTCGACGGCAAGGGGCGGGTATCGATCCCCGCGTCGTTCCGGGCGGTGCTGGAGGCGGACGGCTATCCGGGTTTGTTCATGCATCCGGCGCTGGATTTGCCTGCGCTGGAAGCGGGGGGGAATCGGCTTCTGGCCGAAATCGACGGCTTGATCGGGCGCTATCCGCCTTACTCGGAAGCGCGCGATTTGATAGCCACGGCGCTGCTGGGCGCCTCGGAGCATCTGAAGGTCGATCCGGAGGGGCGGATCGCCCTGCCGGAACGCTTCAAGGCGCACGCCGGCATCACCAACGCGGTGGTGTTCGTGGGCTTGGGCGATCGGTTCCGTCTCTTCTCACCGGATGGGTTTGCCGCGCAGGAGGCCGAGGCAAAGGCCAAATTGCGCGCGCTGAAGGCCAGCCTGACCGGGGGAACGGGGGCGGGGACTTCATAGGGAGTGACGGGGGCACCCTCGGTGCCGGGTTTGCCACAAGCGGCCCGGAGGGCGGACTGACCGGCGGTGCCCCCGCCTCCTCTCATGCCAACGCGCCGCATATTCCGGTGCTGCTGGCCGAGGTTCTGGAGCATCTGAACGCAGCGGGCGGCGGGGATTTCCTCGACGGCACCTTTGGCGCGGGCGGCTACACGCGCGCCGTGCTGGCGGCCAATCCGAAGAACCGCGTGCTTGCGCTGGACCGCGACCCCACCGCCATTGCCAATGGGCAGGCGCTGGTGGCCGAGGCCGCGGGCCGCCTGACGCTGGTGGAAACCGAATTCGCGCGCATGGAAGAGGCGGCGGCCGAGACAGGCTTTGCCGGGTTCGACGGCATTGTGCTCGATATCGGCGTGTCTTCGATGCAGCTGGATCAGGCGCTGCGGGGCTTCTCCTTCCGCAACGATGGCCCGCTCGACATGCGCATGGCACAGGGCGGCAAGCTGGAAGGCGAAAGCGCGGCGGATATTGTGAATGAGGCCTCCGAGGAGCGCCTCGCCGACATCATCTATCACTACGGCGAGGAGCGTCTTGCCCGCGTGATCGCGCGCGCCATCGTCCATGATCGCAAGGAAAAGCCGTTTACGACCACGCGCCAGCTCGCCGACATGATCGGGCGGATCGTGCGCTCGCGCCCCGGCGACATTCACCCCGCCACGCGCACCTTTCAGGCGCTGCGCATTGCGGTGAACGACGAGCTGAACGAGCTGGCGAAAGCCTTGCACGCGGCAGAGCGTCTGCTGCGCCCCGGCGGCAAGCTGGTGGTGGTGAGCTTCCATTCGCTGGAAGACCGCATCGTGAAGGTGTTTTTCGCCTCGCGCTCCGGGCGCGGGGGCGGCTCGCGCTATGCGCCTGTGGCCGCCAGCGCCAAACCCACCTTCAAGGTTGAGGGCAAGTTTCCCGTGATGGCGGGCGAGGCGGAGCTTTCCGTCAACCCACGCTCGCGCTCGGCCAAGCTTCGTGCCGCGATGCGGCTCGATACCCCCGCGCAAGGCGACGACGAGGCGGTTTTCGCCCTCGCCGCCCTGCCGGAAACCGTCAAACGCAGCGCCAAGTCGAAGAAGCCTGCCCAACATTCGAGGAGCAAGCGATGATCCGCTTCCTCAACTTCCTTGCGCTGGTGGCGGTCATCGGCTCGGCAACCTGGGCTTACTCGGTGAAGTACGAGACCATTCTCGTCGCCGAAAAGCTCAAGAAGCGCCAGAACGAGCTGCGCCACGAGCGCGATGCGATTGCGGTGCTGGAAGCGGAATGGCAGCTGCTCAATCGTCCGGCGCGTCTTGCAACGCTCGCCAAGCCCGGTGAAGGCATGGCGCAGATGAGCGCCCGACAGGTGGCCCAGCCCAAGGATATTCCGGCGGCTGCCCCTGTGAAGGCCGATGCGCTCGACACCCTCCTGACCGGCTCGATCCCGGCGCAACCCTCCACGCCCAAAGCGGCGGGCACCCCGACGACCACTCCCAAGGCTGCCGCCAAGACGGCCGTGAAGGCCACGGACCCGGCCAGAAAGGACGCCAAGGCCAAGGTGCCCCCCAAGGCCGTGGCGAGCCATGGCGCGCCGCTGCCGCTGGCCCCCAAGGCGGCAACACCCTCTGCTGCGCCGAAGAATACAGGCACCAAGCAGGCGGCGACGCCCGCGCCCAAGGTGGCTGCGCCGACCAAGATCACCCCGCCCGCGCCGGTCGGGCAGGCTCCTGCCCGCCAGAACAGCGACGGGCTGGGAGCGCTCTTCAAGAAAATCCTGAACTGAGGGCAAGCCGATGCAGAACGAGGCCCACCCCGAAATCCCGAACGCTGCGGCGCAGGCCGTCGAGAGCGCTGCCCCGCCGGCGCTGCCGATCGAGCGTCGCCCGCCGTTTCTCAAGCGCACGCTGGACAAGCTGCTGACGCTGCGCTCGGAAAAACTCGACGCACGCATGTTGCTGGTCGGCGTGGTGTTCGGCGGTCTGTTCAGCGTGCTCGGCGCACGTCTCGCACAGATCCAGCTGACCTCGGAAAGCTCCAACACCATCGGGCGTCTGGCGAGCGGGGAAATCTCCTCGGCCCGTCCGTCGATCCTCGACCGCAACGGCATCATGATGGCGGGCGATGTGAAGACGGTTTCCGTTTTTGCGGACCCGCGAAAGGTGACCGACAAGGACGAAGCGGCTGAACTGATCAACGCCGTGTTCCCCGAACTCGACGGGCGAGAACTGCGCGACAAGCTGGGCAAGAAGGCCGGTTTCGTGTGGATCAAGCGCGAGATCACGCCCAAGCAGCAGGCGCAGGTGCATCGCCTCGGCATCCCCGGCATCGGCTTTCTGCCGGAGAACAAGCGCGTTTACCCGAACGGGAATGTCGCCGCGCATGTCATCGGCTTCTCGAATATCGACAACATCGGCATCGCCGGCATCGAGAAATACATCGACGGGCAGGGGCTGAACGACCTGCGCGGGGCGGGGCTCGCCCGTACCGATTCCGACCTCAAGCCGCTTGAACTGGCCATCGATGCGCGCGTCAATCATGCCGTGCGCGAGGAAATGGTCGCGGCTCTTGCCAAGTTCAAGGCGATCGCAGGGGCGGCGCTGGTGCTGGATGTGGATACGGGTGAGATCGTCACCCATGTCTCGCTGCCCGATTATGACCCCAACAACCCC
>JAIUNQ010000170.1 GCA_020161475.1 Pseudomonadota bacterium | reverse complement strand
ACCGCGCGCGGTGGCTTGATTGTTGAAGAAGACCTTGAGGTTGCGCTTGATGAAGGCCTGATCTCGGCGGCGGGCCTCGATGTCACCCTGCCCGAACCCCCTGCCCCGGATAGTGCCTTCATGCGCCTCGCCAAGCGCAAGAACGTGATCTGCACGCCGCATGTCGCCTGGGCTTCGATCGAGGCGCAACAAACGCTGTGCGACCAGCTGATCGACAACGTTGAAAACTTCGTGGCGGGCAAGCCGACGAACGTGGTTGCGCCGGACTAAAACCGGCTTCACAAAAGGCGGAACGACAAGAAAACTTGCAGGGACGGATATGGACGATTCAGCCGCGCGCGCGTTGTTGCGAAACACCTTCGATGCGGCGGTGGCTGCCGCCCAGCCCGCCCTGTGCCTGCAAAAATTCCTGCCCCAGCCGCCCAAGGGCAAGCTGGGGGTGATTGGCGCGGGCAAGGCCTCCGCCGCCATGGCGCAGGCGTTCGAGGCGCTGTGGCCGGGGCCGCTGGAGGGTCTCGTTGTCACCCGCTACGGCTATTCCGCCCCGTGTGAGCGCATCGAGATCATCGAGGCGAGCCACCCGGTGCCGGATGCGGCGGGGGAAGTCGCCTCGCACCGGCTGCTGGAGTTCGTGTCGCGCTTCGGGCCGGACGATCTCGTCATTGCGCTGATTTCCGGCGGCGGCTCGGCCCTGCTGGCTGCGCCCCTGCCGCCGATGACCCTCGCCGACGAGCAGGCCGTGAACCGCGCGCTGCTGGCTTCGGGCGCTTCGATCACCGAGATGAACTGCATTCGTCGCCACATCTCGCTCATCAAGGGCGGGCGGCTCGCCGCAGCGTGCAAGGCGCCAATGATCACGCTGGCGATTTCCGATGTGCCGGGGGATGACCCCATCGACATCGCCTCCGGCCCCACGGTGGCTGACCCGACCACCTCAGCCGAGGCGCTCGCCATTGTGAAGCGTTTTGGCATGGATCTGCCCGCTTCAGCCATGCAGATCCTCGAAAGCGGCGCGGGCGAAAGCGTCAAGCCGGGCGATCCGCGCCTGGCGAACAAGAGCCTGCACCTGATCACCACGCCCCGCATGGCGCTGGAAGCCGCTGCCGAAGTGGCGCACAAGGCGGGCGTGGAGACGCATATCCTCTCCGACGATATCGAGGGCGAGGCGCGCGATGTCGGCAAGGTGCTGGCGGGGCTGGCGCGCTCGGTGAAGCGCCACGGCACGCCGTTCAAGGCCCCTTGCCTGCTGCTCTCGGGCGGGGAGACCACGGTCACCCTTCGCGGTAAAGGGCGCGGCGGACGCAATGTCGAGTTCCTGCTCTCGCTCGCTGTCGCGCTCAATGGCGAAGCGGGCATCTACGCGCTGGCGGGGGATACGGATGGGGTGGATGGTGCAGAGGAGATTGCAGGGGCAATCTCAACCCCCTCCACCATCGCGCGTGCTTTTGCAAAGGGCATCAAACCCAAGGAAAGCCTTGCCAACAATGATGGGCACGGCTTCTTCCAGAGCCTTGGCGACAGCGTGATCACCGGTCCCACGCGCACCAATGTCAATGATTTCCGGGCCATTTTGATCCTCTGAAAGAGGGTCAGGATCGCTGGAACACGAAAAAGGCGGCCTTTCGGGCCGCCTTCTTCTTGGTTCGGCTTTTCGCACCGATCCCCCGGCTGTTCCGGGCTCACTTGAGGGTGAGCGCCGGAATGTACGAGAAGCTGAACAAGATCAGCAGCGCCATGAGGTAGAAGGGAAACAGCTCTTTCGTGGTTTCGATGATGCGTGTGCGCGCCACCGAGGCTGAAATGAAGAGGGTGGTGCCCACGGGCGGCGTGTAAAGCCCGATGGCGAGGTTGAGCACCATCACCAGCCCCAGCTGCGTCAGATCAAGCCCGATGGTTTTCGCCAGCGGCACGAAGATGGGGCCGAGCAGCAGGATCGCCGCCGGAAGGTCGATAAACATGCCCGCCACCAGCATGATCATGTTCATGGCCAGGATGATCAGCCACGGATCCTTCAGCGTGCCGAGCGCCCATTGCGAAAACACCTGCGGCATCTGCACATAGGTCATGATCCAGCCGACAATGGCCGAGGCCATGATGACCAGCATCACCACGCCCGTCGCCACGCCCGCCGAGATGATGGCGTCGTAGAAGCGTTTGAAGGTCATGTCGCGGTAGATGAAAAGGCCAGCTGCGAGCGAATAGAGCACCGCCATCACCGAGACTTCCGTGGGCGTGGCAATGCCAAAGCGCAGGAAGAGCAGGATGAAGATCGGCATGGCCAGCGCAGGCGCAGCCTGCACCGAAAGTTCCCGGAACTTCGGCCAATCGAACGGCTTGCGCTCGTAAGGGAAGCCGCGCAGACGCGCCGAGATGTTGTTGACCAACACAAAGGCCGCCGTGAGCATCAGGCCCGGCAACACACCCGCATAGAACAGCGACGACACCGAGACATCCGAGACCAGCGAATAGAGGATCATCGGGATCGACGGCGGGATCAGGATGGCGATGGTGGAGGCTGCCGCATTGTTCGCCGCGCAGAAGGGCGCGGGATAGCCGGACTGCTTCTGCCACGGGATCAGCATGCCGCCGATGGCTGTTGCATCCGCCACGGCCGAGCCGGAAACACCGCCAAACACCGCCGAACCCACCACCGAAGTGGAGGTGAGGCCACCACGATAGCGCTGCACCAGCACTGTGGCGAAATCGATCATCTTCTTGCCCAGCGCCCCGCTCATCATCAACGAGCCGGAGAGGATGAAGAAGGGCAGCGCGAGCATCGGGAAGCTCTGCGTCTGCTGGAACATCTGCTGCGCGACGATCATGAGCGGCAGGCCGTCGCTCATCATGATGGAGGCGGAGGCGGCGGCCACAAGCACATGGCCCACCGGAATGGCCAGAAACATCAGGCCGAAGAAAGTGGCAATGAGGACCAGGATCACGTCACGCTCTCCTCAAGATCAAATTCAGGGGCCGCTTCATGTCCACGCGCGATCACCCGCAGGGAAATGGCGAGGCTGGAGAACATCACCCCGGCAAAGGTGAAAAGCAGCGAATAGAAGCCGATGGAGCGCGGCAGCTTGAGCAGCGGCGTGAATTCATCCGCCGTGATGCTGGCGATCTCCATCACCGGCTGGAACAGGATGGCGTAGGAGGCGATGACCACGGCATTGACGAAACAGATCGCCCAGACCTTGCCCTTGGGCCCCAGCGCGGCGGAATAAAAGTCCACCGCGATATGCGCGCCACGCTGCACGCCCAGAATGATGCCGGCACCAATGAGCCACGGAAACAGCAGCTCCGGGATTTCGCCGACTTCGTTGATGCCGCCATCCGCCAGGGCATAGCGCGCGATGACGTTGGCCCCGATCACCCCCAGCAATGCCAGCATGGTGAGCAGGATGATGCCCCGACACAGCCTGCCGAGGAGATCGTCGACCACATCCGTGATCCGTGCGATGGCCTGCATGGCGCGCACTCCTTGCGAAGAAAAAAGGCCCTACCCGCCCGAAAGGGTGGGCAGGGCCAGGGAGAGATCAGCCGACAGCCTTCACAAGCTGTTCCACGAAGTCGCCGAAGGGCTTCTTCTTCCAGGCATCAACCACGGAAGCGGAGGCCTTGCGGAAGGCCGCCTTGTCGGCCTCGTTGATCTTGAGCGCCGGATTGGCCTTGAATTCGGCCGCGAACTTGGCTTCGGACTCGCCCAGCATCTTGCGCTGGAGCGCCCCGGCAACCGCAGCCGCCTCGACCACGATGTCGCGATCCGCGGCGGAAAGACGGCCCCAGGTGATGTTGGACATCAGGAAGGGCGAGGATTCCCACTTGTGGCCGGTGATCGAGATATAGGGGTTCACCTCGTAGATCTTGGAGGAGGCGATGTTGGTGAGCGGGTTTTCCTGCCCGTCGACCACGCCCTGCTGAAGCGCAACATAGAGTTCGCCGAAGCTGATCTGCTGCGTGGCGGCACCGAGCGACTGGAAGATGTCGATGGTCATGGGGTCCGGCGGGGTGCGGATCTTCAGGCCCTTGAGGTCTTCCGGCACGTTGATGGCGCGCTTGGAGTTCGAGATGTTGCGGATGCCGTTATCCCAATAACCGAGCGGGCGGATGCCCACCTTGGCAAAGCGCGCCGCCAGAACATCCTTGAAGGGGCCATCGACGAGCTTGAAGGCGGCTTCCGAGTTCGAAAACAGGAACGGCAGGCCGAGCGCCGCGATTTCCGGCACCAGCGCCGAGGTGGAGCCCTGCGAGTTGGCGGTGAAATCCACCGCGCCGGTGCGCAGGGAGGTGAGAAGCGAAGCCTCGTTGCCGAGCTGCTCGGAGGGCGCGACGCGGATCGCGATACGTCCGCCAGTCTTCTCCTTGATGATCTCGGCGAACTTCTCGCAGGCGATATGGCGCGGGTTGGTGGGTGCCGCGTTGTGGCCCAGCGAGAACACGGTCTGCGCCTGAGCGCCGCGCGGCAGGCTCAGCACGGCCGGCATGGCGAGGCCTGCGCCCAGCAGGGTGCGGCGGCTCAGGCCTTTGGTGATGTCAGTCATGGGTTTTCTCCCTTTTTTGCCGATTTTTCGGGCGTTAATGCGTGTTGTGATTAGTCGCCGCGCCCTTGCAGGGCGCGGTAGGCGGCAATCACCTGGCTGTCGTCCACACCGCCGAGGCCGCGACCGGAGACAGACAGGAAAAGCTGATGGGCGAGCGAGGCCATGGGCAGCGCGGCTTTCGCGTCGCGGCCCGCCTCCAACACGATGCCGAGATCTTTCACGAAGATATCGACCGCGCTGGTGACGCGCGGGTTCTCTTCCAGCATGCGCGCACCACGATCCTTCAGCATCCAGCTGGAGGCGGCAGAGCCAGAGACGATGTCGAGCATCTGGGCCATGTCCACGCCCAGCTTCTCCGCCAGCGAGAGCGCTTCCGCCGCCACCGCGAGATGCGCGCCGCAGAGCAACTGGTTCACGGCCTTGGCGGTGGCGCCCTGCCCCGCCTTTTCGCCCATGAAGACGACCTTGGAACCCATCGCATCAAGCACGGGCTTGGCTTTGGCGAAGACGGCCTTGGGCGCCGCACCCATGATGGTGAGGCTGGCCGCCTGCGCGCCGACAACACCGCCCGAGACCGGGGCATCGACAAAGGCATAGCCCGCTGCTTCCACCCGTGCGGCGAGCGCCGCCACGGTCCCCGGCGGGCAAGTGGCCATAAGCACCACCACGCCGCCATTGGGCATGGCGGCCAGAGCGTTTTGGCCGAAGAAAATGTCTTCAGCCTGCGCGGCGTTCACCACCATCAGCACAGTGGCGTCCTGCCCGGCGAAGGCATCGGAAAGGCTGCTCGCCGCCTTTGCACCGGTGGCGGCGAGCGCTTGACCGGCCTCGGCCCGGAGATCGAACCCCGTGACCGCAAAGCCAGCCTTGCTCAGATTGATCGCCATCGGCAGGCCCATGGAGCCCAGACCGACGAAACCGATTTTCTTCATTCGTTTCCTCCGGTGCCCCGCGCCTCTTTTCGGGCGCTCGGGCAAAAGTTGATGCGCGATTACTTCAGCCAGCCCTTGACCTGCTCGCAGAGCGCATTGGTGGAAATGCCGTAGCGATCATGCAGGGTGGGCAG
>JAIUNQ010000169.1 GCA_020161475.1 Pseudomonadota bacterium | reverse complement strand
TCGCCGCCCGAGAGCGAGCGGCCGCGCTCGCCGACGATGGTGTTGAGCCCGTCGGATTGGCGCGCGATGAACTCCATCGCCTGCGCACGCTCCAGCGCACTCATCATCTCGGCATCGGAAGCATCAGCACGCCCCACTTCGAGATTCTCGCGAATGGTGCGCGCGAACAGCATCGGCTCCTGAAACACGACAGCGATATTCTTGCGCAGGGATTGCAGCGAGAAATCGCGGATATCCGTGCCGTCAATCGTGATGCGGCCCGATTGGGGATCGAACGCGCGGTGCAGCAGCCCGAGCGTGGTCGATTTGCCCGAACCGGTTGAGCCCACCAGCGCAATCGTCTTGCCCTTGAGCGCGGTGAACGACAGGTCAGTGATCGCCGGGCGCTTGCCGTCATAGGAGAAGGAGACGTTATCGAAGGTGACCTCGCCCTTGAGCTGGCCGGCATCCATCGCATTCGGGCGATCATTCACCTGCGGGGTGGTATCGAGCACCTCGAAGAACTCGTTGAGCTTGGGCGCCTGCATGAAGAGCGAGTTGATGAAGGCCACCGCCGCCTCAAGACGCCCGATCAGCAGCGTCGCATAGCCCATGAAGGTGACGATATCGCCGATCGACGCCTTGTTCTGAAGGTGCAGCCAAGTGCCCAGCAGGAAGATCGAGGTCACGGTGATGGTGGAGGCCGCGCGGGTCGCCACCGAAACCACCGCCCACCATGACAGCACCGGAATCTGCGCCGAAAGCGTGCGGTCGATGATGGTGCGCATATAGGCGAGTTCGGCCTGAATACGCGTGAAGCTCTGGATCACCGGAATATTGCCGATGGCGTCAGAGGCGTGCTCGGCAAGCGCTGAATGATGCCCCTCGACAGAACCCTGCAACGTCTGGGTCTTGTTGAGCACGAAATAGGTGAGGCAGGCGAACACCGCCACCAGCACCACCAGGAGAAGGCCAAGGCGCCAGTTGATGAACAGCGTGAAGGGCAGCAGCACAAACAGCGAAATCAGCGCGGAGAAATGATCGCGCAGGAAGCCCAGCCACAGCCACGCCATGCCCGAAGCGCCCTCCAGCATCACCTTGAGCGTGCGGCCCGAGTGGGTGGCGGTGTGGAAAGAAAGCGGCAGGGTCAGCACATGCTCGAAGTAGCGGCTCATCACATTGAGGCGCTGACGATGCGACAGACGATCCGCATGCAGCGCGATCAGCACGCCGCAAGCGATGGTGAACAACCCGAAGGTCAACCACATGCCGATCAGCGGCAGAAGCTGCTGGATCGTCGGCTTGCTGCCCGAAGCCTGCGCACTGGTGAGCAGGTTGATGATGCGCCCGAAAAGATAGGGTTCGGCAAATTGCGCCACCGCGAGCAACAGGTTGGCAACCACAAGCACAAGCGCGAGCTTGCCCTCGGGGCCGAGCATGGTCAGAACGCGGAAGTAGAGGCGAGGCAGCGACATCGGGGAATTTCCTGAGGGCCGAGAAGCGGTGCTTTCCAAAAGGCAAGCGTGGCTGCCTTCGCATAGCGCAGATGAACGCGGGGTGATGAATCCGGATAGGGCTTGTTGCGGTGTGCGCAAACCCGGGCGCGGGGTCAAGCACCGAACGGGCCGCCACGCAAAAAGGGAAGAATTCTTAAGCTTAACCTTTCCTTTAGCGCCCCCCCGCTATCGTCCGCCAAGGGAACCTGCGGCCAGAATCGGCACGCGGGTTCGGGCTGAACGCATTTTTCGGGGACGAGGATCATGGATCTCGCAACAATCGTCGGCACGGCTATGGGCGTCGGCGTGGTTATCCTGCTGATGCTGATGGACGGCAACGTCTCGATCTACATCTCCGAGCACGCCGCCATCGTTATCTTTGGCGGCGCGACGGCTTCCACCATCATCCGCTATCCGTTTTCAGCCATGCTGCATGGCCTGCCGATGGGCATGAAATTCGCGCTGCAGATGCGTGCGCTCGATCCGCGCGCGCTCATCGAGGAAATCACCAAGATCGCCGAAATCATGCGCAAATCCGGCCCCATGGCGCTGGAAAACCACAAGGTGGACGACCCCTTCCTCGCGCAGGGCATCCGTTACGTGGTGGACGGCTATGACGCCGAATTCATCCAGAAGACCATGGAAATGGACCGCGATACCTTCCTTGCGCATCTGAACGAGGGCCAGAAGATCTACCGCGCCATCGGCGACTGCGCCCCGGCCTGGGGCATGATCGGCACGCTGCTCGGCATGGTGGGCATGTTCGCGAACATGTCGGACCCCTCCACCCTCGGCCCGTTCATGGCGACCGCGCTTCTCGCGACGCTCTACGGTGCGCTGGTGGCGAACCTTTTCTGCCTGCCCATCGCCGACAAGCTGCATGTGAAGCAGGAAGAAGAAGATGTCTCGCGCTCGCTGATCATCGACGGCGTGCTCCAGATCCGCGCGGCCAAGAGCCCCGGCATCATCCGCGAAATGCTGGTCTCCTACCTGCCCGATCACCACAAGGCGCATTTCGCGGAAGAGGCGGAAGCCGCCTGAGGTTGGCGAGAAAAGCGGGCAACCGGTTTGGCCCGGGATGCCCGTGTTTCAGAGTGATGGAAGCCGCTTGAGGCTGGAGTACTGACGCATGGCACGCAAGAAAAAGGGTGAAGAGCACGCGGGCGGCCACGGCTGGTTCGTGACCTTCGCGGATCTGATGGGCCTTTTGCTGGCCTACTTCGTCATGCTCGTCGCATTCTCGCAGCCCAAAACCAAGGAAATGGCCGTGGTCGCGGGCTCCATCCGCGAAGCCTTCGGCAACCAGAAGCATACCCGCACCTCCGGCATGATCGACGTGGAAGGCGTGGCCCCGCGCCGCAAGCTCGCCAACGTCGCGCAGGTCTCGCCGGATCTCGCCGGCACGCTGGGCATTCCCACCAAGAACATCCAGAAGGACACCAGGGGCGAAGGCACCTTCATGGCGGATCGCGGCTTCACCACCGCCGCTGCCACCCTGCGTCAGGCGCTTCAGGAAATGCCGGAAATCGCCGAGATTTCCCGCAATATCCAGATCGAGGAAACCCCCGAGGGGCTCGATATCCAGATCGTCGATCAGGAAGGCCGCTCCATGTTCCCCGAGGCCGAGGCGCGCCCCTATGAGCGCACCCGCCGCGTCGTCGCAGCCCTGGCCCCCACGCTGCGCAAGATGCCCAACCGCATCCGCATCACCGGCCACACCAGCGCCAACCGCGGTGCTGCGCGCGAGCGCGGCATCGGCTGGCAGCTCTCGTCGGAACGCGCGCTCTCGATTCGCGGCATTCTCTCGGACAATGGCCTGCCGGATGATCGCTTCGAGTCGGTCGTCGGGCGTGCCGATACGCAACCGGTCTTCCCGGACAATCCGTTCCTCGCGCCCAATCGCCGCGTCTCGATTCTCCTCGTCAGCGAGGCGCCGCCGCTGCCGCCCGCCCGCTACTGATCCAAACAAAAACGGCCCCCGAAGGGGCCGTTTTTTACTTTACCAGCATCACCCAATACACGCGGTGCCGGGAGCCGGGTTTGGCCAGCGCGGCAATCGCATAGCGCGACCCCTGTGCGCGTAGCACGGCATCATGCGGGGGAGAGCCGCGCCAGCCAGAAAACGCATCCGCGAAGGTGTGATAGCCGCCCGAAACCGAGCGCTTGACCCCGGCAGGAACCGGCCCGCCGCCATCGGCCAGATCGCCGCGCGCCGCCAGACGCTCGGCATTGGCCTGCGCCTCGCGGGCAAGCGCCTCATCCCACACAAGCGCGCCGACACCGGCGCGGGCCCGGTAGGCATTGATGATCTCGCTCGCCGTGACCTTGTCGAAGGCGGCTCCGGGGCGCGCGAGATCGGCATAGAACGCGGGCTGGACCGGCGGTGGCGGCGGCGCCGAGCACCCGCCGAGCACGGCGGCAAGAGCGGCCACGCCGCGGATCGAACAGAAGCTCATATCTTCCTCCCCATGCCCAGATCATCCGCTTGCGAGGGCACGAAAGCCCCCTGCTCCACCATGGCCGAGAGGTTGGTGATCTCCAGACGGCGCGTCGGCGTCGGCACCTCGATCTTCGCCTCGCGCAACCGCGCGACGATATCGAACAGCAGTTCCGATCGCGTCGGCCCCAGCGCATCCACATCGACAAAGCAGCGCAGCTCGAACTCCATGCCGTTCTCCCCGAGATTCTTGAAAATCACGGAGGGCGCCGGCTCGCTCAGCACCTCGCGATGCGCCAGCGCGGCATCCTTCAGCAGGGCCTGCACCTGCGCCGGATCGCAGGTGGTATCGACGGTCAGCGGGATGATGATGCGCGCCAGATGATCCGCGTGAGTCCAGTTTTTCACACGCCCCGAGATGAACTCGGCGTTCGGGATGATCAGGCTTGCCCGGTCGAAGGTCTCGATTTCAGTGGAGCGCACGTTGATGCGCCGCACCTTGCCCTGCTCGGAGCCGACAACGATCCAGTCACCCACCCGAATCGGACGCTCCCACAGCAGGATGAGACCCGAGACGAAATTCTCGACGATCGACTTCAAACCGAAACCGATACCGACAGAGAGCGCACCGGCGACCAGTGTGATCTTCTCCATCGACAGGCCGATCTGCGACAGCGCGATCATCACGGCGACGAAAGTACCGATATAGCCGAAAATGGTGCGGATGGAGTTCCGCAGCCCAACATCGAGGCTGGTGTAAGGCAGGTAGCGCGTATCCAGCCAGTTCTGCACCGCGCGGGTCGCCATCAGGCCCAGCGCGAAGAACAGCACCGCGAGCGCGATGGAGGAGAGGGAAATCGTCACCCCGCCCACGGTGAAGCCGAAGAAGGCGGCCTTGAGATTGCCAACAAGGCTGGAGGAATCGATCCCCCAGGGCGCCAGCGCCAGCATACCGAGCGCCAGATACAGCAGCAGACGCACCAGCCCGGAGGAGAGCGCGGAGATCTGGTCCAGCGAATTGGCGGTCAGCCCCGTCACCTCACGCACGCGGCGCCCGAAGTTCCCCTGCGAGGAAAGCCCGTTGCCGATGAACTCCTCGATGAAGGCCAAGGCCAGCAGCATCACAAGCCCGAGGATCGTGAGCCACACGACCTGATTGAGCAGGAAGCTGGCAAAGGAAACATAACCCGTGATCACCGCGACCAGCACCGCGACCACAATGCCCCAACCCAGCAAGCGCACCGGCAGAAGGGCCGTCAACGCCGCAGCGTGCATGCTGTCGCCCTCCGGCGCGGGCCGGAAAATCCGCCGCAACCCCGCCGCCAGCGTCAGGGCTGCCAGCGCGCCGAACACACCCTTGGAGGCAATGGTGACGGGCTTGGCCGCCACGATGGCGGAATAGAACGCATCAAACAGATCGCCCAGCGCAATCAGGGCCGCCAGCACACGCAGCAGATGCCAGATTTCCTTGGCCATGCCATCGGGCAGGGCCGCAAGGCGCACGCGCGGATGATTGGGTGCCAGCAGCCCCACAGCAAGCCCGCTGACGCTGAAGACCAGCGCCAGCCCCGCCACCATGTTTTCCAGCACCGGCTGCGCGCGCTGGAACACCAGACCGAAGCCCTCCAGCAGGATCTGCAACAGAAGGAAGAAGAGAACCGGCACCGCCGCATTCAGCAGCACCCTGCGCAGCGCGATCACCGCCTTGGCAAGACGCGTCGG